>MESD01000187.1:15948-16310 GCA_001770815.1 Burkholderiales bacterium RIFCSPHIGHO2_12_FULL_69_20
AGAAGACGGCACGCCAGCAGTGGGGCGAGGAGTTCGGTCGCCGCTACCCTCAGTTCAAGAAGACATTGATCCCCTGGGGCGGCGTGGTCGAGGCCAGGCCCCCACCGGTCAGGCTAGAGGTCGCGGCCACCGTCGCTTCGGCACTGCTTGCCGGTGCCATCCGGTTCGTTGGCAAATGGGCGAGGGGCCTCGTTGCGCAAGTGCACCCGCTCCCGGGCGCAGCGTGGGATGGCGTGAGGGCGGCGGGCGGCATCGGCGCGATGCATCCGCTAGGCGCCGCCGGGTTCCATGCCGCCGGCGAGCCCGCGGCGCCGCTGGACTTCGACTTCAACGAGGCTGGCATCGCAGCCACCGTCAGTTTC
>MESD01000187.1:16320-18471 GCA_001770815.1 Burkholderiales bacterium RIFCSPHIGHO2_12_FULL_69_20
CCGCCTTTGCCGCGCGTACGTCGCGTGGAGTGGCGAGCAGTTGCCCGACCGACTGACGCTTCGGTTCGCCGCCCCGTCTTTCGACCTCGAGCTTTCGCTGTCGCGCGATGCGTGGGTCCGGTCCGGCGAGCGTCAGTTGCTGACGGTCCGGCTGGAAGATCCGGTTGGCGCTCTGAGAGCTTGGCTCGCGCACCTTCATGCGGTAGCAGGTCCGCCCACACTGATTGCCGAGCGGGATTGAGGAGCCTCGTCTCACGACGCACGCCGGGCTCTTGCCCAACTTGGTCGAACCGGTCGCCGGGCTCATCGACACCCGCGCCGGCGCACAGATTGGAGAAACGCACCATGGAGACTATGAAGACCGATCTGACCTCGGACTCACCATGCCCCAAATGTGGCGGAGTGCTGAAGTGTTATGACCGCGATGTCGGCGGGTGTCGCGAAGAAGATGAGTATTCGCTCATCTGCGCCCAGTGCGGGCTGATCGATCGCCATACGATCTACGACATAGAAAACTACTCTGCCGCGGACTTCGAGAGCAATCCGAATCGGTGTCCTTTCTGCCAAGGGCGGCCAGGGACACATCCGCCGACTCCGAAAGAGTACCCCTAGTCAACTCTTCGAACAGGACATCACCATGACGGTATGCCAAGACCTGTGGGCTGATCGGCAATCCCGGGAGCCCATCGACATCGATGCTTTGGCACGGGAACGCGTCGGTCAGTATCTGGTGCCGAATGGTTTCAGGTCCACGCAAGGCGAGTTCGTGCACATCGTCGCAGCTGTGCTTTGGGGCGAAGAGCGCGCTTCGGGAGTGGCAGATGTGGAGCTGGGTGTGCACTGCGGCCAGGACGTGTCAGCGGGTGACTACAGCTTGTCAACGAACATCCCGACGGGGAGGCCGTTGTCCCCGGTTTGCACCGAAATGAAGCGCTGCCGGCTGGCGGCGATCTGAGCACGTCAAACCATTCTCGTGATTCGATCAAGAGATTTCATCATGGACAAAACGGAAATCAGAGCGCTCCTCAACGAGCTGTGGCCCAGCCTGCCAGGCAGAAAGGGGATGGCGGCGAAGATCTGTGAATTGAGTGCCCCACCGGATGTCACGAAAGACGAACTCCTCGCTGGGGCGAAGAAGATCGATTTCGAACATAAAGCGTCAACGCCGTCCGATGACGACGAGTATTGGCTGGCGCAAAGCCCGTTCGATCAAAAGTGGTACACGTTCGCTTCGCTCTTCTGCGCGGGCTGGCCCATTGATCCGGTGTACATCGACAACAACCGTCCAGAGCGATTCGACGCGGATTGAACCCGATTCCCGAGTTGACCGTGCATGGATGGTCTGCACAAACCGCCGGCAAATCTGCTTAACGCGGCCGCCGGCCTTAAGGGGCACGCCGCCCGGTCCTGCGTGTCTGCCTGTATTGGCGGGAAGTGCCAACCATGCCCAGAATCGGGCTTTGCATTCACACCGTCGGCGGCCCATTGACCATCGATCCTCTTGACCGGAAACTGGCTGAACTTGCCCGTCGCATGGCATTCGACGAGCCTATCGTTCCGGCCGACCTGGCGCGCACTCATGCGCAGCATTGGCCGGTGTGGATCGAACTGTGCCGCCGACAGGGTGGGCTCACGGCAAGGTCGAGCGACCTGGCCTACCGGCAGCAAGTCGACGCCGCCCGGGCTTGGCTGGATCGGGTCATTGCCGGCCACTTCCCGCTCAATCTGAGTGGTGCCCCGCGCGGCATCGACCCGAAGCCCGCGATGATTCGTGTCGCGCAACTGGTGCGCAGCCTGCTCTCGCGGGCGGCGGGGCGCGACACAGCCGGTGACGACCAGCCCAAGACCCTGGCCGAGCGGTTGATGTGCGACGCACTGATCGGTGGCGGAGACGCCGAACTGTCACCGCCGCGCGATGCCATGGTGGAGGTTCCGATCCTGCTGGCGAAGACTGCCAGGGCGGCGGGCATCGTCGGCACGCTGCGCATGTGGCGAGTACCGGCCCAGGGCCAGGACACCCGCGTCAACCGCTTTGCCGCAGCGCCGGGCAGCTACCTGCTGCAGCGCAATCGCGACCCTGCCGACGGTCGCGCCTGGGACCAGGCTTTCCTGTCGGCCAGCGCCTTGCTGTGGCGCCACCTCGCCCAGCCT
>MESD01000187.1:18488-18699 GCA_001770815.1 Burkholderiales bacterium RIFCSPHIGHO2_12_FULL_69_20
GGCGCTGGCCTTTGACGTGCTGCCCGGGGTCGACATCGCGGGCCGGCCCGTGCCGCTGTGGGTCATCGGCGGCGGCTCGGCCGGTGCCGCCATCACGCTCGCGGCGCTGTACCTGATGCGCGGCGCATTGCGCGACGCCGCCATCGCCGAAGCCCTGGCCACCATCGAGTGGGACCGCCTCGCCGTCACGGCGTGCCTGAAGGGCTCGCAG
>MESD01000188.1 GCA_001770815.1 Burkholderiales bacterium RIFCSPHIGHO2_12_FULL_69_20
TGCCAACAGCGGTCCGAGTCGTTCGGCTGCGGCCCTGCCTGAATACGGTGTCGGCGCCGGTGTCGACGACATCCATTCGCCCGAGGGTCGCAGCGGCGCCTTTGCCGAAGTGCTGGCGGCCCGCTGCGGTGGCCCGGCGCCCGGCGACGCGGCGCGCCAGTTCATGAACATGCGTTGCGTCGACATGGCGCGTGAGCTGCTGGAACTGCGCGGCATCCGCACCACCTACATGGGCCCCTCGCAGATCATCACGCGCGCCATGCACGGCACGTCCGACTTTCCGCAACTGCTGACCAGCGCCGGCAATCGGGTGCTGCGCCGCGCCTATGACTCGTACAAGGGCGGCTTGCGGCGCGCCTGCAAGCAGTCGACGGCGCGTGACTTCCGGGCCAAGCAGAGTCTGGCGCTGGGTGAGGCGCCGAAGCTCGAAAAGGTCAACGAGCACGGCGAGTTCAAGCGCACCTCGAAGATGGGCGAGATGGCCGAGAGCTACAAGCTGTCGACCTTCGGCAAGATCTTCGGCATCACCCGCCAGGCGCTGGTGAACGACGATCTGGACGCCTTCGGCCAGATGAACCAGAAATTCGGCGTGGCTGCGGCCGAATTCGAGTCGCAGTCGCTGGTGGACCTGCTGGCATCCAATCCGACGATGAGCGACGGCGTGGCGCTGTTCCATGCGACCCATGGCAACCTGGCCGGGGCCGCCGCTGAACTCGACAACACGACGCTGGCCGCTGCCCGCTTGGCACTGCGGATGCAGAAGGGCCTGGATGGGGCAACGCCCATCGATGTTTCGGGCCGCTACATCATCGTGCCCGCCGCGCTGGAGCTGAAGCTCGACCGTTGCCTGGTGCCGGTGCCGGGCGCCAGCGCCGGTGACAAGGTGAACCTGTTCAACGGCTTTTACGACAAGATCGTCGATCCGCGGCTGGATGCCTACTCGACCACCGCTTGGTACATGTCGGCCGACCCGGACCTGTTCGACACCATCGAGTACTCGTACCTCGAAGAGCAACCCGGGCCGCAGATCGCCACGCGCGAGGGCTTCGACGTCGACGGCATGGAGATCAAGGTGTCGCTCGACTTCGGCTGCGGCGCCCTCGACTTCCGCGGCCTGTACAAGGGCGCCTCGACCTGATCTAAACCTGCAGCGGCGAGATAGCCGGACCATAGCCGCTGCAGGTTCCTCAAGGCGCTCGGAGGCACTTGAGGCACGGCTCAACCATGGTTCGGTACGGGCCCAACGAGTGATGCTGCGCGCGAGCGCATTTCTCCAGGGTTGATGCATCCCGACGCCACGGCGAACGATGCATGTTGCTTCGGCAACCGGCGGGCCCCTTGTGGGCCCGTTGCTTTGTCCGAGGCCCGGCCGGCCTGCCATGTGTTCGGACGGTCGACCATGCACGCCCTTGCAGCGCCGCATGCACATGCTGCCGGACGGGGCTGCGGGGGCCGCGTGGCAGGATCACTTTCGCGCCTTGGTGGTCGGTCTGGATACCAGCAAGGAGAGCAGCGCGTGCGCCTGGCTGAGCTGGTGTGTCGGTGTGTCCATCGCATCAAGCCTGCCTGCAGGGTCACGAGTTGTCCGCACTGTCCGCATTCCGCTATGTGGGTGCGGACAGGGAAAAGCCAATCGAATCAACGATGTCGCAGTGTCCGCACTGTCCGCAGTCAAAACAGGCATGTCCTCGGGTCCTTCCCGGCCCCCCCACCCATGCGGGTAATTCGGACCCCATGCAAGTCGTCGTTGCAGCCCTGCCGAGTTACTAAACAATCGGCGCCCGGTTAAGCAGTGCAGTTAAGCCGGTGCGCCGGTCTGTGCCCGCTGTCCGTCTGGCCCAGCCGGCGCGGACTGGGGGAACAATTGGGGGAACGTCATGAAATCGATGCCCGACAAACCCGCATGGATGCTGCATTTCCGATGTTCATTCGGCCGCCGCTCTCCCGCCAGGGAAGCCTTTCAGACAGCCTCAGACAGACCCAGAAACACACGTAAAGCCCCGCCAGCCGGGGCTTTTTCGTTTCTGGACGTCCCAGAGGGTGTCTTGACGTCTGAGGCCATTTGGGGGGACTTCTGGGGGCATATTTCGCGGCGCTGGT
>MESD01000189.1 GCA_001770815.1 Burkholderiales bacterium RIFCSPHIGHO2_12_FULL_69_20
CAAGGCGGTGCCACCGGGATTGGACGCGTCGGGCGCCGCCGCCATGACGCCATCCAGGCCCAGTGCGGCAATCCAGCTGTCCGGCGCGGCCACCGCGCCGGGCGTCGGCCCGGTGGTGGAGCCGCCCCCGGCACCCAGGTCGGCGGCGGTGGGCGTGCCGCCGGCTGAGGCCAGCGGTTCGCCGCCACGGCCGGCCGCACTGGCCGCTTGGGCCGCATCGGCCATATCGCCCGGTGCCGCTGCACCCGTGGCGGTCGTCGATTCGCTGCTGTCGGGCACGGCAGGCGAGCCGCCCCCGCCCGCAGCGCCAGCAGTGCCGGCAGTACCCAACATCGCCGGCGCTTCGCGGGTGATGCGGCTGACGTTGCGGCACACCGTGGGCACCAGGATGCAGTGGTTCGCCTCGCAGTACACCAGCCCACGCTCGTGCATGCCGGCGGCCCAGCCGGCGCGGCTGACGGTGCCGCACACCTGGCCGCTGCCGAAGTGCATGTCGCGGATCTCGGCGCCATAACGCGCGTGGCCGACGATGCGGTCGCGCCCGATGCTCACGATCTCGTCGTAGGCGCGCTCTGCCATGCGGGTCTTGAGTCGCGCGCGCACCGGCGCCGGGATGTCCTGGTAGCGGTCGACCGCAGACACCAGGTCGCCCATGAAGGGGTTTTGGCCCGGCCGGTCCCAGCTGCAGGCGCTCAGCGCCGCCGCGGGGGCCGCGGCGGCGGCCTCGGCGCTCAGCGCGATCAGGGCAAGGAACAGGGATGATTTGGAGAAGGACATCATGGTGAGGCGGCCCGGGCAGGGCAGATGGCCCCGCAATGTAAGGCCGCTGCAGCCACGCCGCTCGCCGGCCACCCCCCCGCCACTCGGGGTGAGCGCGTGGACGATGTCACGTCGGCAGGGCGTGCGCGCTGCGCGGCGCACGCCCTGCCCTCAACGCGCCGCATTCAGCGCCCGCCGCGTCTGGTCGGCCACCTGCCGGGCGGCGCTGGCGAAGTCGTCGCCGGCCGAGGCATACAGCACCGCGCGCGACGAGTTGACGACGATCGCCCCGGTGGTCTGGCGCTGGCCCGCGGCGCCGTGGCCGCGCCAGCCGGCGCGCACGGTGGCCTCGGCATCACCGCCTTGCGCACCCACGCCGGGGATCAGCAGCGGCAGCGTGGGTGCCAGCGCGCGCACGCGTTCGATCTCGGCCGGGAAGGTGGCACCCACCACCAGGCCGAGCTGGCCATTGCGGTTCCACGCGCCGGCCGCCAGGCGGGCGATGTGCTCGTACAGCAGGTCGCCGGGCTGGCCGTCGGCACCCACCAGCCGCTGCGCCTGCAGATCGCTGCCGCCGGGGTTGCTGGTGCGGCACAGCAGGATCAGGCCCTTGCCGTCGAACTTCAGCCAGGGCTCGATCGAGTCGAAGCCCATGAACGGCGACAGCGTCACCGCATCGGCCTGGTAGCGCTGGAAGGCTTCGCGCGCGTACTGCTCGGCGGTGCTGCCGATGTCGCCACGCTTGGCGTCCAGGATCACCGGCACCGCCGGCGCCACCCGCTTGATGTGGGCCATCAGCCGCTCGAGCTGGTCTTCGGCGCGGTGCGCGGCAAAGTAGGCGATCTGCGGCTTGAAGGCGCAGACCCGGTCCTTGGTGGCGTCGACGATGGCCGCGCAGAAATCGAAGATGCGGCCGGCGTCGCCCTGCCAGGCGCCCGGAAATTTGCCCGGCTCGGGGTCCAGCCCGACGCACAGCATCGAATCATTCAGGCGCTCGGCAGCGGCCAGTTGCTCGGTGAAGCGCATGGCCTTCACACCCCGCGCGCCAGCGCCGCCGCCAGCCCGGTGTAGCTGGCGGGCGTCATCGCCCGCAGCCGGGCCTTGTCGGCGGCGGGCAGATCGAGCTTGTCGACGAAGCCCAGCATCAGCTCGCGCGTCATCGGCTGGCCGCGGGTGAAGGCCTTGAGCTGCTCGTAGGGCTCGGGCAGGCCGTGGCGGCGCATGACGGTCTGCACCGCCTCGGCCATCACCTCCCAGGCGCCGTCGAGGTCGGCGGCCAGCGCGGCCTCGTTGGTCTCGAGCTTGTCCAGGCCCTTGGCCAGGCTGTCCAGCCCCAGCACCGCGTAGCCCAGCGCCACGCCCATGTTGCGCAGCACCGTGCTGTCGGTCAGGTCGCGCTGCCAGCGGCTGATCGGCAGCTTCTGGCTGAGGTGCGTGAGCAGCGCATTGGCCAGGCCGAAGTTGCCCTCGGCGTTCTCGAAGTCGATCGGGTTGACCTTGTGCGGCATGGTGCTGCTGCCCACCTCGCCGTCTTTGAGCCGCTGCTTGAAGTAGCCCAGCGAGATGTAGCCCCACACATCGCGGCTCCAGTCGATCAGGATGGTGTTGCAGCGCGTCACCGCATCGAACAGCTCGGCCATGTAGTCGTGCGGCTCGATCTGGATCGTGTAGGGGTTGAGCGTCAGGCCCAGCCGCTCTTCCACCACCAGTCGGCTGAAGGCTGGCCAGTCGGCCTCGGGGTAGGCGGCCAGGTGGGCGTTGTAGTTGCCCACCGCGCCGTTCATCTTGGCCAGCAGTTGCACGCCGGCGATGCGCGCGCGCGCGGCCACCAGCCGCGCCACCACGTTGGCCACTTCCTTGCCCACGGTGGTGGGGCTGGCGGTCTGGCCGTGGGTGCGGCTGAGCATAGCCAGCTCGGCCATCGCCACCGCCATGCTGCGCAGCTTGGTGATGATGCGGTCGATGGCCGGCAGCAGCACCTGTTCGCGCGCGGCTTTCAGCATCAGCGCGTGGCTGGTGTTGTTGATGTCCTCGCTGGTGCAGGCGAAGTGCACGAACTCACCCGCCGACTCCAGATCGGCATGGCCCTTGAAGCGCGCCTTGAGCCAGTACTCCACCGCCTTGACGTCGTGGTTGGTGGTGCGCTCGATGTCCTTGATGGCCTGGGCATCGGCCTCACTGAAGCGCAGCACCAGCGAGCGCAGGTAACCGCGCGTGGCCTCGATCAGCGGCTTGAACTCGGCGAAGCCGGCGTCCGACAGCGCGATGAACCATTCCACCTCCACCTGCACGCGGCGCTGCATCAGGCCGAACTCGCTCATCAGCGGGCGCAGCGCGGCCATGCGGCCGGCATAACGGCCATCCAGCGGGGACAGGGCGGAGAGGGTGGAGTGCGTCATGACGAGGCGGCAGGTCAGGGAAGGGCAACACCGGCGCGCCACGGCCGGACCACCACGGGAAGTCCCTGATTTTAGGCGGGCACCGGCCACTCACTGCCGGCGGCGCCCGCGTGTCGCCGGAGGGCGGGCCTACCAGCGCAGCTCGAAGCGGCAGAACGGGTCGCCGCGCGCCTCGCAATGCGTCTCCACCGCCCGGGCCGCCGGATGCACCAGCACCTGGAACAGCCGCTCGAAGGTGGCGCTGTAGAAGTCGCAGGCCGGTGCCTCGGCCTGCACGCCGCGGCACAGCGGGTTGTCCTGGATCGTCAGCACGCAGGGCTGGCCGGATGTGGCCTTGAAGTGGCCGCTGCCGGCAAAGGTCCAGGCATGGCGGCTGACGGCGGCCAGCAGCACCCGCGCGGCCAGGCGCGCCGGCAGGATCTTGAGCAGCGCCTGCACCGGCCGGGGGATGCGGTGCGCCAGCAGGTAGTCGGCGGTGCGCTCGCCGGCGCGCCGCGCCACCAGGCCGGCCAGCCCGGCGCCCAGCTGCTGGCGCAGCACCGCATGCAGCCGCGCCACCTCGGTCTCGTCGACCATGTGCTGCGGCGGCGCCAGCAGGTAGGCGGCCAGCCCGGCGGCCTCGAACAAGCTGCGCGTGCCGGCCTCGCCCAACAGCGCGGGCAGCACCTCGGCCACGCGGGTGATGGCGTTGGGGCCGATGCGCCCGGCGGTGCCGGCCGAGGCGGTCACGCCGCAGCCCGGGCCACCGCCGCATCAACCGAACCGGCCGCGGGCAGGCTGGCGGCCTGGGCGGCCAGGATGGCATCGACGTCGACCTCGTCGTCCAGCTGCTCCTTGCCGCCGCCGCAGGCCAGCGCGGCGTTGAGCTCGCCCTGGCGGCGCTTGTGCTCGATCTTGGGCCCGTGCATGGTCACCCAGCCGGTGTCGGCCTCGGCCATCACCTCGGCCGACGGGCGGGTGTACTGGCGCGTGGTGTCGAAGGCGAAGTCGACCTTCTTCTTGCTCTGCGGCCCCCAGTAACCCACCCGGCCCAGGTCGTAGAAGGTGCGCTGGAAGCCGCTCTTCAAGAAGGCCTTCAGGCAGCCCATCAGGTACTTGCGGCGCAGCTTGTCCTTCTCCCAGGGGTACTGGAAGAAGCTCTTGTTCATGAAGAAGCGGCGGTAGTTGTTCATCACCCGGTCGAGCAGCTCGCCGCGCTCCATCGCGTCGGGCTTCATGATCGGGGTGACGAAGTTGTACTTGGCGAAGTCGAACACCTCCACCTTGTCGCCCAGCTCCTGGAACAGATCGCTGAACGGCCAGGGCGTGTACATCGCCCAGTTGGCCATGTCGGGGTTCCAGTCGCGCGCCATGCGGTAGGTCTCTTCCAGCGTCTCGGCGGTCTCGTTCTCGAGGCCCACGATGAACTGCGCCTCGGTGACGATGCCGGCATCACGCAGCAGCTGGATGGCCTTCTTGTTCTGCGCGATCGTGGTTTCCTTGTTGAAGCGCTCCAGCTGCAGCTGCGCCGCCGCCTCGGTGCCCAGGCTGACGTGGATCAGCCCGGCCTTGCGGAACATCGGCAGCAGCTTCTGATCGCGCAGGATGTCGGTCACGCGGGTGTTGATGCCCCACAGCACACCCAGGTCGCGCTTGATCAGCTCCTCGCAGAACTGGATGAACTTCTTGCGGTGGATGGTGGGCTCTTCGTCGGCCAGGATGAAGAAGCCGATCTGGTGGTTCTTGACCAGGTCCTCGATCTCGTCGACCACCTTCTTCGGGTCGCGGATGCGGTAGTCGCGCCAGAACTTCCACTGGCTGCAGAAGCTGCAGGTGAAGGGGCAGCCGCGCGCGAAGTTGGGGATCGCCACCCGCGCATTCATCGGGATGTAGATGTAGTGATCCCACTGCAGGATGCTCCAGTCGGGTTGGATCGTGTCCAGGTCCTTGATCGAGGGCTCGGCCGGCGTGGCCACCACCTTCTTCTCGGCGGCACCCTGGTCTTCGAGAAAGGCGATGCCGCGCACCACGTTGCGGTCGGCCGCCCAGCGGCCATCGTCGACCGCGCGCACGAAGTTCAGGAACACCGCCTCGCCTTCGCCGCGCACCACGGCGTCGATCCACGGCGCCTCGGCCAGCACCTGCGGGTACATGAAGGTGCCGTGGATGCCGCCCAACACGGTGACGATGGCCGGGTTGATCTCCTTGGCCCACTGCAGCGTGCGCTCGGCCTCGTAGATGGCCGGGGTGATCGAGGTGCAGCCCACGATATCGGGCTTGAGCGTCTGGATCTGCGCGCGCACGGCGGCTTCGTCCAGGTGCAGCGTCATCGCGTCGACGAAGTGCACGTCGGTGTAACCGCCCGCCTTGAGGTAGCCGATCAGGTAGGCGGCCCAGGCCGGCGGCCAGTTGCCGGCAATCTCGGCGCCACCGGAGTGGTAGTTGGGGTGGATCAGCAGCACACGCATCGCGGTCTCCGGTTGTTCAGGGCGCCACCGTATGCGGCCAGAACGGGTTCCGGTTTGTCGTGTGTCAAACAAACGTGACACTTTAAGTGTCACGAAAAACTGACGTTTATCCGGCCAAAGCCGTCTGGCTGGCGATCTGCGGGTCAGGGCGCGCTGATCCGCAACCGCAGTCGGCCCTCGGCGTCGAGCGCGGTCTCCAGCCCGGCCAGGCGCTGGTTGACGGCCGCCGCCGCCGCCGGCGGCGCGCTGATCGACAGCAGCAGCCCGGCGCCGGCGCCCGCAGCCGGCGTCTGCAGGTCAACGTGGGCACCCAGTGCGCGCAGTTCGTCGGCCAGGGCGCGGGCGGCCGCGTCCGGTTCGGCCACCCGCCACAGCGCGGCATCGGCTGGCGCCGCCCCGACCCCGCGCAGGGTGGTGTCGGGGCCGTTGGCCGCATCGATCTGCCAAGGCTGCCAGCTCACCAGCACGGCGGCGCCCATCAAGGCCATGGCCGCCCAGGCCAGCACCGGGCGCCAGCGGGCCTCGTTGGCCGCGGCGGATGGGCGGGGCGGAGGACGGGTCGTCCCGGCAGGCGGCTGCACCGGCGCCGGGCCATCGACATCACCCGCTGCGCGCCGTTCGATCTCGGCCCAGGCCGGCGGCGCCAGCGTGGCCGGTGTCGGCGCACTGGCCAGCGCGGCGCGCAGCCGCTGGCCGTCGGCATGCGCGGCGCCGTGGCCGGGGCGCCCGGCCAGGCCGGCCAGCCAGGCGTCGGTCGAGGCAGCGTCGGGATCGGGATCGGTGCTGGCGGGCGGTTCAGGGGCCATGGCAGTGCGCGATAAAGGGTTTCAGCTTCGACTTGCTCTGCGACAGGTACTCGGTGGCGGCGTGCAGGGTGCGGCCGATGTGGGCGGCCAGTTCCTCGCGCGTCCAGCCCTCCACCACGGCCAGGTAGATGACCTGGGCGCGCTCGGGGTGCTGGGCACTGAAGGCGGCAAAACCGCGCTGCACGCAGTCGTCCTGAAGCGTTGGATGCGCGTCGACCGGATTGCTCAGGCTGTCGGGGTCGATCGGCGTGCCGTCGCCGTCGGTGGCCGGCATTGCGCCCGGCGGTGGCGGGCTGCGCCAGTGCGCCAGCAGCACGTTGCGCGCAATCGCCCACAGCCAGGTGGCCAACTGACTGTCGCCCTTGAACTGGTCGATCGCACGCAGGGCATTGACGAAGGCGTCCTGCGCCAGATCGTGCGCCGCCGACTCGCTCAGGCCGCTGCGCCGGAACCAGCCCGCCAGCTTGGCGAAGTGGCTGCCGTACAGGCGCGCCAGCGCGGCGCGGCGTGATCGGGCGGTTGCGGCGTCGTGCGCGGGGAGGGGCGGGGTGTCGCTCAGGGCCATGGACGGCGGCGAGTGTATCGACACCCCCCCCCGGAAATGCGGGGCACGCCGAGCCTGAGATCTGCAGCCCACCGCCATCCAACAGGCATGTCGGGGTGGCCCAGCGCGTCAGGGCAATGCCGATACCGCCCCGGTGCGACCCATGCGGCCGCGCCCGTCCTGGTTCTGTCCCCAACCCTTGCCAGCCCGTCTGGCGTTGCGAGTTCTCATGCATCCGTCCGCCCTGCACTCATCCACCCTGCACCCATCCTCCCGGCACAAATCCGCCCTGGCCGTCGCCGTCCTGCTGGCCCTCACCGCCTGCGGTGGCGGCGGGGGTGACAGCGCCACCGTGCCGTCGAACCCCGTGACGCCGGTGCCTCCGGTCACCCCGCTGCTGACCGGCCGCGTCATCGACGGCTACATCCGTGGCGCCGTGGTGTTCTGGGACTGCAACAAGAACGGCGTGCAAGACGCCGACGAGAGCGGCGCGCTGTCGGGCGCGCAAGGCACCTACCAGATCGTCGACTACGGCAGCCAGGGCTGTCCGCTGCTGGCCTACGTGGGGCCCACGGCAGTGGACGAAGACAAGCCGCTGCAGCTGGGCAGCGCCTACACGCTGCAGGCGGTGGACGGCCGCCCCGACCTGATCACCGGCCTCACCACCCTGGTGGCGGGCAAGGTGGCCTCGTCGGGCCTGACGGTGGCGCAGGCCAACACCGAGGTGGCCGCGCTGTTCGGCCTGACGCAGGACGTGCTGGTCGACTACAAGGCCAGCGGCTCGGCCCCGCTGAGCGCCGCCGCCCAGGCCTCGGTGGCGGCGCTGCAGACCACGCAGGCCGAGGGCCATGGCCTGCTGACCGATTCGGCGCGCCAGACCCTCGATCTGGTGGCGCAGCGGTACGCCGATTCGGGCTTTCGTGCGGCCATCGCCAGCGGCGTGACGCCGTTTGTCGAAGCGTTCAAGAGCCTGGCCGATCAGGCGGCGCAGCTGGTCACCGGCAATGACAACAACCGCCTGGTGCGGCGCGTGACCTACCCCACCGCGGCGCAGAACGACGAGCTCAAGGCCATCGTCGCGGCCGTCAATGCGCAGGCCGCGCCGCGCTACGGCTACCCGGCCTGGGGCGCCTTCAGCACCGACCAGCTCAAGGCCTTTGCGTCGACGATCAACCGGCTCAACGCGGTGCCATCCGATTCGCCCAACAGCGCCAGACTGCAGGCCATCCAGCAGCGCCGCAACGACTTGTTTGCCGAAGCCAGCGCGCGCATGAACAAGGACGTGGGCTACGACGGCGCGCTGGCCGGCGTGTGGGATTTCTTCAGCAGCGACCCCGGCGCGTCGCTCGACTACGGCATGGCTGCGCTGGCCATCTCGGGCGACATCGCCGGCGACGTGCTGACGCTGGCCACGCCGCGGCCCAAGGTGGGCCGTCCGACCAAGCTGACCCAGTACAAAAAGAAGCTGGCCGCGCAGCTGGAGATCTACAAAAGCGTGGTCTCGGCCGGCGAATGCCTGGTCCAGGTGAACAAGCTGGAGACCGCCGACGATCTGGCGGCCGCGCTGGTGGACGTGGTCACCGCTTGCGGCGGCTTCATGACCGGCCAGCTCAAGGACGTGGGCAGCACGCTGCACAGCGGCAAGCTCACCGATGGCCTGTCGGCTGCGCTCGATGCCTCCGGTGGCGTCTATGGCGTGGTCAGGGAGGAAGACCGCCTGCTGGTGGCCCTGAAGATGTCAGCCACCACCTTCAGCCTGACGCATGACCTGCTGGCCCTGTTTGCCAACGATCCGGTCACCAGCAAGGCGCTGTCGGCGGCCGACCTGGCGCTGCAGTTCCTCAACGCGCGGGTGGCGGCGATGGAGCTGGAGCGTGCCGCCAACCAGAAGCTCGACGACAAGCTGACGGCGGCCATGGCCAAGTTCGACGAGGAGACCGCCAAGGCGTGGCGCAGCTACTTCATCGCCTTCATGGAGATCTACGGCGACTACTACTTCGAGGTCAAGGACAGCAGCCTGTGTGCCAGCGGGCAGGTGCTGCGCGACGACGGTGTCTGCGGCCTGGCGGCAGACCCCGGCAGCCCGTCGCTGACGCTGAGTCTCGATCGCGCCAGCATCACCGCGCTGAGCGGCGTCATCGACGCCAACGTGAGCTTCGTGCCCGGGCGCAACGGCGTGGGCACGGCGGCCAAGTTCGGCGGCGTCGACCGGCCCGGCAGCATCCACCTGCCCAACAGCGCGGCGATGCAGTTCGGCGCCGGTGGCAGCTACGACCTCTGGGTGCGCATCGACGCCAACCGCGGCATGTCCGGCTACGGCAACACCACCACCACCGCCTGGGGCATGGCCTTGGTGGCCAAGTCGCACGATGTGTCGGGCGTGGCGCTGATGACCGGTCCGGCCACCACCGAATTGCCCGGCCTCGGTCGCGCCGGCTTTGCCACCTACGACACCTCGTGGGGCGGCTGCACCAGCGCCTCCACCATGGCGGGCGACACCGGCGTGGCACTGGGCGACTGGTTCCGCGTCACGGCCACGATGTCGTCGACCACCGGTTATGCGGTCTACGTCAACAAGACGCTGACCCTGCACTGCCCGGCGGCGCGGCCGAACTTCACGGCGATGAACGGCCAGGACCTGTATCTGGGCAAGTACCGCGACCGCTGGTACCCGCTGGACGGCGCGCTGCAGGATCTGCGCATCTACCCCAAGGCGCTGACGGCCGAGGAAGTGGCCGCCCTGCCTTGAGCCGGTGGTCGAGGTCGGGTGCATGCCCGACAGCCAGCCCGGGCGGCGCGCCTTGCCGGCTGTGACTTGCGACCGCGGGGCGCCGCGCCATCTCGGTGATCATCGGGGCATGTTCTTCTCCCGATTGCACCGTGCGCTGGCCGGCCGCCTGCCTCGTTGGCTGGCCGCCCTGGCGGCGGCCATGCTCACCCTGGCAGGGCCAGCGGCACTGGCGGCGCAACACGCGCTGCTGATCGGTGTCGACCGCGTGGCCGCGCTGCCGCAGCGGCTGTGGCTGCAAGGCACGGCCAACGACGTCACGGCGATGCGCCAGGCGTTGCTGGCGCGTGGGGTTGCGCCGGCCCACATCACTGTGCTGGCCGACCACGCCCCCGCGGCCAGCGGCCGCGCCACGCGCGCGGCGGTGGATGCCGCGTTGACGGCGCTGCTGGCGCGGGTGCGGCCGGGCGACGGTGTGTGGCTGCACTTTGCCGGCCACGGCGTGCAGGTGCCACAGGCGCCGGGCGCGGCGCGTGCCGAGCCCGACGGCCTGGACGAGGTCTTTCTCACCGTCGACGCCCAGCCCTGGGACGCCGCCAGCGCCCGCCTGCCCAGGGCGCTGTACGACGACGAGATCGACCGCTGGATCGACGCCCTGGTCGACCGGGGCGCCACCGTGTCGGCGGTGTTCGACACCTGCCATGCCGCGGGCCTGAGCCGCAGCGCCGCGCCGGTGTTGCACCCGCGCCGCGTGGCGGCCGACGAACTGGGTGTGCCGCAGGCGCTGGCGGCCCGGCCCGCAGTGGTATCGGCATCGGCGTCGGCATCATCGTCAACCACCCCGCGCAGCGACGGGCGGGTGCTGATGTTCGCGGCCCGTGCCCATGAGCTGACCGGTGAGCAGCGCCTGCCCTGGGCCGGTGGCGGCGGCACCGCCCGCGTGCAGGGCATCTTCACCCACGCCGTGAGCCAGGCGCTGGCCGCCGGGGCCCGCGACGCCGCGGCGATGCGCAGCGCGCTGCGCCTGCAGTACCAGCGCGCCGGCCGCCAGTCGCCGGTGCCGCAGGTGCTGGGGGCCGACACCGAGGCCTTGCCTTGAGCCGCCGGTGGGTGGCCGCATGGGCCGCAGGGATGCTGATCATGCTGGCCGGCGTGGTGGCTGCTGCGCCGGCCGCGCCGTACCCGCGCAGGGCCCATCCACCCGCCCAGCCCGCCGCCAACCCCGCCGCCAACCCCACCGCCAACCCCACCGCCGACCTGCCCGCCGCGCTGGCGCTGCAGCAGGCGGGCCGGCACCGCGAGGCCGTGGCCCTGCTCGAGCCGATGCTGCGGGCCGCGCGCCGCCAGCTCGGCGAGCGCCACACCGACACCGTGCAGGTGGCGATGCAACTCGGCCGCTGCTATCAGGCGTTGGGCCAGCTCGACCGCGTGCTGCCGCTGGACGAGCGGGTGCTGGCCCAGCTGCTGGCCTGGCGCGGCCGCCAGCACCGCCAGACGCTGGCGGCGATGGTCAACCTCAGCACCACCTACTTCGACCTGGGCCAGCATGCGCGCGCGCTGCGCCTGCAGTCCGAAGGCCTGCGCCTGGCCGAGCGCCACCTGGGGCCCGATGCGCCGATCACCGTGCGCGCGCTCACCTCCATGGCCACCATCCTGGCCGGCTTGAGGCGTTACGACGAGGCGGTCGCCTTCGACCGCCGCGCGCTGGTGGCGCGCCGCCGCACGCTGCCTGAGAGCCACCCCGACATCGAAAGCTCGCTCAACAACCTGTCGAACTCGCTGATCAGCGCGGGCCGCCACGCCGAGGCGGTGCCCTTGGCCGAGCTGGCGCTGCAACGGCGGCGCCAGCGGCTGGGCGAGGCCCACCCGGCCACGCTGACCGCCACCCTCAATCTGGGCGAAAACTACACCGCGGTCGGCCGCCATGCCGACGCCATTGCGCTGCTGCAGCCGGCGCTCGACCGTGCCCGGCCGGTGCTGGGGCCGGACCATGTCGACACCCTCTACATCCAGTACACGCTGGTGGCGGCGCTGCACGAGGCAGGCCGCACGCCCGAGGCGCTGGCGGTGGCCGCCGAGGCGGTGCAAGGCATCGAGATGCGGCGCCAGCAGACCCAGCTGGGCGCGGCCGAGCGCCAGAGCCTGCTGGCCAATCTGGTGCAGGACCTGCAGCTGTATGCCCGCCTGCACGGCCAGGCCGGCGCCGCACACTGGCCGGCCGGCCTGGCCATCGCCGAGCGCAGCAAGGCCCGCACGCTGGTGGAGACCATGGCCGAGGTGGCGGCCGAGCGGCGCGCCGGGCTGCCGCCCGAGGCCCGCCAGCGCCTGGACGCGCTGGAGGCGCAGGCGGTCGATCTGGAGCAGCGCCAGGCCGCCCGATCGCAGCCGTCGCCACCGCTGACCATCGGCCCGGCCGGTGGCCCGGCGCAGGCTGACAGCACGCCGGTGGGCATCACGCCGGCCGACATCGCGCTGGCCACCCGGCGGCGTGACCTGGCGCTGCAACTGGCCGGCGTGCGCCGTGCGCTGGCGCAGCAGTTTCCGCAGGCCGTGGCCGCACCCGAGGCGTTGGCCGACGATGCCGCCACGGTGGCCGCGCGGCTGGGCCCCGACGAGGTTTACCTCAGCTGGCTGCTCGACGCAGACGGCCGCCTGCATTCCTGGCTGCTGGGCCCCGACGGCCAGCCGCAGTTCGTCGACGGCGGCCTGCACCCGGGCCTGGCGGCCACGGTGGCGGTCTACAAGGCGCTGCTCGAAGGGCACCGGCTGCCGCCCGTCTGGCAGCGCGCCGATGGTGCCTTCCAGCTGGCCGAGGGCACGCCGCCGCCGGGCAGCCGGCGTGCCACCGGCGATGTGGCCGCGCAGGTGGGCGCTTACCTGTCGCGGGTGCTGCTGGCGCCGCTGCAGACGCAACTGTCGCCGCGCGCGCACTGGATCGTGGCGCCCGACAACACCCTGGCCTTCCTGCCGCTGGAGGCGCTGCCGCTGCCCTGGGCGGCGCCACCGCAGCCCGGGCTGCGGGTGGCCGAGCGCCACGCGGTGTCGCGGGTGCAGAGCCTGGCGGTGCTGCAAGCGCTGCAGGCGCGCCGCCTGGCGCGCAGCCACGACGACGGCCGGCGCCTGCTGCTGGCCATGGGCGATGCGCAGTACCAGCAAGATGCCGGTGGCGCGCCGCGGCGCGGCTTGCAGCGGGGCTGGCAGCTGGCGCCGCCGGCCCTGGCGCTGCCGGGCGGCCGGCGCGCTGCCGGGGTGATGGACGACGGCGCGGGCAGGGTGCCCTTGTCGGCACTGCGCTGGAGCAACCTGCCCGGCACCGCGCTGGAGGTGGCCGGCGTGGCCGAGGTTGCGCGCACGCTGGTGGCGGCAGCACCGCAGGCGATGGCGGGGGATGCCGGCCAGGTCACCGTGCTCACCGGCGCTGCGGCCAGTGAATCGAGCCTGGCCGCGCTCAACGCCAGCGGCGAACTGGCCCGGTACCGCTGGCTGCTCTTTGCCGCCCACGGTTACCTGGCCAGCGAGCCTGCGCTGTCGAGCATCGTGCTCAGCCAGCGTCACAAGTCCGCTCAGCATGACGGTTATGTCACCGCCGCCGAATGGGCCCGCTACCACCTGCGCAGTGACCTGGTGGTGCTGTCGGCCTGCGACACCGGTGCCGGCCAGCTGCTGCCCGGCGAAGGCGTGCTGGGCCTGCCCTACGCGCTGGCGGTGGCCGGCAACCTGAACACGCTGCTCAGCTTGTGGCCGGTCGACGACGAGGCCACTGCCGCGTTCATGCAGGGCTTCTTCGGGCAGCTGGCGGCCGGCCGCCGCCCGGCCCAGGCCCTGGCGGCGCAACGCCTGGTATTCCTGCAGCACCCGCGCTGGTTTGCGCCGCGGTACTGGGCGCCGTTCGTGCTGTACGGGCCTTGAGCGCGGCGCCGGCCGGTCGTGACGCCGCCGGTGGGCCGCCCGGTCAGCGCACCGGCCAGCCGGCCGCCGCCAGATCGGCCGGACGTGGCAGCGGCGCCACGGCGCCGAAGCCGCGGGTGCTGAGCGCCGCCGCCACATTGGCCAGCCGCGCCGCGTCGGCCAGCGTGGCGCCGCGCGCCAGCTGCGACAGGCAGGCGCCGGCAAAACAATCCCCCGCGCCGGTGGCATCCACCGCGGCCACGGCGTGGCCGGGCAAGGTCAGGCGCTGCGCGCCGTCGCTGATGCGGCAGCCCGTCGGCCCGAGCTTCAGCACCACCGCGCGGGCACCCTGGGCATGGGCCCAGGCCAGCGCCGCATCGGCGTCGTCCAGCCCGCTCAGCGTCTGGATCTCGTCAAGGCCGGGCAGGAACAGGTCGCAATCGGCCAGCACCTGGCGGGTGAGTGCCAGCGCGCGCGCCGGCGGCCACAGCCGCGCGCGGTAGTTCAGGTCGAAGCTGATCTTCGCGCCCGCCGACCGGGCCAGCGCGATGGCGGCCAGCACCGCGTCGCAGGCGCTGGTGCTGATGGCCAGCGAGATGCCCGACACATGCAGCCAGCGGGTGCGCGCCAGCAGGGCCCGCGGCAGGTCGGCCGGCGTCATCCGCGCCGCGGCGCTGCCGGCTCGCCGGTAGCTGAACTCATGGCCGGCCGCCCCGTGGCTGACGAAGTACAGCCCGGTGTCGGTGCCGGCCAGCGTGCGCACGCCCTCGGTGGCCACGCCCTCGGCCTGCCACAGTGCCAGCAGGTCGCGGCCGAAAGTGTCGTCGCCCACCTGGCCGACAAAGGCCACGCGGGCGCCCAGCCGGGCGGCGGCGATGGCGGCGTTGCTGGTGTCGCCGCCGAAGCCGCGGGTGAACGCGGGCGCCGCGGGGTCGCGCTGGTTGAACTCGATCAGTGGCTCGCCGAGGGCGATGAGATCGAAGTGGGGGGCGTGGTCGGCGGTGTTGGCGGGGGTGTGGACGGGCTCGGACATGGCACGATCATGCCGCGGATCGACCGGGCATCCACACGGCTCAGCGCTGGTCGAGCAGCACCCCGGCGCACAGCGCCGCACCCACCACGTAGAGCAGCCAGGTGCGCGAGACGGCGTAGGGATAGACCATCAGCGCCACGCCCAGCCAGGTGGTGGTGCGCCGCTCGGTCTGGCGCCCGCGCCGGAACGCGGCCAGCCCGAACACACCGAACAGGATCGCGCCGATCAGGTAGAGCGGGCTGGGCAGCTCAAGCCCCAGCGACTGCAGCGCGGCCAGTTCATTCATGCGCCGCAGTCTGCCTCAACCCGCACACCGCGTCAGATGTCGAAGCGCACGCCCTGCGCCAGCGGCAGCGCGCGCGAGTAGTTCACCGTGTTGGTGGCGCGGCGCATGTAGTTCTTCCACGCGTCGCTGCCTGATTCGCGGCCGCCGCCGGTCTCTTTCTCGCCGCCGAAGGCGCCGCCGATCTCGGCGCCCGAGGTGCCGATGTTGACGTTGGCGATGCCGCAGTCGCTGCCACTGGCGGCCAGAAAGGCCTCGGCCTCGCGCAGATCATTGGTGAAGATCGCCGACGACAGGCCCTGCGGCACGCCGTTGTGCAGCGTGATGGCCTCGTCGAAGGCCGCGTACTTCAGCACATAGAGAATCGGCGCGAAGGTCTCGTGGCACACCACCGTGGTCTGCTCGGGCATGGTCACCAGCGCCGGCGCGGCGTAGAAGGCCGACGCATGGCCGCCCACCATCACCCGCTCGCCGCCGCGCACCTGCCCGCCCTGGTCGGCGGCCTGCGCCAGCGCCGCCTGCATCGCGTCGAAGGCGCCGGCGTCGATCAGCGGGCCGACCAGCACGCCCGCCTCGAGCGGATCGCCCACCTTCAGGCTGGCGCGGGCGCGCTCCAGGCGCGCCACCAGCGCGTCGTGGATGCTGTCGTGGGCGATCACCCGGCGCGTGGTGGTGCAGCGCTGGCCGGCGGTGCCGTAGGCGCCGAACAGGATGCCGTGCACGGCCAGGTCCAGGTCGGCACTGGGCGCGACGATGATCGCGTTGTTGCCGCCCAGCTCCAGCAGGCAGCGGCCGAAGCGCGCCGCCACCCGCGGGCCCACCGCGCGGCCCATGCGGGTGGAGCCGGTGGCCGACACCAGCGCCACGCGGGGGTCGTCGACCAGCGCCTCGCCCACCGCCGCGCGGCCGATGAGCACCTGGTTCAGGTGGTCGGGCGCGTCGCCGCCGTCGGCTCGGTATTGCGCCAGCGCCGACTCGAACAAGGCTTGCGTGGCCAGTGCGGTCAGCGGTGATTTCTCACTGGGCTTCCACACCACCGCGTCGCCGCAGACCAGCGCCAGCGCCGCGTTCCAGGCCCACACCGCCACGGGAAAGTTGAAGGCGCTGATCACGCCCACCACGCCCAGTGGATGCCACTGCTCCATCATGCGGTGGCCGGGGCGCTCGCTGGCGATGGTCAGGCCGTGCAGCTGGCGCGACAGGCCGACGGCGAAGTCGCAGATGTCGATCATCTCCTGCACCTCGCCCGCGCCTTCGCTGCTGACCTTGCCAGCTTCCAGCGTGACCAGCGCGGCCAGCGTGGCCTTGTGCTTGCGCAGCGCCTCGCCGAACAGGCGCACCAGCTCGCCGCGGCGCGGCGCAGGCACCTGCCGCCAAACGACGAAGGCCCGGTGCGCATGGGCGATGGCGGCCTGCACCTGCTCGGGCGTGGCCTCGTGCACGGCGCCGGTGGTGCTGCCGTCGATCGGCGAGCGGGCGGCGAGATGGCCGCCGGTGAAGGCGGCTTCGGGCACGCCGAGGGTGGTGAGCAGGGTGTGGGCGGTGGTCATGGACATTGCGGGTTATCAACCGATGGATTCAACCTGCCGCGACTGCTGGTAGGCGCTGCCGAAGCGGTTGGCCAGGAAGGCGGGCAACTCTACCTGCTCCTGCCGGATGAAGCCGCGCTGCGGCAGCACGCCTTCGCGGAACAGGTCGACCGCCGCGCAGATGCCCGCCGCGGTGGTGATCTGGATCGCCGACAGCGGCGCCGCTTCCGTGCGATCCGCAAAGATCTTGCGCGCAAACACCTCCTGCAGCAGCTGGCCGTCGCGCAGGCCGCTGACGGTGACGAACACCAGCACCACGTCCTGCATCGTGCCGGGCACGCTCTTGCGCAGGATGTCCTTCAAGGTCTGCTGGTCGTCCTTGAGCTGCAGGTCTTCGAGCAGCAGCTTCATCAGCGCCTGGTGGCCGGGGTAGCGCACGCTCTTGTAGTCGAGCGTGCGCACGCGGCCGGCCAGCGTGTCGCACAGCGTGCCCAGGCCGCCGCTGGTGTTGAAGGCCTCGTACTCGGTGCCGTCCAGGCTGAAGTGCTCCAGGCCTTCGAGCGGCAGCACGTCCAGCTTGTGGCCGTCGCGGATCGCCTCGCAGGGGTGGCAGTACTCGTTGATCAGGCCGTCCACGCTCCAGGTCAGGTTGTACTTCAGCGCGTTGGTCGGAAACGCCGGCAGCGCACCCACGCGCATCTTCACGTCGTGCAGCGTCTCGAAGCCCTTGGCCAGGTGGTGCGCCACGATGCCGATGAAGCCCGGCGCCAGGCCGCACTGCGGCATGAAGGCGGTGGCCGCGCCCTCGGCCAGGCGCCGGATCTGATGGGTGGCGGCCACGTCCTCGGTCAGGTCGAAGTAGTGGCAGCCGGCCTCGCGCGCCAGCGTGGCCGTCACCACCGCCAGGTGGTAGGGCAGTGCATTGATCACGGTGTGGTGGCCGCGCCGCAACTCGTTGAGCAGGGCGGCGCCGTCTTCGGTGTCGACCAGGCGGGTGGTGATGCGCGCACCGGCCAGCCGAGCGAGTGCGGCGGGGTTCTTGTCGATCACGGTGACCTGGTAATCGCCGGTGGCGGCCAGCAGGCGGGCGATGGTCTGGCCGATGTGGCCAGCGCCGAGCAGGGCGATGTTCATGGGGGGGGCTCCGGGGCAGGCGGTTGAATGGGGATGCCTGGAGTCTGTGCAAAGCGGCCGACGATTGAAAGCGTGAGTTCGTCGAGATCGTCGAGAATGCCGACGATTCGTCAGGCGCTTTCGCCGATCCGTCATTTCAGTCCATCACCATGCCCAAAGACGCCCTCGACCGTGAACTGATCACGCTGCTGCAGACCAATGCCCGCGAGAGCACCGCCAACCTGGCGCGCAAGCTGGGCGTGGCCCGCACCACCGTGGTGGCGCGGCTGGCCCGGCTGGAGCGCGAGGGCGTGATCGTCGGCTACACCGTGCGGCTGGGGCTGGACGACCAGCGGCCGCAGGTGCGCGCCTTTGTGGGCATCACGCTGCAACCCAAACG
Source organism: Burkholderiales bacterium RIFCSPHIGHO2_12_FULL_69_20 (assembly GCA_001770815.1). Taxonomy (GTDB): domain Bacteria; phylum Pseudomonadota; class Gammaproteobacteria; order Burkholderiales; family Burkholderiaceae_C; genus Pseudaquabacterium. The sequence continues at coordinate 17,930 of MESD01000189.1, forward strand.
GGCGCGCGACGTGACGGCGCAGTTGCAGCGCCTGCCCGAGCTGCTGCAGCTGAGCAGCGTCAGCGGCGAGTTCGACTGCATCGCCATCCTGCGCGCCGACACCACCGCCCGGCTGGATGCCTTGCTCGACCAGATCGGCGAGATGGACGGCGTGCAGAAGACCACCACCTCGGTGGTGCTGGCGGTGCGGGTGGACCGGGGGGC
>MESD01000190.1:0-13065 GCA_001770815.1 Burkholderiales bacterium RIFCSPHIGHO2_12_FULL_69_20
CCTCGCCCTTGGGCATCACCCGCTGCACGTTGTCGATCCACGCCGGGATCAGCTGCACCTGCGGAAACTGCCGGGCCAGGTGGTAGAGCCCGCTCTTGAAAGGCTGCGGCAGGCCCTTGTTGCTGCGCGTGCCCTCGGGAAATATCACCAGCGAGTCCCCATGCTGCAGCGCCTCGATCAACGGCTCCAGCGGGTCCTGCTCGGCGGTGCGCTCGCGCGAGACATAGACCGCGTTGAACACCTCGCGCGTGATCCAGTGCTTGAAGGCGCCGGAAGTCCAGTAATCGCGGGCGGCGATGGGCCGCGTGGTGGCGCGCAATTCATGCGGCAAGGCGGCCCAGATCAGCACCCAGTCGAGGTGGCTCTGGTGGTTGGCGAAGTAGATGCGCTGTTCGGCCTTGGGCGGGCAGCCCTTCCAATGGCCCTGGGCCCCGGTGATCAACCGGGCGATGAAGGCCAGCAGCATCCCCATGGCGTCGGCGCGGGTCATGCCGGCATCTTATGCGGCGCGCGCCCGGCCCGGGCGGGCGGTGGTCAGCCCACGGCGGGCAGTTGGTCGCGCAGCAGCCGCTTCATCAGCTTGCCGTTGGCGTTGCGCGGCAGCGGTGTTTCGCTCCAGGTGACGGTTTCGGGCACCTTGTAGTCGGCCAGCCGGGCGGCGCAGAAGGCGCGCAGCGCGGCCACGTCGGCGGCGCTGCCTGGCGCATGCACGAAGGCATGCACCCGCTCGCCCAGCACCGGGCAGGGGCGGCCGACGATGGCGGCCTCGACCATGCCGGGCCAGGCCATCAGCACGTTCTCGACCTCGACCGAGTAGATCTTGTAGCCGCCGCGGTTGAGCATGTCTTTCTTGCGGTCGAACACGCGCACATAACCTTCGGTGTCGACCGAGCCCAGGTCGCCCGAATGCCAGTGGCCGGCGCTGAACGACGACGCGGTGGCCTCGGCGTTGGCCCAGTAGCCGGGCACCACCATCGGGCCGGCGATCCACAGCTCGCCGGTCTCGCCCGGGGGCAGTTCGCGGCCGTCGTCGTCCATCACGCGAATGTCGGCGGCCGGCAGTGCCACGCCCACGCTGTCGGCATGGGCGCGGGTGTGGCCCATCGGCATCATCGTGGCCGGCGAGGTGGTCTCGGTGGCGCCGTAGGCGTTGAGCAGGGTCAGGCCAGGCACCCGCGCGATCAGCGCGTCGATGGTGGCCACCGGCATCGGCGCACCACCGTAGCCGCCGATGCGCCAGGCATCGAGCCGGGCGTCGGCAAAACTCGGGTGCAGCAGGCACAGGTTGTACATCGCCGGCACCATCAGCGTGTGGGTCACGCGCTCGGCGGCCATCAGCGCGATGAAGCCTTCGGCGCGGAAGGCCGGCACGATGACCACCGCACCGCCCACGTGCAGCATGGCCAGAATCACCGCGATCAGCCCGGTGACATGGCTGGCCGGCACCGCCAGCGCCGAGCGGTCTTCGGCGCGCAACTGCATGCAGGCCCGGTAGTGCAGCACCGAGTGCACGACATTGCAGTGCGTCAGCATTGCCCCCTTGGGGTGGCCGGTGGTGCCCGAGGTGTAGAGGATCACCGCCACGTCGGTTTCGATGGCCTCGACCACGGCAGGCGCAGGCGCGTCGCCCGCCATCAGTGCGGCCAGCGCGGTGCAGCCCGGCGCATCGCCCACGCTGAAGCGCAGTTGCAGATCGGGGGCTTCGGTGGTTTCGGGCAGGCGGTCGGCCAGGGCCGCGTCGATGACGATGGCGGCGGCGCCGCACTGGCGTGCGATGTAGGCCAGGCCGGGCCGCTGCTCGCGCACGCCCACCGGCACCGCGATCGCGCCCAGGCGCTGCAGCGCCAGCAGCACGAAGACGAACTCGGGCCGGTTGTCGATGAACATCAGCACCCGATCGCCGCGCCGCACGCCCTGCGACGCCAGCCCGGCGGCCAGCCGGCCGGTGGCCGCGTCGCATTCGGCATAGGTCCAGCGCTGGCCTTCGAAGACCAGCGCCTCGGCCTGCGGCGCCCGCGCGGCGGACTCGGCGAACAGCGCGAACACGCTGCTCGGCCGGCCAGCAAAGCAGCGCACGATGCGGTCGCCGTACAGCGCTTCATGGCGCTGCGCGGGCACCGGGTAGTCGGCCCAGTGATCATTCATCTCATGCTCCATGGGCAGGTGACATGCTCGGCACCAGCCAGCGGGCGCCGCGGAACCGGCTCCGCCGGGCCGCTGGGGCCGCCCCCTGGGGGGAGCGGCGAAGCCGCTTCGGGGGGGGTCAAATGTTCTCGCCGCGCTCGATGACGAACTCGCTGTCGACCAGCTTGCGCGAGTGGTTCAGGTCGCTCTGCGCGATCAGCACCGACACCTGGCTGCCCTTGAGTCCGGCGATGACATCGGCCAGGCGTTTGCTCAGCGCCGGCGCCACGCCTTCGAAGGGCTCGTCGAGCATCAACAGGCGTGTGCCCACCGCCAGCGCACGCGCCAGCGCCACCAGCTTCTGCTGGCCGCCCGACAGCAGCAGCGCGCGGCGGTCCTTCATCTCCTGCAGCTCGGGCAGCACGCGGTAGACCAGGGCCAGGCGCTGATCCTGCTTCAGCGCCTTGTTGACCCACACCGGCACGAGGATGTTCTCTTCGACGGTGAGTTCGGGCACCAGACCGCGGTCTTCGGGCATGTAGCCGATGCCCATCACCGCGCGCTCGTGGCGCTGCACGCCGGCCAGATCGCGGCCATCGAAGCTGATCGTGCCCTGGCTGGGCGTGAGGTGGCCCATCACCGAGCGCATCAGCGTGGTCTTGCCCGCGCCGTTGCGGCCGACCAGGCCCACCATCGTGCCATCGGCCACGGTGAGCGACAGCCCGCGCAGGGCCACCACCGACTGGATGGCAACGTGAATGCCTTCAACCTTGAGCATGGTGCTTATTCCTGCAGCAGTTCGCCGGTGACGTAGCGGCGCACGTCGTCGGTGGCCAGCGCAACGGCCGGCACATCGTCGGCAATCACGCGGCCGGCGTAGAAGGCGATCACCCGGCTGGCGTGGCGCTCGACGATGTCCATGTCGTGCTCGACGAACAGCACCGTGGTGCCCTTCTCGTGGCCCAGCGCGTCCATGATGGTGGCCATCATCGGAAACTTCTCCTCGGCCGACACACCGCTGGTGGGCTCGTCGAGCAGCAGCAGCTTGGGGTGGCCGGTCAGCGCCATCGCGATGTCGAGCAGCTTGCGCACACCGCCGGGCAGCTCGGCCACGCGGCGGGCCAGGTGCTCGGTCAGGCGGAAGCGCTCCAGCAGCGTCTGGGCGCGGGCGATGGCCTCGGGCCGGCGCGCGGGTTGCCAGAAGCTGAGCTTCTGGTCGTGGCAGGCGTTGGCCACCAGCATGTTGTCGAGCACCGTGAGGTCACCGTACAGCTGTGGGATCTGGAACGAGCGCGCCACGCCGCGCCGGGTGATGGTGCGCGGCTCCAGCGCGGTGATGTCGTGGCCGTCCAGCGTGATGCGGCCGGCATCGGGCTTCAGGTAGCCGGTGATCATGTTGACGAAGGTGGTCTTGCCCGCGCCGTTGCTGCCGATCAGGCTGACACGCTCACCGGCGGTGACGCCGATGTTGATGTCGGACGCCGCCACCACCGCGCCGAAGCGCTTTTCCAGGCCCTTTGCTTCCAACATGTAGCTCATCGCGTATTCCCCCGCATCCACAGCGAGCCGATGCCCTTGGGCAGGAAGCGGATCACGAACAGCAGGAACAGGCCCAGCGCCAGTTGCCAGGTGTTGGGGAAGTAGGCGCTGGAGAAGCTGCGCACCACCTCCAGCACCGTGCTGGCGATGAACACCGCGGCCACGCTCTGCCAGCCGGCCAGGATGGCGACGAAGACGAATTCGCCCGAGGTGGTCCAGAAGCTGAAGTTGGGCTCGATGTGGCCCAGCGACAGCACCACCAGCGCGCCGCCCAGGCCGCCGCAGAAGGCCGCGAGGATGAAGTTGATGGTCATCGCCTGGCGCACCGAGCCGCCGAGGTATTCAACCCGCAGTTCGTTCTCGCGCACCGCCAGCGTGACCAGGCCGCGGGTGGAATCGAAGTAGATGCGCGCCAGCAGCGCCATCACCGTGGCCACCACGATGGTCAGCACGTAGAGGATGTAGCCGACGTGGCTGTCGGGCAGCGACTGGCCCAGCAGCGTGGGCCGGCCGACGTTGAAGCCGTCGCTGCCGCCCATGACCTCAAGCTTCATCAGCAGGCCGTAGGTCACCATCGACAGCGCCAGCGTCAGCATCGCGAAGAAGATGCCGCGGTAGCGCGACAGCAGCGGCGAGAAGGGCGCGGCCACCAGCGCCGACACCAGCCCGCCGGCCAGCGTGAGGCCCAGCGCGTCGGTGAAGCCCAGCTGGTTGAAGATCAGCGCCGCGGTGTAGCCGCCCAGCGCCAGCATCATGCCCTGGCCGAAGGGCACCACGCCGCCGCGCATCAGGCCCACGATGCCCAGCGACACCAGGCCGTTGGCCGCCGCCATCGTGACCAGGAAGGTCAGCCACTTGGGCGCGAACAGGCCGGCCACGCACAGCGCCGCGCAACTGGCCAGGCCCAGCGCGACGATGCGGCCGTGGCCGGTGCCGGCCACGCGGGCCGCGGCCGGCGGCAGGGAAGCAGAAGAGAGTGCAGTCATGTCAGATCTTCCGTGCCTGGACGCGCTGGAACAGCCCTTCGGGGCGGAACATCAGCACGATGGCCATCACGAGGTAGATGGAAAACAGCTCGGCCACCGGCGCGGTGTGCACCGCCACCGAGCGCGCCAGCCCGACGATCAGCGCGCCCACGGCCGCGCCCTCGATGCTGCCCAGCCCGCCGATGATCACCACCGCGAACGACAGGATGATCACCCCCACCGAGACACCCGGCTGCACCGAGATCATCGGCGCGGTGAAGGCGCCGCCCAGCGCCGCCAGGAAGATGCCGACCGAGAAGGCGATCATGTAGACGCGCGAGACGTCGACGCCCATGCTCGACGCCACCTCGGGGCTGTGGATCACCGCCAGCACGATCTTGCCCTGGCGCGTGCGGTTCAGGCCCCACCACACCGCCAGGCCGACGACCACCGCCAGCCCCACCAGCATGAAGTCGTAGCCCACGTAGGTCTGCACGCCGATGTCGACACTGCCGAACAGGCCGTAGGGTTCGGACACGTAGTACGGGTTGGCGCCCCAGATCAGCTTGGTCAGGTCTTCCATGATCAGGAACAGCGCGTTGGTCACCAGCACCAGCAGCACCTCGTCGCGGCCGTAGAAGAAGCGCAGCAGGCCACGCTCGGTCAACGGCGCAACGATGGCGGCGATTACCACCGCCGCCAGCAGCATGGCCACCAGCGACAGCCAGGGCGCCCACATCATGCTGGCGCCCCAGGCCACGAAGGTGGCCGCACCATAGGCGCCCAGCGCATAGAAGCTGCCGTGCGCGATGTTGAGGATCTTGAGCACGCCGAACACCAGCGTGAGACCGAGCGCGACGATGAACAGCCATGACGCGTAGGTCAGGCCGTCGATCAGGATGGTGACAAGCTCAGCCATGGGTGGCTTCCTCGAAAGGGAAAACTGCAGACCTCGGCGTGCATCGCGCGCCGACGTCCATCAAGCGGCCGCCGCGGATCCGGCTCTGCCGGTCCGCTGGCGGCGCCCCCCAGGGGGGGAGCGCCGCAGGCGCTTCGGGGGGGTTAGGGACATCCCTTGGCGCCCGGGAACCCGGCCTTGATCCAGGCCTCGGCCTTCATGTCGGCCGGCGGGTTCACGCACTCGGCCGGGAAGCGCACGATGTCGTCGATCATCACCATCTTCTTGGCCGCGTCGTAGCGCGTCTTGCCGATGGCGGTGTCCTGGATGGCCTGGTGGCCACCGCCCAGCGCCATCTTGATCCTGCCGGCCGGCGATTCCCACTCAGAGCCACGCAGTGCGGCGGCCAGCTGCTCGTGGCTGGGCTTCTTGCCGCCATTGGCGGCCATCGCCTTCTCGGCGGCCAGCTTCAGGCCCAGCAGGCTCTGCACCATGCGGTACGGGGCCTGCACCGGGTAGACGTTGTAGGCCTTGCTGTACAGGTCCCACCACCAATCGTTGAGCGCGCTCTTGGGCGACATGTGGCCGTAGGCGCCGCGGGCGCCCAGGATCACGCCATCGGGCATCTTCGCGCCCAGGCCGGGCAGCACGTGGTCGCCGGCCGACAGCAGCATCTGCGTGCGCTTGAACAGGCCGCGCGGGCCGGCCTGCAGGATGAAGGCCTGCAGGTCGCCGCCCCACAGGCTGCTGTGGGTCACGTCGGCGGGCTTGCCCATCAGCGCCGAGATCTCGGTGCCGTACTGGCCGGCGCCGAACTTGGGCAACTGGTCTTCGCCCGGCTTGGCATTGGGGAAGATCTTTTCCATCGACCAGGTGAAGTCCTTCTTCGAGTCCTGGCCCCAGGCGTAGTCCTGGTTGATCATGTTGAAGCTGTCGGCCTTGATGCCCTTGGCCTTGAGGTAGCGCGTCAGCGCCACGTTGTCCATCGCGGCATGGCTGGCGGTGCGGAAAACGTAGCTGTACTTGCCGTCCTCGAAGATGCGCGGTGTGCCGCAGTCGTAGAGGATCAGGAACTTCTTCATCTCCTCGGCCGCCGGGGCCACCGCCAGGCAGTCGCCCGAGCCCACGTAGCCAAGCACGGCATCGACCTTCTCGCGGTCGTAGAGGTTGCGCAGTTCCTGCACCTGCTTGGTGGCGCCGCCGGCCTCGTCGACGTAGACGAACTCCAGCTTCATGCCGCCGAAGCCCACCTTGTTGTAGGGCGCGGGCGCGGCGCCCTTGTTGAAGGCGTCGAGCAGCACCTTGGCGCCGTTGACGGCGGGGATGCCGAAGCTCTCGGCCGCCTGGCCCGACAGGAAGCTGACGATGCCGACCTTGAAGGTCTCCTGCGCCTGCGCGCCACCTGCGGCGCACAAGGCGGCCGCGGCCGCCAGCATCCGCAGTGCGGCACCGTGGCGGCGCATGCTCTTCATCACGATTCGATTGGCCATCTTGCTGTCTCCGGTGAGTCGCCCAAATCGGGCATTAGGTGGGCTGGGCGATGGGCGTGCTCATGTCGAGCCCGGCCAGCGCGAAGCCGCGTTGAAAATCGACCATGTGCTTGCGTGTCCATTCGGCGGCGGCCTCGGCGTCGCGCGCGCGCAGTGCCGCCAGCGTGTGGTGGTGCGCCGCCAGGTTGCGCGCACTGGCCTGCGGCAGGCGCTGGAAGATCTGCAGCAGCGTGGGGTTGTAGAGCAGGCCCACCGGCTCGCGCGCCAGCATCAGCGCGCGGTTGTGGCTGGCCGAGCCCACCAGCGCGTGGAACTCCATGTCCAGCGCCACCAGCTGCGGCAGGCGGGTCTCGGCTTCGGTGGCGGCGACGTTGGCGGCCAGCAGCGCCAGCTCGTCGTCGCTGGCGTGTTGTGCGGCCAGCCGGGCGGCCAGCGGCTCGAGCGTGAGGGCCACGTCCCACAGCTCCTGGAAGGTGGTCTGGTGCAGCAGCAGCAATCGCGTGGCGCGTGGCGCCAGGTCGTGCACGCCGGGCAGGCAGACGAACAGCCGGCGCCCTTCACGGCGCTGCAGCAGGCCTTCCTGCTCGACCTGGCGGATCGCCTCGCGCACGGTGGAGCGGTGCACGCCGAAGCGCTCGGCCAGCTCCTGCTCGGTGGGCAGCGCGGCGCCGGGCGGCAGCGCACCGTCGACGATGGCGCGCTCGATGGCCGCCGACACCGCCTTGTAGGCCGGCTCGACCACCACCCGTTGAAACACGTTGGCACCCGTGTGGGCATCCATGCTCGGCTCCGTTGTGCGCTTGAACCCGCACTGCGATTTGCGGTGCGCGATCTTTGTCCGACAAACGGATTGCTGGAATCAGGCTAACCCGAGGGCCCCCTGTCCACTGCGGGACAGGCACTGCGTGCCGTGCCCGCCATCGACAGGCACGAAGGTGATACCGCCCGGGCGCCTGCCGGGCACGCCATCCGGGCGGGCGACCGCGCGCTCTGCCGCACGGCCTCGCCGGCCACCCTGCAAGCCTCGGTGTCTGGGGCGATGACGCGTTTGAAAATGGGCGCTGGCGCGGCAACGGCCTCAGCGCAGCAACGGCTTCAGCGCAGCAACTGCAGCCCCGCGCTTCCCGTGCCCAGCGCCCCCAGCAGCGCCAGCAGTCCCCAGATCAGCCGGCGCAACTGGGCCTCGTCCAGCCGCAGGTACAGCCGCTGGCCCAGCCAGATGCCGGCCAGCGAGAACGGCAGCGCCACGATGATCAAAGGGCCTGCGGCCGAGGTCAGCAGGCCCTGGCCGCCGGCCCAGGCCAGCGCCCAGACGTCGGTGAACAGGAAGTAGGCGATCAGCGTGGCCCGGCTGATGGCTGCGCCGGTGGTGGCGAAGTAGAAGACGATGGCCGGTGGCCCGCCGATGCCGGCCGCGCCGTTGAGCACACCCGAGGCGGCGCCCGCGGCCAGCGCGCCCAGCGGGCCGGGCGTTTGCTTCGGCGCCAGCCGCTGCGCCAGGCCGCTGAGCATCAGCAGCGAAATGCTCAGCAGGCACAGCGAGACGAACAGCCGCATCGGGTTCGGGTCGAGTCCGGCCAGCAGCAGCAGGCCCAGCGGCGTGGCCACCATCGCGCCGCCGATCAGCCAGCGCAGGCTGCGCCAATCCACCTGGCGCCACACGCCGGGCAGCAGGTGCACGGTGGTCAGCAGCTCCAGCGCCAGGAAAGCCGGCACCACCTGCACCGGCGGCAGCAGGATCGACAGCGAGCCGATGCCCACCATCGACGAGCCGAAGCCCGACACCCCGCGCACGACGAAGGCCACCAGCGCGGTCAGCCCGATCCAGGCCAGCTGGGCCGGATCGAAGCCGAGCAAAGTCAATGCGGCACCCTGGCCGCTGCGCGCCGGCCCGCCGAGCACGCGCATTCGCCCTTCGGGCGGCCGTGCGGGCTCATCCGAGCTTCAGCTCGTCGTAGAAGTACTCGCTGGCGCCGCGCACCGGCGGCATCGCACGGCTCTCTTCCTGACGACGAAGTTCCACCCGGCGGATCTTGCCGCTGATGGTCTTGGGCAGTTCGGCAAATTCGAGCCGGCGCACCCGCTTGTAGGCCGCCAGCTTGTCGCGGCAGAAGGCCAGGATGCTGCGCGCGGTGGCTTCGTCCGGCGCATGGCCGGCGGTCAAGGTGATGAACGCCTTGGGCACCGCCAGTTTCAGCGCATCGGGCGAGGGCACCACCGCAGCCTCGGCCACCGCCGGGTGCTCGATCAGCACGCTCTCCAGCTCGAATGGGCTGATGCGGTAGTCGCTGGCCTTGAACACGTCGTCGGCGCGGCCCACGTAGGTGATGTAGCCCTGCTCGTCGCGCTGGGCCACGTCGCCGGTGTGGTAGTGGCCGGCGCGCATCACCTCGGCGGTCTTCTCGGGCGAATCGGCATAACCCACCATCAGACCGGCCGGTCGGCCCCATTGGGCATCGGCCAGATCGAATGAGATCTCGCCCTCCTGCGCCGGCTGGTCGTCGGGATCGAGCAGCACCACGCGGTAGCCCGGCAGCGGCCGGCCCATCGAGCCGAATTTGATGGGCTGCCCCGGCGGGTTGCCCACCTGTGCGGTGGTCTCGGTCTGGCCGAAGCCGTCGCGGATGGTCAGGCCCCAGGCGCCGCGCACCTGCTCGATCACCTCGGGGTTGAGCGGCTCGCCGGCGCTGAGCAGCTCGCGCAGCTTGACCGGCCAGCTGGCCAGCGGCTCCTGGATCAGCATGCGCCACACCGTGGGCGGCGCACACAGCGTGCTGACCTGCTTGTGCACCAGCACGTCGAGCACCCGCTTCGCATCGAAGCGGTTGTAGTTGAAGATGAACACCGTGGCGCCGGCGATCCAGGGCGCGAAAAAGCAGCTCCAGGCGTGCTTGCCCCAACCCGGCGAAGAGATGTTCCAGTGCACGTCGCCCGGCTGCAGGCCGATCCAGTACAGGGTGCTGAGGTGGCCCACCGGATAGCTGACATGGGTGTGCTCCACCAGCTTGGGTTTGGCGGTGGTGCCGCTGGTGAAGTACAGCAGCAGCGGCTCGTCGGTGCGGGTCGCGCACTTTGGCTGATAGGTTGATGCGGCGGCGTCGGCCTCGGCGTAGTCGATCCACCCCGGCGCGCCGCCGATGGCGATGCGCAGCACCGGCCCCGGCGCGTGGCCGTCCAGCCCGTCGAACTTGGCCGCATGCGCCGGCGTGGTGACCACCGCGCGCACGCGGCCACGCTGGAAGCGGTCGATCAGGTCGTCGCGGCTCAGCAGCTGGGTGGCCGGGATCATCACCGCGCCGATCTTGATGCAGGCCAGCATCAGCTCCCACAAGGGCACCTCGTTGCCCAGCATCAGCAGCACCCGGTCGCCGCGCGCCACGCCCAGCGATTCGAGCCAGTTGGCCACGCGCGCCGAGCGCTCGGCCATCTGCGCAAAGCTGACCTGCCGCTCGCTGCCGTCGTCGCCCACGATCCACAGCGCCGGCGCGTGGTTGTCGCGCGCCAGGTCGTCGAAGTGGTCGAGCGCCCAGTTGAAGTGGTCGAGCTGCGGCCAGCGAAAGCCCGCGCTGGCGGTGGCCAGGTCGCTGCGGTGGGCCAGCAGAAAGTCGCGCGCGGCGCGGTACTTCGCCAGGTCTTGTGACAGGTCGGTGGTGGGGGTCATCTTGTCTCCGGTGTAGCGGCGCCTCAGGCGGTTTTCTGCTCGGCCAGCCCCAGGTCGGCAATGCTCTGCTGACGCATCAGGTACTTCTGCACCTTGCCGGTGATGGTCATCGGAAAGGCCTCGACAAAGCGGATGTGGCGCGGGATCTTGTAGTGCGCGATCTGGCCGCGGCAGAAGGCGCGGACGTCGTCGGCGTTGGCCGATGCACCCGGGCGCAGCACGATCCAGGCGCACAGCTCCTCGCCGTACTTGGCATCGGGCACGCCCACCACCTGCACGTCCTGCACGGCTGGATGGCGGTAGAGAAATTCCTCGATCTCGCGCGGGTAGACGTTTTCGCCGCCGCGGATCACCATGTCCTTGAGCCGGCCGACTATGTTGACGTAGCCCTGCGCGTCCATCGTGGCCAGGTCGCCGGTGTGCATCCAGCCCTCGGTGTCCACCGCCTCGGCTGTCTTGGCCGCGTCGTCCCAGTAGCCCTGCATCACCGAGTAGCCGCGTGTGCACAGCTCGCCGGTGGTGCCGCAAGGCACCGGCTGGCCGTCGGCGCCAACGATCTGTACCTCCAGGTGCGGCTGCACCCGGCCCACGGTGGACACACGCCGATCGAGCGGATCGTCGACCGCACTCTGCGTGGACACCGGCGAGGTCTCGGTCATGCCGTAGGCGATGGTCACTTCGCCCATGTGCATCTGCGATTGCACCCGCTTCATCACCTCGATCGGGCAGGGGGACCCAGCCATGATGCCGGTGCGCAGGCTGGACAGGTCGAACTCGGCGAAGCGCGGGTGATCCAACTCGGCGATGAACATGGTGGGCACGCCGTACAGCGCGGTGCAGCGCTCGTCCTGCACCGTCTGCAACACGGCCAGCGGGTCGAAGGCCTCGGCCGGGTAGACCATGGTGGCGCCATGCGTCAGGCAACCCAGGTTGCCCATCACCATGCCGAAGCAGTGGTACAGCGGCACGGGGATGCACAGCCGGTCGTCGGGCGTCAGGCGGATCGCCTCGCCGACGAAGAAGCCGTTGTTCAGGATGTTGCGGTGCGTCAGCGTCGCGCCCTTGGGGTGGCCGGTGGTGCCCGAGGTGAACTGGATGTTGATCGCATCGGTGGCCGCCAGCGTGGGGGCGATGGCCGCCAGCTGGGCGCGGCTTGCCGCGGTGGCGCTGCCGGCCAGGGCACTGAAGTTCAGCATGCCGGGCGTGGGGTCGTCGCCCAGCCGGATCACCCAGCGCAGCTGCGGCAGCGTGCGCGCCTGCAACTGGCCCAAGGGGCTGGTCGCCAGCTCGGGCGCCAGGTCGTTGACGATCTCCAGGTAGTTGCTGGTCTTGAGCGCCGGCGCCAGCACCAGCGCCTTGCAGCCCACCTTGTTGAGCGCGTACTCCAGCTCGCTGCGGCGGTAGGCCGGGTTGACGTTGACCAGCACCAGCCCGGCGCGCGCGGTGGCGAACTGGGTCAGCACCCATTCACTGCAGTTGGGCGCCCAGATGCCGACCCGGTCGCCCGGCTGCAGGCCCAGCGACAGCAGGCCGGCGGCCACCTCGTCGGCCCGGCGGGCCAGTTCGCGCCAGGTCCAGCGCACCTGCTGGTGCGGCACCACCAGCGCGGGTCGGTCGCCGTGGTGGGCCACGGTGGCGGCCAGCGCCTGGCCGATGGTCAGCTCCTGCAGCGGCGGTGTGGCAGCGCCCCGGGCGTAGGACAGGGCGGGCGTTTCAGCGGGGGTCATCGGGGTGCTCCTGGCGCGGTTCGGGCCCGATGCTGCCATGCGCCGGCGGCGGCAGCAGCCGGCGGAAACCCCGCCCCGGCCAGCCGCCCGGCGCGGGACAAGTCGGGTGACTGCAGATCCGAGGCCGCTGGCTGCAACGCGATCCGTGCCCGCAGGGCGGTGTTTCCGCCCTGCGGTTGACCATCGGCTTTGGCGGTGCGGCCTGAGCCTTGGACCGCGCAAGCTCGCCGAAGTGTCACCGCGCCAAGCCGGACAGATCTTTGTCCGGCAGGCGACACCGGGGTCTGGCCAAAGCTGTGTAAGGTGGCTTCTCGACATCTTTGAATAGCCCGAACCACCCGGGGCCTGCGCCCGCGCGCCGGTCGATTGCCCCAAAAAGGAGCCCCCATGTCCCACCGCATCCTGAACCGCCGCACTGCCCTGAAGTCTTCGCTGGCCGTGGCGGCGGCGCCGGCACTGATCGGCAGCGCCAACGCGCAGACCAAGGTCACCTGGAAAGTGCAGGCGCACTGGCCGAAGGCATCGTCCTCGTTCAAGGACAGCCTGGAGGTGTTTGCCGCCGAGCTCGACCGGCGCACCGGTGGCCGGTTCAAGATGCAGTTGTTCGGTGCGGGCGAACTGGCCAAGGACCGCGAGATCTACAACATCGTGCGCCGCGGCG
>MESD01000190.1:13135-27452 GCA_001770815.1 Burkholderiales bacterium RIFCSPHIGHO2_12_FULL_69_20
GGGCACCATATCGGCGGCCTACGTACTGGACGAGTCGCAGGCCATGGGCCTGGGCTATGGCGTGCCGGGTACCCTGCGCGAACCCTGGGAGATGGCGCACTACCTGAAGAACCTGGGCGGCGAGGCGCTGATCAACCAGGAGCTCGATCCCAAGGGTGTGATCTACCGGACCGAGAAGGCCTATGCGACCGAGCTCGTGATCCGCAAGAAGATCAGCACGATGGACGACTTCAAGTCGCTGAAGCTGCGTTCGGCGGGCACCTTGCTCGACTTCCTTGAGGCCGCGGGGGCCTCGCCCACCAAGATTGCCGGGCCCGAGCTGTACCAGGCGCTGTCCACCGGCGTGGTAGACGGTGCGCACTGGGGCGCGGCACAGGGCGCCATGTCGATGAAGCTGTGGGAGGTGGCGCGCTTTCACATGAAACCGTCGATGGGCATCACCACCGACGCCTACGTCTTCAACAAGGCCGCGGTTGCCAAGCTGCCCGATGATCTGCGCATGCACCTGATGTCGCTGGCCGAAGAGCGTTTCTTCCGCCGCACGGTCGAGTACTCGCACAAGGAGGCGATTGCGCTGACCAAGGGACGCACCACGCAGAACGTGGAGGTGGTGCAGTTCCCCGACGCAGTGCTGAAGAAGTTCGCCGAGGCTTCGAAGATGATCCTGGCCAAGGAAACCGCCAAGGGTGAGCTCGCTGCCAAGGGCGGCACGGCGCTCACCGGGCTGATGAAGGATCTCGGCTACCTCTGAAGGCCACGCCGCCGCGTCCATCTGCCGACGCCTGAAGTGGCCCCTTGGCCACGGCAAGTCGATTCGCGGCCATCAACTTGCGCGCTGCGACGGTGCAGGCACCGCCGCAGCGAAGCTGCTTGCACACGCGCATTCCTCAGTTTGTCTCGACGGAGTTCCAGATGCTCAAGCTTGCCCGGGCGATCACCCGCCTGAACCTGTTCATCGGCAAGTGGGTCGCCTTGCTGATCCTGCCGATGTTCGTGATGCTGGTCACCGATGTGGCGATGCGCTACCTGGTCGGACGTCCGGCGGTGTGGACGACCGAGCTCACGCAGCTGGTGTTCGGCTTCTACGCGGTGATCGGTGGGGGCTGGCTGCTGGCCGAGCGGGCGCATGTCAACGTCGACATCTTCTACGGCGGCTTTCCGCGCCGCCGCAAGGCGCTGGTGGATGCACTGACCTCGGTGCTGTTCTTCCTGTTCCTGAGCGTGCTGATCTGGCAAGGCAGTTCGATGGCCTGGGAGTCGGCGGGCAAGCTGGAAACCTCGCAAAGCACCTGGAATCCGCAGATCTGGCCGGTCAAGCTGGCGATCCCGGTGGCCGGGCTGTTGCTGCTGCTGCAAGGCATCGTGCGTCTGGTGTCCGACATCCGGGTGCTGATGGGCCTGCCCAACGAGGAGGCGGTGTTCGGCAAGCAGGCCTCTGACCAGCCTGCGCACTGAACACGGGACGACACCATGTCCGTTGAACTCCTCACCGCCCTGTTCTTTGGCTCGCTGCTGGTTTTCCTGATGCTGGGAGTGCCGCTGACCTTCGTGCTCGGCGGCGTCTCGGTCACCTTCCTTTACTACTCGATGGGCCCGGTCAGCTTCTACATCGTGGCGTCCAAGTTCTGGGAGTCGATGACCAGTTTCACGCTGGTGGCCATTCCGATGTATGTCTTCATGGCCATGCTGCTGGAGCGCTCGGGCGTGGCGCATGCGCTGTACCGGATGATGCACTTGTGGTTTGCCGCCATGCGAGGCGGCCTGGCCATCGGCACTGTGGCGATCTGCGCGATCTTCGCGGCGATGAGCGGCATCAGCGGCGCGGCGGTGGTCACCATGGGCACCATCGCGCTGCCGCGCATGCTCGAGCGTGGCTACGACAAGAAACTCGCGCTGGGGGCCATCAACGCCGGGGGCGGCTGGGGCATCCTGATTCCGCCGTCGATCCCCATGGTGCTGTACGCGATGATCAGCGAGGTGTCGGTGGGCCGCCTGTTCGCCGCTGGCATTGGCCCGGGCTTGCTGCTGTTCGTGCTGGTGACCATCTACATCGGCGTGCGCAGTTGGTTGCAGCCGGCGATCGCACCAGCGCTGCCGGTCGCAGAGCGCGGCAACTGGCGCGAGAAGCTGCTGGCGCTGCGCGCGGTGATCCTGCCCATCATGATCGTCGTGATGGTGCTGGGCGCGATCTTCGGCGGCTTTGCCACGCCCACCGAGGCCGCGGCCATCGGGGTGCTGGGCGCCATGGTCGCCGCCGCAATCAATCGCAAGCTCAATGCCACGGTGATCAGTGAATCGGCGACCCAGACGCTGCGCCTGACGGCCTTGATCATGTGGATCCTGTTCGCCGCACATGCCTTCTCAACGGCCTACACCACCCTCGGCGCGCACGAGTTCATCCAGGATTTGATGAGCTACATCCCGGGTGGCAAATGGGGTGCGCTGGCGTTCATGATGCTGGTGCTGCTGCTGCTGGGCATGGTGCTCGATCCGGTGGGCATCATGCTGATCACGCTGCCGGTGTTCCTGCCGATCATCGACGCGGCAGGCTTTGACCCGATCTGGTTCGGCATCCTGTTCATCATCATGATGGAGATCGGCTACATGACGCCGCCCTTTGGCTTCAATCTCTTCTACATCAAGGGCGTGGCGCCACCCAGTGTGACGATGAGCGACATCTATTCCTCGGTGATCCCGTACGTGCTGGTCACCCTGCTGGGCGTGGTCATCGTGATCCTGTTCCCGCAGATCGCGCTCTACCTGCCCGACCTGTTCTTCAACAAGCCTTAGGCAATCGGGCAGGCGGGCGCCGCGCGCCTCAGCGCTGCGCGGCAAGCGGCGATCAGCTGCTGAACAGGAAGTTCAACACGTCGCCGTCCTTGACGACGTAGTCCTTGCCTTCGGCGCGCATCTTGCCGGCGTCCTTGGCCCCTTGCTCGCCCTTGAACTTGATGAAGTCGTCGTAGGCGATGGTCTGGGCACGGATGAAGCCACGCTCGAAATCGGTGTGGATCACGCCGGCGGCCTGCGGCGCGGTGTCGCCGACGTGGATGGTCCAGGCGCGCACTTCCTTGACGCCGGCGGTGAAGTAGGTCTGCAGCCCCAGCAGCTTGAAGGCGGCGCGGATCAGGCGGTTCAGGCCCGGCTCGTCCTGACCCATCTCGTGCAGGAACAGCGTGCGGTCTTCGTCGTCCATCTCCGACAGCTCGGCCTCGGTCTTGGCGCAGATCGCCACCACCGGCGCGTTCTGCCGGGCCGCAAACTCGTTCAGGCGGTCGAGGTAGGGGTTGTTCTCGAAGCCGGTCTCCGACACGTTGCCGACGAACATCGCCGGCTTGGCGGTGATCAGGCACAGCGGCTTGAGGATCACCAGTTCTTCCTTCGAGAAGTCGATGCCGCGCACCGGCTGCGCCTGGTCGAGTGCGGCCTGGCATTTCTCGAGCACCTTGACCAGCGCGGCGGCTTCCTTGTCGTTGCCTGAGCGCGCGGCCTTGACGTAGCGGTGCAGACTCTTCTCCACCGTGCTCAGGTCGGCCAGGCACAGCTCGGTCTGGATCACCTCGATGTCGTTGATCGGGTCGACGCGGCCGGCGACGTGGATCACGTTGTCGTCCTCGAAGCAGCGCACCACGTTGACGATGGCGTCGGTTTCGCGGATGTGGCTCAGGAACTGGTTGCCCAGGCCCTCGCCCTTGCTGGCCCCGGCCACCAGGCCGGCGATGTCGACAAACTCGACGATGGCCGGCACCGTGCGCTCGGGCTGCACGATCGTGGCCAGCGCATCCATGCGTGGATCGGGCAGTTCGACCACGCCGACGTTGGGCTCGATGGTGCAGAACGGGTAGTTCTCGGCGGCGATGCCGGCCTTGGTCAGCGCGTTGAAGAGGGTGGACTTGCCAACGTTGGGCAAGCCCACGATGCCGCATTTGAGGCTCATGGAGGGGCTTTCGAGGGGGCGGGTTCCGCGAGGAAGTTCCGGGGCAGGGTGCCGGTGCCGGCAGCCGCAGAGCCCGCTATTTTATTCGGCCGATCGACGCCGGCTGCGGGTTTCTACAATGGCCGGCATGTTGAACCTCGAAGTCTGCGTCCGCGGCAACGGTGCGGTCGGCCTCACGCTGGCGCTGGCGCTGGCCCGCCAAGGCCTGCGCGTCGGCGTGGTCGGAGCCACGCCGGCGCCGGGCGCCACGGCCCTGCCCGACGTGCGCGCCTACGCGCTGAACGCCGCCTCGCGCCGGCTGCTGGGCGAGCTGCGGGTGTGGGACGCGCTGCCCGCCGACGCGGTGACGCCGGTCGACGAGATGCGCATCGAGGGCGACGCGCCCGGCGGTGCGATCGAGTTCTCGGCCTGGCAGCAGGGCTGCGAGGCGCTGGCCTGGATCGTCGATGCCGCCGAGCTGGAGGCCGCGCTGCGCACCGCCGCGCGCTTTGCGCCGCACCTCACGGTGCTGGCCGACGACGCCGCTGCGGGCCTGACCGACGCCCCGCTGACCGTGCTGGCCGAAGGCAAGGCCTCGGCCAGCCGCGCAGCGCTGGGCGTCAAGTTTCAGCGCCAGGCCTACGGCCATACCGCCATCGCCGCCCGGCTGGTGGCCGATGGGCCGCACGGGGGCGTGGCGCGGCAGTGGTTCCGCGCGCCCGACGTGCTGGCGCTGCTGCCGTTTGACCGGCCCGAGCCGGCGCGCAGCTATGGCCTGGTGTGGTCGCTGCCCGCCGAGCGTGCCGAGGCGCTGCGGGCGCTGCCGCCGGCCGAGTTCGAAGGTGCGCTGGCCGAGGCCACCGGCGGCGCGGCCGGCACGCTGCGCCTGGCCAGCGCGCGCGCGGCCTGGCCGCTGGCACTGGCGCAGGCCGACCGGCTGTGCGGCCCCGGCTGGGTGCTGGTGGGCGACGCGGCGCACCTGGTGCATCCGCTGGCCGGCCAGGGCCTGAACCTGGGCCTGGGCGACGTGGCCACGCTGGCCCGGGTGATCGCCGGGCGTGAACCCTGGCGTGCGCTGGGCGATGAGATCCTGCTGCGCCGCTATGCCCGTGAGCGGGTCGGCCCGACGCGGGCGATGGCCCTGGTCACCGACGGCCTGCTCCACCTTTTTGCGCAAGAGCAGCCCGCGCTGCGGGAACTCCGCAACCGCGGCATGGGTCTGCTCAACCACCTGGCGCCGCTCAAGCGCTTTCTGACCAACCGTGCGCTCGATGCCTGAGCCTGCCCCGAACCGGATTTCATCGATGACTTCAAGCACCCTTCGCCGCAGCGCTGCCGCCCTGCTGATCCTGCTGGCCGGCGCCGCGGTGGCCGACGAGGCCGCGATCCGCAAGAACCTGCCCGAGCGGCTGCCCAGCTTTCCGAAGATCGACGAGATCAGCAAGACGCCGATCCCCGGCCTGTACGAGGTGCGGCTGGGCACCGACCTCGTCTACAGCGACGAGACCGGCAACCACCTGATCCAGGGCGTGATCATCGACACCCGCAGCAAGACCGACCTGACCCAGGCGCGCATCGACAAGCTGACCGCGATCGACTTCGCCAGCCTGCCGCTGAAGAACGCGGTGGTCATCAAGCAGGGCAGCGGCGCACGCAAGCTGGCGGTGTTTGCCGATCCGAACTGCGGCTACTGCAAGCGTCTGGAACGCGACCTGCTGGCGCTCAAGGACGTGACGATCTACAACTTCATCTACCCGATCCTGGGGCCCGATTCCAACGTGAAGAGCAAGGACATCTGGTGCGCCAAGGACGTGGCCAAGGCCTGGCGCGCGTGGATGGTGGACGGCCAGCTGCCGTCCAAGGCCGCCGCCAGCTGCGACAGCAGCGCCATCGAGCAGAACGTCGAGATGGGCCGCAAGTACAAGGTGCAGGGCACGCCGGCGGTGGTGTTCGAGGACGGCACGCGTGCGCCGGGGGCCATCCCCGCCGCGCAGATCGAAAGCCGCATGGCGGCCGCCGCGAAGAAGAGTTGACCCAGCGCTGCTGGTAGCGCCGCGCCGGCGCCTGCCGCCGGCGTGACGCCGCCGCAACGGCCCACCGGGCGACAATCGGCGTCCATGAGCCACCCGCCGCCGGTCTACGTGCCGCCCCTGTCCGACACCGCGCGCCTGCTGGGCCATGCGGGCCTGCTGCCCTTCGTGCTGGGCGCCCTGTTGGTGTGGGTGGGGCTGGCGCCCGACCTGCATGCCTTCGTCACGCTGGCGCTGTCGGCCTACGCCGGGCTCATCGTGTCCTTCCTCGGCGGCATCCACTGGGGCCTGGCGTTCCGCCACAGCGCGCCGCCGGCCTCGCTGTTCATCTGGGGCGTCGTGCCGTCGCTGGTGGCCTGGCTGGCGGTGATCATGCCGCCCTACGCCGGGCTGGTGGTGCACGGCACGATGCTGGTGCTGTGCTACGGGGTGGACCGCCGCGTCTACCCGGTGCAGGGCATCGCGCATTGGCTGACGCTGCGCTTCCGGCTGTCGGCGGTGGCCTCGCTGGCCTGCTTCCTGGCTGCCGCTGGCACCTGACCCGCGCCGCGCCACCATGATCCGCCACCTGATCGAGCTGGACGACCCGCACAGTCACCATTTCCGCGTCACGCTGACCGTGCCGCGGCCGGCCGCCGACCAGGTGGTGTCGCTGCCGGTGTGGATCGCGGGCAGCTACATGGTGCGCGAGTTCGGCCGTCACCTGTCGGCGCTGGAGGCACGCCAGGGCACGCAGGCGCTGCCGATCGAGCAGCTCGACAAGACCACCTGGCGGCTGCGCTGCAGCGGCCGCGCGGCGCTGGTGCTGCGCTACCGCGTGTACGCCTTCGACCCCTCGGTGCGCACCGCCTTTCTGGACGCGCGCCGTGGCTTCTTCAACAACACCAGCCTGTGCCTGCGGGTGCACGGCCGCGAAGGCGTGGTGCACCGCCTGCAACTGGGCCGCCTGCCCACCGGTTGGCAGGTGGCCACGGCGATGCGGCCGGTCGCCGGCGGGCCCGCGCGCACCTTCGAGGCGGCTGATTACGCCGAGCTGGTCGACCACCCGGTCGAGCTGGGCCTGCTGTGGCGCGGCAGCTTCGTGGCCGGCGGCGTGCCGCACGAGTTCGTGGTGGCGGGCGCGCTGCCAGGCTTCGACGGCCGGCGCCTGCTGGCCGATGCCCGCCGCATCTGCGCGCAGCAGATCAACTTCTGGCACGGCGACGACGGCAGCGCGCCGCCGTTCGACCGCTACCTGTTCCTGCTCAACGCGGTGGAAGACGGCTACGGCGGCCTCGAGCACCGCGCCAGCACCGCACTGATCGCCGCCCGGCGTGATCTGCCGCGCGAGCGGGTGGACGCTGCCAGCGACGGTTATGTCACGCTGCTGGGGCTGATCAGCCACGAGTATTTCCACAGCTGGAACGTCAAGCGCCTGCGGCCGGCCGATCTGGCCACGCCCGACTGGAGCCGCGAGAACTACACCCAGCTGCTGTGGTTCTTCGAGGGCTTCACCTCCTACTACGACGAGCTGATGCTGCGCCGCTGCGGCCTGGTCGATGCGCCGCGCTACCTCAGGCTGCTGGCCAAGACCATCAACGCGGTGGCGGCCACGCCGGGGCGCCAGGTGCAGAGCGTGGCCGAGGCCAGCTTCGACGCCTGGGTCAAGTACTACCGCAGCGACGAGAACACCGCCAATGCCACGGTCAGCTACTACCTGAAGGGCGCGCTGGTGGCCCTGTGCCTGGACCTGTCGCTGCGCCAGCGCGGTGGCTCGCTCGACGCGGTGATGCGGCTGCTGTGGTCGGGCAGCGGCGCCGGCGGCGCCGGTGGGGTTGATGGGGTTGACGGTGCCGGCGCGATCACCGAAGCCGAGATCGCCGCCGCGCTGGCCGCGGTGGCCGGCCGGCCCATGACCGACGAACTGCGCGAGTGGGTGCATGGCACCGATGAACTGCCGGTGGCCGAGCTGCTGGCGGCCTTCGGCGTGCAGGCGCGGCCCGAGCGTGCCACGCTGGCCGCGTCGCTGGGGCTGCGGCTGTCGGAGGGGCCGGTCAGCGGCGTGCAGGTCAAGTCGGTGCTGGCCGGCAGCGCGGCGGCGGCGGCCGGGCTGTCGGCGGGGGATGAGTTGCTGGCGGTGGACGGCTGGCGCATCCGCCGGCTCGACGACGCGCTGGCCTGGGTGCCGCGCGACCAGCCCTTCGAGCTGCTGCTGGTGCGTGACCAGCGGGTGATGACGCTGCGCCTGGTGCCGCAGCCGGGCACGCCGCTGGCCAGCACCGTCTCGCTGCACCTGCTGGACAAGCCGACCCGCGCGGTGGCCAGGCGCCGCCGCGACTGGCTCCATGATTGAAAGCCGGCCTGCCGGCCCCGCGTGGGCCGGCACTCCGCCCCGCATGGCACCCCGCATGACCCCCCGCATTCGGCGGCCCGGCTTCTGGGCGCTGTGTGTGGCGGTGGTGCTGGTGCACCTGCTGGTGAGCAACGGTCTGCTGGAGAGCCACGTGGGCTGGGGCGCCGGCCAGAAACCACCGCCGCGCATCGAGGTGACCTTTGTGCGTGAGCTGGCCGCCACCGCGCCGCCGCCAATGGCCGCGCCCGTGGCGGTGGCCAGGCGGCGGCTGCCTTCGGTGGCGGCCAAGCCGGTGGCGGCGGCGTCGGCACCGGAGCGGGTGGCGTCGGCGCCCGCGCTGGTGGCGTCCGCACCCGCTGAGCTGGCGCCGCCCGTGCTGGCCGAGGTGGCACCGCCGCCGGCCGCGCCGGTCGACCTGGCCGCGCCCATCGCGCTGGCCGTGGCCGAGCTGGCGCCGCCGTTGGCGGCCGCGCCAGCGGCGTCGGCGCCCGACGTTGCTGCACCCAACGTTGCCGCGCCCGACGTTGCCGCGCCCGACGCTGACGGGGCCGCCGCATCGGCACCGGCGGCCGCGGTATCGGCCGCCGCGGCCTCGGCCGTGCCGTTTGAATGGCCGCCCTCCACCCGCCTGACCTACCGGTTGAGCGGCGACTACCGTGGCCCGGTCGAAGGCAGTGCGTCGGTGGAGTGGCTGCGCCAAGGCAGCCGCTACCAGGTGCACCTGGAGACCGCCATCGGCCCGGTGCTGTCGCGCCACATCACCAGCGAGGGCGAGCTGACCGAGAACGGCCTGGCACCGCGCCGCTTCGACGGTGAGCAGAAGGTGCTGTTCCGCGCACCGCGGCGCTGGCAATTGCGCTTCGGCCCCGAGGTGGTGGTGCTGTCCGATGGCAAGGAGGTGCCCACCCAGCCCGGTGTGCAGGACGAGGCCAGCCAGTTCGTGCAGCTGACCTGGCTGTTCACCACCCAGCCCGACCGGCTGAAGGTGGGCCGCTCGGTCGAGCTGCCGCTGGCCATCAGCCGCAAGCTCGAGCGCTGGACCTACGACGTGATCGGCGAGGAGACGCTGCGCTTCGACTTCGGCGAGGTGGCCGCCTACCACCTGAAGCCGCGCCGCGCCGCGCAAGGCGGCGACCTGACGCCCGAGATGTGGATCGCGCCCTCGCTGCAGTACCTGCCGGTGCGCATCCTGATCCGCGACACCCAGGGCAACTGGATCGACCTGACGCTGGACAAGCTGCCGCTGCAGGCGGCGCAGAAGTAGCGGCCCGGGCTTGCAGCCCGGGGTCAACCGGTGCGTAAGATGGTGTCCGCCTGTTCCCCTCCCACACCCACTCCCCCCTGAAAACCATGACCTATCAGAACATCCTTGTCGACGTGCGCGGCGACGGTGCGCTGCGCGCCGGCCTGATCACCCTGAACCGCCCGAAGGCGCTGAACGCGCTCAACGACGGCCTGATGGACGAGCTGGGCGCCGCGCTGAAGGCCTTCGATGCCGACGCCGGCATCGGTGCCATCGTCATCACCGGCAGCGAGAAGGCCTTTGCCGCCGGCGCCGACATCAGCGTGCTGGCGCAGCATGATTTCGTCTCGGCCTACACCGGCGACCTGATCACCCGCAACTGGGAGACCATCCGCACCATCCGCAAGCCGGTGATCGCCGCGGTGGCCGGCTTTGCGCTGGGCGGCGGCTGCGAGCTGGCGATGATGTGCGACATCGTCATCGCCGCCGACTCGGCCAAGTTCGGCCAGCCCGAGATCAAGCTGGGCATCATCCCCGGCGCCGGCGGCACCCAGCGGCTGCCGCGTGCGGTGGGCAAGGCCAAGGCCATGGACCTGGTGCTGACCGCCCGCATGATGGATGCGGTGGAAGCCGAGCGCGCCGGGCTGGTGTCTCGCATCGTGCCGGCGGACAAGCTGCTGGACGAGGCGCTGGGTGCCGCGGCGGCGATCTGCGCACTGGGCGGCCCCAGCGTGCTGGCGGCCAAGGAATGCGTCAACCGCGCCTTCGAGGGCAACCTCAACGACGGCATCCTGGTCGAGCGCCGGTTGTTCCATGCGCTGTTCGGCACCGCCGATCAGAAGGAAGGCATGGACGCCTTCCTGAACAAGCGCAAGGCGGTCTTCCCCCGCGCTTGAGCCGCCAGGGTCAGGGCGTCAGCCACTGGCCCCGGCCGTCGCCGTCGAACACCGCGCGGCGCTGGCCGTCGGGGTGCAGTTCCAGCCAGTCGATGGCCTGCACCCGGGCCTGCACCACGGCAAAGTGCTCACGCGTGCCACGCTCGGGCCGTGGATGCGCCAGCGGTGTGCCAGGCGGCAGGGGCGACAGGTAGTCGTTGGCAGCCGGCTTCATCTTTAGCCGCGCCCAACGTGACGACACTGCCAGCCCGCTGCGCTCGACCACCAGCTGCGCGCGCAACCGCAACTGCCAGCTCAGCTGCGGGCACCACATCAGCAGCGTGGCCGCGGGCTGCACGGTGATCTGCGCCACCTTGGGCGAGCGAGCGTCGGTGAAGAACATCAGCGTGCGCTCTTGCGCATTCACCTCACGCAGCACCACGCTGCGCAGATCGGCCATGGGCGCGGCGCCGTCGTCGGCCGGCGCTGGCGCCGCCACGGTGGCCAGGGCCATCATGCGCCAGGCATGGCCCTTGTCGCTGGCGGCGCGCGACAGCTCGTCCCAGCAGGCCTGGTGGATGCGGGGCAGGTCGTCGATGCGGTCGGCCATGAGGATCTCCTTGCCACAGGCCAACGCGTGGCGCTCGGTTTCAGCTTTCCCGGCGCAGCGCCGGGAACAGGATCACATCACGGATGCTGGGGCTGTCGGTGATCAGCATCATCAAACGGTCGATGCCGATGCCACAACCACCGGCCGGCGGCATGCCGTACTCGAGCGCGCGGATGAAATCGGCGTCGTAGTACATCGCCTCCTCGTCGCCGGCGTCCTTGTTGGCCACCTGCGACTGGAAGCGCGCGGCCTGGTCCTCGGCGTCGTTCAGCTCGGAGAAGCCGTTTGCGTACTCGCGGCCGGTGATGAACAGCTCGAAGCGCTCGGTGATCGCCGGGTTGCTGTCGCTGGCACGCGCCAGCGGGCTCACCTCGACGGGGTAATCGATGATGAAGGTGGGCTGCCACAGCTGCTCTTCGACCACCGCCTCGAACAGGCCGAACTGCAACTCGGCCAGCTTCCAGTGCGCCGGTGGCTCTTGGCCCAGCGACCGCAACTTCGCGTGCAGCATCCTGGCGTCGGTCGATTCGGCATCGCTCAGGCCGGCATGCACCACCAGCGATTCACGCACCGACAGCCGGGCGAAGGGCTGGTCCAGCGCCACCGGCTTGCCGGCGTAGCTGATCTGCGCCGAGCCGGTGGCGGCGATCGCCGCGTGGCGCAGCACGTTCTCGGTGAAGTCCATCAGGTCGTGGTGGTTCCAGTACGCCGCGTAGAACTCCATCATCGTGAACTCGGGGTTGTGGCGAACGCTGATCCCCTCGTTGCGGTAGCTGCGGTTGATCTCGAACACCCGCTCGAAGCCACCCACCAGCAGGCGCTTCAGGTACAGCTCGGGTGCGATGCGCAGGAACATCTGCTGATCCAGCGCGTTGTGGTGGGTGATGAAGGGCTTGGCGTTGGCGCCCCCGGGGATGGGGTGCAGCATCGGTGTTTCCACCTCGAGAAAGTCGTGCTCGACCATGAAGGCGCGGATCGAGCTGACCGCCTTGCTGCGTGCCACGAAGCGCGCGCGGGCGGTTTCGTCGGTGATCAGATCGACATAACGCTGGCGGTACTTCTGCTCCTGGTCGGCCATGCCGTGGAACTTGTCGGGCAGCGGGCGCAGGCTCTTGGTCAGCAGGCGCAGCGAACTGACCTTGACCGACAGCTCGCCGGTGCGGGTCTTGAACAGCACGCCCTCGGCGCCCAGGATGTCACCCAGGTCGCTGTGCTTGAAGGCGTCGTAGGCGGCCTCGCCCAGCGCGTCGCGGCTGATGAAGAGCTGGATACGCCCGTGCGTGCTGCCGAACGAGCCGTCCTGCAGCGTGGCGAAGCTGGCCTTGCCCATGATGCGCTTGAGCATCATGCGGCCGGCCAGCGCCACGGCGATGCCCTGCGGCTCCAGCACCTCGTTGTCCAGGCCGGCGTACTGCGCCTGCAGATCGGCCGCGTGGTGGCGTGGCTTGAAGTCGTTGGGGAAGACGGCGGTGCCAGCGGCCCGGGCCTGATCACGCAGCAGCCTCAGCTTCTCGCGCCGCTCGGTGGTCAGCTTGTTGTCGTCGTCGGAAAGAACGCTGGGGAGGTCGGTGCTCATGGCGTGGCGCGGGCAGGCGGGCTCGGGGAAAGGGGCAAATTGTAGGCAGTGCGGGGTGTGCTGCCGCCGACGCTGCCTTTGTGCTACCGCTCGACCAGCTTGGTGCGACCCGCTGCAGCGCGCTCGGGTGCAAGCTGTTCCCCCTGGGCATTCCACTAGAATCAGCGGCTTTCCGCGGTCGCCCGGCTGACCTGCATGGTCAGCCGGGTGCTCGTGGTACTGCACGGTGCCCTGGATCGTTTCGGGCAAGCGATTGCCGCTGGCGCGTACCAGCACCGTCCAGTTCATCCGCAGAGGCCAATTTCATGCACGTCACCCGCCCCTCCATTTGCGACCGCAAGGTCCGGTTTGCACTCGTGGGTTGTGGGCGCATCGCGAACAATCATTTCGAGGCGATGCACAAGCACGGCGAGCGCTGCGAGCTGACCGACGTGTGCGACATCGACCCGCAGGCGCTGGCTGCTGCCGTGGCCAAGACGGGTGCGCGAGGCCATGCCAGCCTCACGGCGATGCTGGCGGCAACGCAGGCCGACTGCGTGGTGCTGACCACGCCCAGCGGCCTGCACCCGGCGCAGGCTGCCGAGGTGGCTCGCGCGGGCATCGACGTGATGACCGAGAAGCCGATGGCCACGCGCTGGACCGATGGCCTGGCGATGGTCAAGGCCTGCGACGAAGCCGGCGTGCGCTTGTTCGTCGTCAAGCAGAACCGCCGCAACCGCACGCTGCAGCTGCTCAAGCAGGCGGTCGACGAAGGCCGGTTCGGCCGCCTCTACATGGTCAACGTCAACGTCTTCTGGACCCGGCCGCAGTCGTACTACGACAGCGCGGCATGGCGTGGCACCTGGGAGTTCGACGGTGGCGCGTTCATGAACCAGGCCAGCCACTACGTGGACCTGCTCGACTGGATCTGCGGCCCGGTCGAGAGCGTCATGGCCTACACCGGCACGCTGGCGCGCAACATCGAGGTCGAGGACACCGGCGTGGCCGCGCTGAAGTGGCGCAACGGCGCCATGGGCAGCGTCAACGTCACCATGCTGACCTACCCGAAAAACCTGGAAGGCTCGATCACCCTCCTGGGCGAGAAGGGCACGGTGCGCATCGGTGGCGTGGCGGTCAACAAGATCGAGCACTGGGAGTTCGAGCAACCGCACGAGATGGACGCCCACATCGGTGACGCCAGCTACCAGACCACCTCGGTCTACGGTTTTGGCCACCCGCTGTACTACGACAACGTGATCAACACCCTGCGCGGTGATGCGCAACCCGAGACCGATGGCCGCGAAGGCCTGAAGTCGCTGGAGTTGCTGATCGCGATGTACCTGTCGTCGCGCGACGGCAAGCGCATCAACCTGCCGTTGTCGTACTGAGGGGCGTCGCGGTCATGGCCACCACCATCCACCCCTCGGCCATCGTCGATGATGGCGCACAGCTGGGCGACGGCTGCCGCGTCTGGCACTTCGTGCACATCAGCGCGGGTGCCCGCATCGGCAATGGCTGCTCGTTCGGCCAGGGCGTGTACGTCGGCAACGACGTGCGCATCGGCAACAACGTGAAGATCCAGAACAACGTGTCGGTGTACGACGCGGTGACGCTGGAGGACGACGTGTTCTGCGGACCCAGCATGGTGTTCACCAACGTGTACAACCCGCGCTCGGCGGTGACCCGCAAGGACCAGTACCGCCGCACGCTGATACGGCGCGGCGCCACGCTGGGCGCCAACTGCACCATCGTCTGC
>MESD01000191.1:0-2023 GCA_001770815.1 Burkholderiales bacterium RIFCSPHIGHO2_12_FULL_69_20
GCATTGGTCCACATGCTGTTGCCGCCGACTTCGTCGGTGGTGGCCGGAATGGTGACGCCCGGGCAGACCACGTTGCACCGGATGCCGTAGCGGCCGTTTTCCTTCGCGATGGTCTTCATGAAGCTGTTGACCGCAGCCTTCACGCCGCCATAGACGGCTTCGCGCGGTTCGCCCTGGCGGCTGGCGTCGGAACTGATCGAGACGATCGCGCCGGAGTTCTGCTTGATCATCAGGTCGAGCGCCGTCTTGGTGCAGTTCAGCACGCCGACGTAGTTGATGTCGATCACCTTGCGCCAGAAGTCGGGCGTGGTCTGGGTGAAGAACATCAGGTTGTCCCAGCCGACGTTGTTGACCAGCACGTCTACGCGGCCGTGCTTGTCGGTGGCGGCCTTGAACATGGCCTGCACCTGTTCCAGGTTGGTGACGTCGGTCTTGAGCACCTGCACCGAGGCGGCGCCCAGCTTGGTGGCGAATTCGGCGGTTTTCTCGGCCTGCGCCGTGTCGATGTCGCCGATGGTGATGTGCGCGCCCTCGCCCGCGAATGCGAGCACGATGGCGCGGCCAATGTTCGAGCCACCGCCGGACGATGACGGACTTGTTCTTGAGTTCGAGATCCATGAGGCTTCCTTCTGTTGACGAGTTGCGCCAGTGGTGTGTGGACCTGCCAAAGTATAGCAGTCAAACGCTAGTTAGGTCAGGAGCCGAGGCGCAGGCCGATCCCTGGTCTACGGGCGTGACGCCCGGTGTCTGGCGCTATTCGATCTTGATGCCCGCCGCCTTGATGACCTTGCCGTAGCGGTCCAGGTCCGCCTTGATCAGGGCGCCAAACTTGTCGGTGCCGATGGCGTAGGCGTCCAGACCCTGGGCAAGGAGCAGGTCCTTCACATCGGGCAACGCCAGGATCCGGCTGATCTCGGCGGCGAGCTTGTTGACAATGTCCTTCGGTGTGCCGGCCGGCGCGAGCACGCCGAACCAGAGCTGGAAGTCGTACTCGGGCAGCCCGGCTTCGGCAAAGGTGGGCACATCGGGCATGCTGGGCAGGCGTGTCTTGCCTGTCACCGCGATGGCCTTGAGCTTGCCCGCGCGGATGTGCGGCAGCGAGGTGACGGGGGTGTCGAAATTGAGCTGAATCTGCCCGCCGATGAGGTCGGTGAGCGCCGGCGCCGTGCCCTTGTAGGGCACATGCTGCATCTTCACGCCGGCCACGGTCTTGAACATTTCGCCGGCGAGGTGGGTGGAACTGCCGGTGCCGACGGCGGCAAAGTTCAGTTCGTTCGGTTTGGCCTTGGCCAGCGCGATGAACTCCTTGAGGTTGTTCGCCGGCACCGACGGGTGAAGCACGAGCACGAGTTGTGTGGTCACCATGGTCGATACCGGTGCGAAATCCTTGAGCGGATCGAACGGCAGCGTCGGCAGCAGGTGCTGCAGCGTGGTCAGCGTGGAAGTGGTCAGCCCGATGGTGTAGCCATCAGGTGCCGACTTCGCCAAGGCATCGGTGCCGATCACGGTGTTGGCGCCGCCGCGGTTGTCGATCAACACCTGCTGGCCCCAGTTCTCGGTCATCTTGGCCGCCACCATCCGCGCCACCTGGCTGGTGCTGCCGCCCGGCGCGTAGGGGACGATGAAGCGGATCGGTTTGTTCGGATAGCCCTGCGCAGTCTGCGCTTGGGCGGCGGTGAGGCATAGCAACCCGGCGATGAGGCCGGAAAACAATTCGTGGAAACGCATGCAGATATCCTGGTTGATAGGTGAAAGGGTGGCGGCCCTGCTGCAATTCGCCCGGCACTGCGCAACTGCGCAACTGCAATCTAGGTGCGGGTGGGCGGCAATGCTACGGGGGTTTACCTGGCGGTTGTTTGGTAGGATTCGTTGAATGGGCACTGCCAGCAGAACCAAGGACGGCAATGCGTCTTGAAACGATCCGACTCAGCCATGACAACGGCATCCCGTGGCTGGTGTTGAGCCGCCCCAGGCCTTGAACGCCTTCACCGTCCAGATGGCGGGCGAGTTGATCGAGTGGCAG
>MESD01000191.1:2061-5455 GCA_001770815.1 Burkholderiales bacterium RIFCSPHIGHO2_12_FULL_69_20
TACCTGTAGGACAAGGCGATGATCACGATCCACCACCACCCAGACTCCACCTTCGCCCGCCGCGTGGCCATGGTGATGATCGAAAAGAACACCCCGCACGAAAAAGTGCTGGTGGACATGGCCGCTCGCGCGCACCGCAGCCCGGCCTACCTGGCCCTGAACCCGTATGGCCGGGTACCGACGCTGGTGGAAGACGACTTCGTGCTCTACGAGTCGACGGCGATCCTCGACTACCTGGAAGCGCGCTTTCCCGCACCCCCGCTGGTGCCGGTTGACGCGCGTGGCCGCGCACGGGTGGCCATGCACATGAAGCTGTGCGACCTGCAACTGGCACGCCAGGCCGGGACCATCATCTTCCCCAGGCGCTTCCTGTCGCCAGCCCGTTGGAACCACGATGCGATGGCGCTGGCCAAGGCAGAGATCGAAACGCATCTTGCGATCCTCGACCCGCAGCTCAGCGGGCGTTCCTACCTGGTGGCCGATGCGTATTCGCTGGCCGACCTGTGCTACACGCCCTTCCTGCAGTTCCTGCCGCTGATGGAGATCACGCCGACGCCGGCAGTGGCCGCCTGGGCGGCACGCCTGCTGCAGCGGCCGAGCGCAAGCCGGACGGCGCCGGCACGCTGACGCGCGGCAGCAAGCACAGCAGCCTGAAGGTCCACCAATGAACAACGGCAGCACCCGCTACCCCCATGTCTTCGCCCCGCTCGAGTTCGGCTTCACGCGGCTGAAGAACCGCATCCTGATGGGCTCGATGCACACCGGGCTGGAAGAAGCGCCGGATGGCTTCCCGCGCATGGCCGAGTACTACGCCGAGCGGGCGCGCGGCGGTGTGGGCATGATCATCACCGGCGGCTTTCCGCCCAACGCCGAAGGCGGTGCCGGCGGCGAGCTGGCGACCCCGGCCGAAGCCCGGCAGCACCGCCTCATCACCCAGGCCGTGCATGCGGCCGACCCCGACGTGAAGATCTGCCTGCAGATCCTGCACACCGGGGCGCTGGCGCCCACGCCGGATTGCGTCGCGCCCTCGGCCGTCAAGTCGCGCATCGGCCGCTACACGCCCCATGCGCTGGACGATGCGGGCATCGAGAAGCAGCTCGCCGATTTCGCCAGCTGCGCGGCGCTGGCCCAGGCCGCCGGCTACGACGGCGTGGAGATCATCGGCTCGGCCGGCTATCTGCTCAGCGCCTTCATGGTGCGCAAGACCAACCTGCGCACCGACCAGTGGGGCGGCCCCTGGGAAAACCGCATGCGCTTTGCGGTCGAGGTCGTGCGCCGGGTGCGCGCTGCGGTGGGCGAGCGCTTCATCGTGATTTTCCGAGTCCCGGCGATGGACATGCTCGATGGCGGCCTGGCCTGGGACGAGATCGTCTCGCTGGGCCAGGCCTTGCAGGCGGCCGGCGTCAGCATCATCAGCACCCATTTCTGCTGGCACGAGGCGCCGGTGCCGACCATCGCGACGATGGTGCCGCGCGCGGCGTTCTCCCAGGTCACCGGCAGGCTGCGCAAGGCCGTCAGCGTGCCCGTGATCACCAGCAACCGCATCAACATGCCGGCGGTGGCCGAGATGGTGCTGGCGCGTGGTGACGCGGACCTGGTGTCGATGGCCCGGCCGATGCTGGCCGATCCGCAGTTCGTGCTGAAGGCCGACCAAGGCCGCGAGGACGAGATCAACACCTGCATCGCCTGCAACCAGGCCTGCCTGGACCATTACTTCGACGGTCGCCAGCAGGTGACTTGTCTGGTCAACCCGCGCGCCTGCTACGAGACGCTGCTGCACTACCGGCCGGTGGCGGTGGCCAAGCGCATCGCGGTGGTGGGCGCCGGGCCGGCCGGCCTGGCTGCCGCCACCGTGGCGGCCGAGCGTGGCCACCACGTCACGCTGTTCGAGGCCGGCGCCGAGATCGGCGGCCAGTTCAACCTGGCCCGCCGCATCCCCGGCAAGGAAGAGTTCGCCGAAACGCTGCGCTACTTCCGCCGCATGATCGACAAACTGGGCATCACGCTGCGCCTGAACACCACGGTTGATGCCGCGTTGCTGCGCGCCGAAGGCTTCGACGAGGTGGTGGTGGCCACTGGCATCGAGCCGCGCCGGCCCGACATTCCCGGCATCACTCATCCCAAGGTGCTGTCGTACATCGACGCGATCCTGGGCCGCAAGGCGGTGGGCCGGCGGGTGGCGATCATCGGCGCCGGCGGCATCGGCTTCGACGTCGCTGCACTGGTGTCGCAGGCCGGCCCGTCGGCCGCGCTCGACGTCGCGGTGTTCTCACGCGAATGGGGCATCGACTTCGAGAACCACCCGCGTGGCGGCGTCACCGGCGTGCTGCCGCAGGTGGAGAAGTCCGAGCGCTCGGTGTGGCTGCTGCAGCGCAAGGCCGACGCGCTGGGAAAGAACCTGGGCCGCACCACCGGCTGGGCCCACCGCATGATGCTGGCCCGCCGCGGCGTGCAGATGGTCGGCGGGGTCGAGTACCTGAAGATCGACGATGCCGGCCTGCACACGCGCGTCAATGGCGAACCTCGCTTGTTCGAGGCCGACAGCGTCATCGTCTGCGCCGGGCAGCTGCCGCTGCGCAGCGTGTACGACGGCTTGCAGGCCGATGGCAACCGTGGCCAGCAGGCGCATCTGATCGGCGGCGCCTTCGAGGCCGTCGAACTGGACGCCAAGCGTGCCATCGACCAGGCCAGCCGCTTGGCAGCAGGGCTCTGAACGGTGCCGGCCACGACCATTGCCGACACCCCCGAGCCCCGGCTGCGCCACAGCCTGGCCAACGGCGTCAGCCACGCGTATTTCGAGTGGCGGCCCGAGCGGCGCGGCCAGGGCCCGAGCCTGTGCATGGTGCATGCCACCGGTTTCCACGGCCGCGTCTGGGATCAGGTGATCCACCACCTGCCCGGTCGCCACGTCTTCGCGGTCGAACAACGCGGCCATGGCCGCAGCCAGGCGGTCGATTTCAATGGTTGGGCCGACTTCGGACACGACCTGGCCGCGTTGGCGGTGGCGCTCGATCTCCAGGGCGCCGTGGGCATCGGCCACAGCATGGGCGCGCATGCGCTGGTGCAGGCCGCCGCCTACCAGCCCGGCCGCTTCTCGCAACTGGTGCTGATCGACCCGACGATCTTCGCGCCGGTCGACTACCACCTGCCGCTGCCGGCTCCCGGCACGCTGCACCCGGCGGCGGCGCGCAAGAACCACTTCGAGTCCGCGCAATCCATGTTCGAGCGCTTCGCGGGCCGGCCACCCTACGACGTGTTCCAGCGCCAGGCCCTGATGGACTACTGCCGGCACGGCCTGCGCCCGGCCGACAGCGGCAGTGGCTTCCAACTCGCCTGCGACCCCGCCTTCGAAGGCAAGATCTATCCGTTGGCGCGGCAGAACCTGGGCATCTTC
>MESD01000192.1:0-14659 GCA_001770815.1 Burkholderiales bacterium RIFCSPHIGHO2_12_FULL_69_20
TGGACGAGCACATCTATCCCAACGAGGCCCGCCATGCCGAGCAGGCCGAGCGGCTGGGGCCCTGGGCGGTGCATCCGGTCATCGAGGAACTCAAGCCCCTGGCCAAGGCCGCCGGGCTGTGGAACCTGTTCCTGCCTGAGTCGTCGCATGGCGCCGGCCTGAGCAACCTGGAATACGCGCCGCTGTGCGAGATCATGGGCCGATCGTTTCTGGCGCCCGAGGTCTTCAACTGCTCGGCGCCCGACACCGGCAACATGGAAGTGCTGGCGCGTTATGCCACGCCCGAGCACCAGGCGCGCTGGCTGGCGCCGCTGCTGGCCGGCGAGATCCGATCCTGCTTTGCGATGACCGAGCCCAAGGTGGCGTCGAGCGACGCGACCAACATCGAATCGAGCATCGTGCGCGATGGAGATGAGTACGTCATCAACGGGCACAAGTGGTACACCACGAATGCCACCGACCCCCGCTGCAAGATCGCGATCTTCATGGGCAAGAGCGACCCTCACAACCCAAACCGCCACCAGCAGCAGTCGATGATCCTGGTGGCCATGGACACGCCGGGCGTCAAGGTGATCCGGCCGCTGCCGGTGTTCGGCTTCTACGGCATGCCCGACCGGGCGTCGGAAGTCACCTTCACCGATGTGCGCGTGCCGGCGTCGAACATGCTGCTGGGCGAGGGCCGCGGCTTCGAGATCGCGCAGGGGCGCCTCGGCCCGGGCCGCATCCACCACTGCATGCGGCTGATCGGGCTGGCCGAGCGGGCGCTGGAGCGTTTGTGCGTGCGCACCAAGTCGCGTGTGGCCTTCGGCAAGCCGGTGGCCGAGCAGGGCGTGACGGTGGAGCGCATCGCCGAGTGCCGCATCGCCATCGAGCAATCGCGATTGCTGACGCTGCATGCCGCGCACCGCATGGACACGGTGGGCAACAAGGTGGCCAGGACCGAGATCGCGATGATCAAGGTGGCGGTGCCGGCGATGGCCAGCAAGGTGATCGACTGGTCCATCCAGGCTCATGGCGGCGGCGGCACCAGCAACGACTTCGGCCTGGCGCATGCCTACGCGATGGCGCGTGTGCTGCGCCTGGCCGATGGCCCGGACGAGGTGCACCGCCAGCAGATCGGCAAGCTGGAGTTGCGCAAATACGCTTGATACCGCTTGAGGCTGCCGCTGCCCGCCTCAGGCTTGTCGGGCCCGCGCACGGTAGTCGCTGGGCGACAGTCCGGCGTGGCGCTTGAAGAAGCGGCTGAAGTACGCCGGGTCGTCGAAGCCCAGCTCGAAGGCCAGCTTCGACACCGGCACCACCACATGCACCAGCCGGCGGCAGGCCTCGCGCACCAGCCGGGCGTGCAACTGGTGCTGCGCGTTGTGGCCGGTCTCGGCGCGCACGATGCGGTTCAGGCGTTCGGTCGACAGCCCCAGGCTGTCGGCATACCGCGCCACCGGCCAGTGCGCGCGGTAGTGCGCCTCGACCAGCACCAGCCAGCGGGTGTAGAGCGATTGCCGCCCGGCGTTGACCCGCGTGCCGGTCTGCCCGTCGCGCTGCAGCCGCTGCGCCAGCCGCCAGACGATGGCGCGGGTGAGCCACAGCGGCACCGGCCCGTCGGCGCTGTCGGCGGCGTTGCTTTCGGTGTGCAGGGCCGCGAACAATGCGTGCAGGCGGTCGGCCTCGGGTGAGGCGGCTTCCAGCGTTGCGGTGCGGGGTGCTGCAAACGCCAGTTGCAGCGCGTCACTCGCGGCAGCGGCTTCGCCCTCGGCCAGCAGGCCGGCGTTGACGGTCAGCACGTAGCCATCGCTGTGCGGCGCAAAGCGGAAGGCATGCGCCACGCCCGGTGGCACCAGCAGCACCGCGGGCGCCTGGCAGGTGGTGCGGGTTTCGTCCAACATCGCCTCGACCTGGCCGGAGTGCAGCCACAGCACCTGGTGCAGGCCCTGGTGCCGGTGCGCGTCGATCTCCCAATCGTGCAGGCGGCTGCGTGAATCGATGGATTCGATGTGCAGCAGCGCGGGCGCCGGCTCGCCCTCCTCGCCATAGAGCGCAAACGTGGGCAGCTGGGTCAGCGCGCGCCGGCGGGCGGGCAGGCGGTCGGATGCGGTGGTCGGCATGTCAGTGAATCTACGTCAAAAGTACCAGCAATCGCGCCTTTGCGTGGATTGCCGCCCGACCGCGGTTTGACCAGAATCAGTTTCACCGACAGGGCTGCGCTGGCCCTTGAAGACGCCCTGCTGCCCTGCCGCCCCACAGGCGGGCGATGGCGGCACCGGCTTGTTGCATCCACCGATCCAGGAGACAAACATGAAGACCCAGGTTGGCATCATCGGCGGCGGGCCCTCCGGCTTGCTGTTGTCGCAGTTGCTGCATCTGCAGGGCATCGAGACCGTGGTGCTGGAACAGCACAGCCGCGAGTACGTGCTGGGCCGCATCCGTGCGGGGGTGCTGGAGCACGGCTTTGCCGCGCTGATGCGCGAAGCCCAGGTGGCCGAGCGCATGGACCGCGAGGGCGAGATCCACGACGGCTTCTACATCGCCCACGACGGCATCAAGGACCGGGTCGACCTGAAGGGGCTGACCGGAGGCAATTCGGTGGTGGTGTACGGCCAGACCGAGGTGACGCGCGACCTCTACGACGGCCGCGACAAGCTGGGCGGCATCGTGATCCACAACGCCGAGGACGTGAAGCCGCATGACCTGGAAAGCGCGCACCCCTACCTGACCTATCGCCAGGGCGACGAGGTCAAGCGCATCGACTGCGACTACGTCATCGGCTGCGACGGCTTCCACGGCGTGAGCCGCAAGTCCATCCCCAAGGACAAGATCCGCGAGTTTGAGCGGGTCTATCCGTTCGGCTGGCTGGGCGTGCTGTCTCGCACCAAGCCGGTGTCGCCCGAGCTGATCTACGCCAAGCACGAGCGCGGCTTTGCGCTGTGCTCGCTGCGTTCGCAAGTGCTCAGCCGCTACTACATCCAGGTGCCGCTGACCGACACCGTCGAGCAGTGGACCGATGAGTTGTTCTGGGCTGAGCTGAAGCGCCGCCTGCCCGCCGACGTGGCCAGCCAACTGATCACCGGGGCCTCGATCGAGAAGAGCATCGCGCCGCTGCGCTCGTTCGTCGTGGAGCCGATGCGCTTCGGCAACCTGTTTCTGGCCGGTGACGCCGCGCACATCGTGCCGCCGACCGGCGCACGTGGGCTCAACAGCGCCGCGTCGGACATCTACTACCTCTATCACGCGCTGGTCGACCACTACAAGAAGCACGACGACAGTGGCCTCGACGGCTACTCCGCCAAAGCCTTGGCGCGTGTGTGGAAGGGACAGCGCTTCTCGTGGTGGATGACGACGACGCTGCACCGCTTTCCCGAGGGCAGCGATTTCGACGGGCGCCTGCAGGACACCGAACTGGCCTACCTGTTCTCGTCGCCCAAGGCACTGGCCTCGCTGGCCGAGAACTACGTCGGGCTGCCGTTCTAGGCGGTTCGGCGGCTGATCCGTGGCGGGCCCGGCGGCAGGCATGTCGCCGGGCCACTTCTCGTCGACCCTGGGGTTTTGTACCGAATCCTGCCTTGCGAAGACGCGTATACCGGTTTGCCGGCGCTCAATTTATGAACTAACGCCATATGGCGACTAACAAACTACTCACCAAGCATCGATATGAATCTGCCCCCGTCGACTGGCGTTAGTTCGTTTATTGAGCACGACGACAGGTCCAAATTTCTTCAGCGCCGCCTCAACACAACGCGGCGCTGACAGGCGCGTCCCCCGCCCCCCCGCCCTCGTTCCGCCGTGATCAGCGCTTGGGGTCGGCACCCTCGATCTGCACCGCGCCACTGGGCACGAAGCTCACGCCGTGCTGCACCAGATAGTCGCGGATCAGCCGCCGAACCACCTGCGACGGCGTCACGTCCTGGCTTGCGCACAGCGCCTCGAACGCCTTCTTCTTCTTGGGATCGACCAGCACCGTCAGGCGCGCGGTTTTCAGTTCCATGCGATCTCCATAGGCCACTTTCATTATCATTCTAGTATCATCAAAAGCTGTTTCTATGGCATGACGAGCGGGCAGTCCAAGCCCGCTCGTCCCGCACCCTGGAGCGCCTTTCCTTGCCTTGCTTCGTCGACGACCGCGCTCAGCCGGTGGCGCTGTCCACCCCGCGGATGTGCGCGTCACGTTCGCGCGCCGCTCTGCCTGCATGAGCTCGCTCATCGCCGCCGTCCTGGTGCTGCTGCTGGGTGCCGCCGCCTGCCTGATGCCGGTGGGCAACCGCCGGCGCGCCGGCATCGGCGTGCTGTCGCAGGTCATCGCCACCGTGCTGGTGCTGACCACGGTGACGCCGGTGCTGCTGGGCGGCGCCCCGATCACCGGTGAACTGGCCTGGGCCCACCCGGTGGGCACGCTGCGCGTGCGGCTCGATGCGCTGGGCGCGTTCTTCCTGGCGTGGTCGCTGCCGATGACACTGCTGGGCAGCGTCTACGCCGTGGGCTACCTGCGGCCCTACTTCGACACCCCGCGGCACCTGGGCCTGCACTACGCGCTGCTGAACCTGACCTCGCTGTCGTTCGTGCTGGTCTACAGCGGCGACCACGCGCTGGTGTTCCTGCTCGGCTGGGAGATCGCGGCACTGGCCGCCTGGCTGCTGGTGATCTGGGACTACAGCAACCAGAAGGTGCGCTTCGCCGGCTTCAACTACCTGGTGTCCACCCACATCGGCCTGATCTTCCTGGTGGCGGCCTTCATGATCCTGTACACGCACACCGCGTCGTGGGATCTGGACGGCTTCGGCCAGTGGCTGCGCGGCCACGCCGGCGCCGAGCGCAACCTCGTCTTCCTGCTGCTGGTCACCAGCTTCGGCCTGAAGTCGGCGTTCTTCCCGTTCCACTCCTGGCTGCCGCGTGCCCATGCCGCCGCGCCCGCGCATGTCTCGGCGCTGATGTCGGGCGTGATCCACAAGGCGGGCCTGTACGCGCTGGTGCGCTTCATCTTCCTGATCGGCCGGCCCGACGAGTGGATGGGCTGGTTCCTGATCGGCTTCTCGGCGCTGTCGGCCGTGATCGGCGCGCTCTACACCGTCGGCCAGCGCGACCTGAAACGCCTGCTGGGCTATTCGTCGACCGAAAACGTCGGCATCGCCGGCATCGGCCTGGGCATCGGCTGCCTGGGTCTGGCCTGGGGCAATGCCACGCTGGTGGCGCTGGGCTTTGCCGGTGGCCTGCTGCACGTGCTGAACCACGCCTTCTTCAAGTGCCAGCTGTTCTACGCCGCCGGCGCGGTCTACCAGGCCACGCACACCGTCGACATGGAAAAGCTGGGCGGCCTGTCGCGCCTGATGCCGTGGACGGCACTCGGCTTCCTGCTGGGCGGCGTGGCGATCTCGGCGCTGCCACCACTCAACGGCTTCACCAGCGAGTTCGTGATCTATGCCGGGCTGTTCACCGGCCAGCCCATCGGCACCTGGGCCAAAGTGGCGCTCGGCATCGCCGGCGCCTTGCTGGCCTTCGTCGGTGCGGTCTCGGCGCTGAGCATCACGCGGGCCTTCGGCGTGGTGTTTCTGGGCGGGGCGCGTGAAACCAGCGTGCACCCGCCGGCCGAGGTCAGCCGCTGGATGCTGGCACCGATGGCCGTGCATGCGCTGGGCGTGGTCGTGCTGGGCGTGATGCCGGCGCTGGGCTTCATGCTCGTGCGCGGCCCGACGGCCATCGCGCTCACCGCCTTGCCGGCCGGCGGCGCCGATGTGCTGCAGCCGCTGGCCGACAACCTCAGCCGCATCGGCATGGTCTCGGGCGCACTGGCGCTGGCCATCGGCGCGCTGATCGGGCTGCGCCTGCGTTGGGCTCGCCGGCCGGCCGGCATGCACGTCGTCACCGGCCCCACCTGGGGCTGCGGTTATGGCGCCCCCAACCCGCGCATGCAGTACACCGGCTCCAGCTTCTCGTCGGACTTCGGCGCCCGCTTCAGCAGCGTGATGGTCACGCTGAAACGGCAGAAGGCGCCACAGGGCTACTTCCCGACCGACAGCTATGTGGTCACCGACTGCGTGGACGCTGTCGAACGGCGTTTGTTCTCGGTCATCAAGCACGGCGACGCCTCCGCCACCGAGCTGTCGGCCCAGCTGCGCGAGGACGATCCCCGCATCGCCTTCGGCGCGGCGCTGATCGCCATCGTGCTGGTGGCCGGGCTGGTCGTGCTGGCCAGCGGACCACTGCCATGAGCACGCTGATGCTGAGCGTCCACCTGCTGCTGGTGCTGGTGATGCCGATCCTGCTGGTCGGCCTGGTGAATCGCACCAAGTCGCGGTGGGCCGGGCGCCAGGGGCCGGGCCTGCTGCAATCGGGCTGGGACCTGCTGCGCCTGCTGCGCAAGCAGCCGGTCTACAGCACGGTGGCCACGCCGCTGTTCCGCGCCGGGGCCTGGGTGGTGCTGGCCGCCTCGCTGCTGGCCGCGTCGATCGCGCCGCTGCTCGGCGCTGCGGCGCCGCTGCAGTTCAGCCACGACTTCATCGTCTTCGCCTACACGCTGGGGCTGGGGCGCCTGGCCCTGATGCTGTCGGCGCTGGACGTGGGCAGTTCGTTCGAAGGCATGGGCGCCGCGCGCGAGGCCTCGTTCACCGCCTTCATCGAGCCGGCGCTGTTCCTGCTGATCGGCACCGCGGGCCTGGCCACTGGGCAGACCAGCTTCGCCGGCATGATCGGCCAGTGGCACCAGGCCGCGTCGTTCCCCTGGCTGGCGCTGCCGGCCGTCGCGGTGCTGTTGGTGCTGTTGCAGGCCGAAGCGTCGCGCGTGCCGGTCGACGATCCGATGACGCACCTGGAGCTGACGATGGTGCACGAGGTGATGATCCTCGACCACAGCGGGCCCGAGCTGGCCGCGATGCAGTTCGCCGCGGCGCTGAAGATGACGATCTACGCCGGCCTGATCGCCGCGCTGCTGAACCCGTTCGACCTGCAGGCCAGCCCGCTGGCGGCCATCGCCGTGGCACTGCTGATCATGGCGGGCGTGGCGATCGTGGTGGGTTGCATCGAATCGCTGACGGCGCGGCTGCGCTTGCGCTTCGTGCCCGGCTACCTGATGGGCGCGTCGCTGGTGGCCGCACTCTGCCTGGGCGCGGCGGCCTGGCTGGCGGGGGCCG
Source organism: Burkholderiales bacterium RIFCSPHIGHO2_12_FULL_69_20 (assembly GCA_001770815.1). GTDB lineage: Bacteria > Pseudomonadota > Gammaproteobacteria > Burkholderiales > Burkholderiaceae_C > Pseudaquabacterium. The sequence goes on from MESD01000192.1 coordinate 7,116, forward strand.
CATGACGCCGCCGCTGATCGCCTTCCTGGTGGCCACCATCATCCCGGTCTTCTTCGGCAAGATCCGGTCAGCGCCGTTCTGGCTGATGCTGCAGGCGGCGGCCATGGCCTGGAACACCGCGCAGCACGGCGACCTGTCGGCCCACACCGCGGTGGCGGTGATCGAGGTGCTGGTGGTGCGCGCGCTGATCGCACCGCGCCTGCTGCGCCGGGCGATCGCGCGGCGCGGCGAGCCCAACCTCGACCTGATGCCGTCCAACCTGTTCACCTGGGCCATCGCCATCGCGCTGGTGGTGCTGGCGTTCGAGTTCGCGGCTCCGGCGATGAGCGACCGGCAGGCGCTCACGCTGGGCGCGGTGGGCGCCACGGTGGCGGTGTCGCTGCTGCTGCTGTCCACCAACGACGGCGCGCCGGCGCAGCTGGTGGCGGTGCTGTTCATGGAGAACGCCATCGCGCTGTTCGAGTCGCTGCTGCCCGAGCCCTGGCCGCTGCCGGTGCACGCGGCGCTCAGCGCCATCTACCTGCTGACGGTGGGCGTCGGCGGCTGGCTGATCGCCACGCCCGACCCCGCCACTGGGCCCGCCGAGGAGGCCTCCTCATGAGCACGACTGCCAGCTTGGCCCGCGGCGGCGCGGCACCCACGCGGGCCGAGCGGCTGTGGGTCGGCCCCGCGCTGGTGGCCTTCGCGGTGATCGCCGTGCTGACCTGGGTCACCGTGTTCGTGCGCACGCCGCTGGCCGAGATGCCGCGTTATTTCGGTGGCCGCTACTTCGTGCTCGACGCCACCTCGATGCTGTTCCTGCTGGTCATCAACAGCGTCTTCCTCGGCATCAGCGTGTACATGTCGTCGCGCATCAGCACCTCACGCGTGCTGGCGCGCAACCTGCTGCCGCGCACGGCGCTGACGCTGGCCTTCATGCTGGCCATGAACCTGGGCGTGATGGCCAACCACCTGCTGCTGCTGTGGGCCTTCATCGAGCTGACCACGCTGTGCGCGGCGCCGCTGGTGGCGCAGGGCGACACCGCCGCCCCGCGCCGCGTGGCCTGGCACTACCTGCTGTACTCCAGCATCTCGCTGGCGCTGACCTTCCTGGGCATCATGTGCCTGACGCGCTCGGCGCACCTGCACGGCCTGCAGATCAGCTTCATGCTCGACCAGATGGCGCAGGGCATCACCCAGCCCGGCGACAGCTGGCAACGCATGGGCCTGGCGCTGATGCTGTTCGGCCTGGGCAGCAAGCTGGGCCTGGCGCCGCTCTACAGCTGGATGCCCGAGACCTACGAGGCCGCCCCCACCAGCACCAGTGCGCTGCTGGCGGCGGTGCAGTTCAACATCAGCGTGGTGGCGGTGTTCCGCGTGCTGCAGGTGTTTCGAGGGCAGGACACCAGTTTCGTCTCGCACGAGCTGCTGATCATGGGCTGCCTGTCGCTCACCGTGGCCGCCATCCAGGTGATGGCCGCGCGCAACTACAAGCGGCTGATCGCCTACGCCTGCGTCAGCTCGTCGGGCGTCATCGCCATCGGCCTGTCGGTGGGCAAGGCCGCCGCCTACGGCGTGCTGCTCTACATCGTCAGCAACGCGTTCGTCAAGGCGCTGCTGTTCCTCACCGCCGGCCGCCTGCGCGCGGTGTACGGCAGCAACGAGGTCCGCGCGCTCAGCGGCGTGATCCGCGTGCTGCCGTTCTCGGGCGCGCTGTTCGCCGTGGGCATCTTCGCGCTGCTGGGCTTTCCGCCGTTCGGCAGCTTCATGGCCGAGATGCTGATCCTCTCGGGCATCGTGCAGGCCGGCAACCTGATCGCCTTCACGCTGATGTGCACCATGCTGACCATCATCTTCGTCGCCACCGGCCGCTCGATCTTCCCGATGATCTGGGGGCCGCCCGACCGACCGCGCGCACCGGTCACCGAGACCTGGGTCACGGCGCTGCCCAAGCTGGGCTTCGTCGCCGCGCTGATCCTGCTGGGCGTCTACACCCCGGCGCCCATCAGCGCGCTGCTGGTGCAGGTGGCGTTGTCGATCGGCGGGCAATGATGGCGCCGATCCAGCCTGTCCAGCCGATCGCCACGGCCTCGACGCAGGCGTTGCCCATCCACGGCCTGGACGACTGGGCCGATCAGATCGGCCAACGGCTGGATGCCGGCGAGCGCTTGGTCACGCTGTTCGGCCGGGCCGACGCTGGTGATGCGGTGCTCACCACCGCCGTGTTGCAATCGCCCAGTGGCGGCCTGGTCCTGCTGCGCGGCTGCGGCCCGCGCACGGCGTCGTTCAAAGCGCTCACGCCACGCCACCCGGCGGCCCAGATGTTCGAGCGCGAGCTGTGGGAGCAGACCGGCCTGACCCCCGCGGGCCACCCCTGGCTCAAGCCGGTGCGCTACGAGGGCGATCGCCAGCAGCAGATGGCCACGCATCCGTTCTTCAGCGTGCGCGGCCAGGAGGTGCACGAGGTGGGCGTCGGCCCCATCCACGCCAGCGTGATCGAGCCGGGGCACTTCCGCTTCATGTGCCACGGCGAACAGGTGCACCACCTGGAACTGCAGCTCGGCTACCAGCATCGTGGCGTCGAGGCGCTGCTGCTGCAGCGCCCGACGCTGGCGCTGAGCTCGACGATCGAATCCGTCGCCGGCGACACCAGCATCGCTTATGCCTGGGGCTATTGCGCCGCGGTCGAAGCACTGGCGGGCAGCGAGGTGAGCAGCGCCGCCGAGCGGGTGCGTGGCATCGCGCTGGAGCTGGAGCGCATCGCCATGCACCTGGTCGCGCTCAACGGGCTGGCCACCGACATCGCTTTCCTGCAAGGCGGCGCCACCTACGGCCGGCTGCGCACCGCCATCATCAACGCCACGATGCGGGTCTGCGGCAGCCGCTTCGGCCGCGGCTGGCTGCGGCCGGGTGGCGTGCGCTACACCATCACCGAAGAACGCCGCGCCGACCTGCTGAGCACGCTGGCCGCCTTTGCCAAGGACATGGCCGAGGTGAATGCGCTGATGCGCGGCGCGCGCAGCGTGCGATCGCGCTTCCAGGGCATCGGCGTCGTCAGCCAGCAGGCCGCCACCGAGCTGGGCCTGGTGGGCCTGGCCGCACGGGCCAGCGGCGTGACCGTCGACAGCCGCAACAGCCTGCCCGGGCGCCTGTACGCCGCCCATCCCATGCCCGTGCTGACCGAAGACAGCGGCGACTGCTGGGCCCGCATGACGCTGCGCATGCGCGAGGTCGATGCGTCGGTGCAGTGGCTGCGGCAGGTGCTGGAGGCGCCGGGCCTCGTCGCCGAAGCCGCCGACGGCCCTGCGCTGGCGCCGATTGGAGCCCTCGCGCCCGACCTGCTGTGCGTATCGGTGCGCGAGGGCTTTCGCGGGCCGGTGGTGCAGGCGCTGGAGACCGGCCCCGACGGCCGGCTGCTGCACTACAAGCTGCAAGACCCGTCGCTGCTGAACTGGTTCGGCCTCGCGCTGGCGGTGCGCGACAACGAGATCTCGGACTTTCCGATCTGCAACAAGAGCTTCGATCTCTCGTACTGCGGCAACGACCTCTAGGACCGCCCATGCTCAAGTCCATCCGGGTCCGCCGCTCGCAGGGCTCGCAGTTCATCCCCGATCCGCGCCAGGCCAATCCGGTCGGCTTTCGCGGCCGGCCGGTGATCGCCGACCGTGCCTGCGAAACCGGCTGCCAGGCCTGCGAAACCGCCTGCCCGACCCGGGCGATCACGCTGCAGCCGGCGCCCGCCGAGCCGGTGTCTATCGACCTGGGGCGCTGCGTGACCTGCGGTGACTGCGCACCCGCCTGCCCCAGCGCCAAGCTCTCGTTCAGCAATGACTTCAAGTTGGCCAGCACCACGCGTGAGGGGCTGGTGCTCAGCGCCACGCGGCCGGCGCCCGATCCGGTGCAGGTGTCGGCCGCGCTGCGCCAGCGCTTCGGCCGCTCGCTCAAGCTGCGTTCGGTGTCGGCCGGTGGCTGCAATGCCTGCGAGTTGGAAGTCAACGCGCTGTCGAACGTCAACTTCGACATCGGCCGCTACGGCATCGACATCGTGGCCTCGCCGCGCCACGCCGACGGCCTGGTGCTGACCGGCCCGATCACCCGCAACATGGCGCTGGCGCTGCAGTCATGCTGGGACGCGATGCCCGCCCCCAAGCTGGTGATCGCGGTGGGCGCCTGCGCCATCTCGGGCAGCCCGTTCGAAGGCTCGTCGGCCATCGAGCGCAGCTTTCTCGAGCGCTTCCAGCCCACGCTCTACCTGCCGGGCTGCCCGCCGCACCCGCTCAGCTTCGTCTGCGGCGTGCTCGATCTGCTGGGCATCGCCAGCTGAAAATCGCACCAGCCACGGCGGGCTGGCGCGGCACGGGACAACCCGTCTCGGCTCGGCATGGCGTGGGGTTACGATGTGTGCTCGATGTGCATTGAGCCGCTGCAGAGCGCCCCATGGAATCCAAGACGGCACGATTGACGCTGCTGATCGACCCCCACAAGAAGGCGGCCTTCGAACGCCTGTGCGCGCGGCAGGATCGCACCGCGTCGCAGGTGGTGCGGCAGCTGATCCGGGACTACCTGGCGCAGCATGGCGTCGAGTTCCAGCCCGGGGCGGGCCAGGACTCGCCACCCCCCCCTGCCCCGCCCGCACCGGCAACCGTGCCGGCAGATCGCCAACGCCGCGCCGGCGCCGCACGGCGCAAGACCTGAGCCCATGGCCAGTCTGCCGCCCGTCACGCAGTGGTTGCAGTTGGACTGGATGTTGGTCATCGTCGCCGGTTGGCTGCTGGTCGGCGTGGCGGGCGTGCTGGCCCTGCGCCGCCTGGCCCTGGTCTCGCGCCTGCTGTTCCCGCTGGGCGGCCTGCTGAGCCTGGCGCTGGCCGTCGTCGCGCTGAACGCCCTGACTGGCCCATCGGGGACGACGCAAGCCGCGCAGTGGGCGGTGCTGCCGATCGGCCTGCCCTCGCTGCCCTTCCACCTGCGACTCGACAGCCTGGCGGCCTACTTCCTGCTGGTGATCGGCGCCACCTCGGCCGGCATCTCGGTGTTTGCCGCGGGCTACTTCCGCAAGGGCGAGGGCACGCCACCGGGTCTGCTGTGCCTGGAGTACCACGTCTTCCTGGCCAGCATGGTGGGCGTGGTGCTGGCCGACGACGCCTATGCCTTCATGGTGATGTGGGAGACCATGGCGCTGTCGTCGTTCTTCCTGGTCACCGCCAACCACCGCATCCCCGAGGTGCGCAGCGCGGGCTACCTCTACATCACGATGGCGCGCATCGGCGCCATCGCCATCCTGCTGTGTTTCGGCGTGCTGCAGGCCAACACCGGCGACTACACCTTCGCCAACATGCGCGCACAAAGCCTGGGTCCGTTCTGGGCCTCGGCGGGCTTCCTGCTGGCGGTGTTCGGCTTCGGCGCCAAGGCCGGCATCCTGCCGCTGCACGTGTGGCTGCCTGAGGCCCACCCGGCCGCACCGTCGCCGGTGTCGGCGCTGATGAGCGGGGTCATGCTCAACACCGCCATCTACGGTGTGCTGCGGGTCTCGCTCGATCTGCTGCACCTGCGGCTGTGGTGGTGGGGCGGCCTGCTGCTGGCGCTGGGGCTGGCCACCGCGCTGTTCGGCGTGGTGTTCGCCGCGGTGCAGACCGACATGAAGCGCCTGCTGGCCTACTCGTCGATCGAGAACATGGGCCTGCTCTTCGTCGGCATGGGGCTGACGCTGATCTTTGCCGGCTACCAGATGCTGCCGATGGCGGCGCTGTCGCTCACCGCCACGCTGTACCACGTGGCCAGCCACGCCTGCTTCAAGAGCCTGTTGTTCCTGGGCACCGGCAGCGTGCTGCACGCCACCTCCGAGCGCAACCTGGGCAAGCTGGGCGGCTTGATCCGCACCATGCCCTGGGTCGGCTGGCTGATGCTGCTGGGCGTGCTGGCCAGCGCGGGCCTGCCGCCGCTGGGCGGCTTCGTCGCCGAATGGCTGCTGCTGCAGAGCTTCCTGTTCACGCCCGGGCTGCCGGTGCCACTGCTGACCATGCTGATCCCGGTGGTGGCCGCCGTCATCGCGCTGGTCGCTGCGCTGGCGGGTTATGTGATGGTCAAGTTCTTCGGCGTGATCTTCCTGGGCCAGCCGCGCGAAGAGAAACTGGCACAGGCCCACGACGCCGGTCGGTGGGAGCGTGGTGGCATGGTCTGGCTGGCGCTGGGTTGCGTGGTGCTGGGCCTGCTGCCGGTGCAGTTCATCCAGGTCATCGACCCGGTGACCCAGCAACTCGTCCAGGCCGGGCTGGGTGCGCGCGTGGCCGGCAGCGGCTGGCTGCTGGCGCCCAACGGGCTCGATCAGGCGAGTTACGGGCCGGTGATCTTCCTGCTCGGCATCCTGGGCTGCTTCGGCCTGGCCTACGGCCTGGTGCGCTGGCTGTACCACGGCCGCAGCCGCCGCGCCCTGCCCTGGGCCTGCGGCTTTGCGGGTGGCACGGCGCGCATGCAGGACACTGCCGAAGGCTTCGGCCAACCCATCCGCCAGATCTTCGAGCCCTTCTTCGTGATGCGCCGCGAACTGCCGACCCCCTTCGATGCCCAGCCGCGTTACCACGTCACCGTCGAAGACCGCTTCTGGCGCTGGCTCTACGTGCCGGCGATGGACCTGGCCAATTACCTGGCGCGGCTGCTGGGCCGGATGCAGCAGGGCCGCATCTCGGTGTACCTGCTCTACAGCTTTCTGACGCTGGCGGCCACCTTGCTGGCGGTGATGCGATGAGCACGGCGCACGGCCGCCCGAAGGCGTGCTCGCTCCCGCTCGGCGGGACTGAGCCCGGACACAGCCCGTCCCTGCGGACGGGTTGTGCCTGGCGAAGGACTGGCCCCTCCGTGGGCCAGGCAGAGCGAAGCGACAGGGTGCCCCAATGACGTGGACGGGACTGTTATCGCAGCTGCTGGAAATCGCCATCGCCATCGCGCTGGCGCCGCTGCTCGGTGGCTGGATCAACCAGTGCCGGGCCTGGCTGCAGAACAAGTCGGCACCCAGCCTGTGGCAGCCCTACCGCCTGCTGCACAAGCTGTTCCACAAGGAGTCGATGCTGGCGCACCATGCGTCGCCGTTGTTCCGCGCCGCGCCCTACCTGGTGTTCGGCTGCATGGTGCTGGCCTGCGCCATCGTGCCCACGCTGTCCACCGACCTGCCGCTGGCGCCGGCCGCCGATGCCATCGCGCTGGTGGGCCTGTTAGCGCTGGCCCGGGTGTTCATCTCGCTGGCCGCGATGGACATCGGCACCGCCTTCGGCACGCTGGGCGCCCGGCGCGAGATGCTGGTGGGCTTCCTGGCCGAGCCGGCGCTGCTGATGGTCATGTTCTCGGCCTCGCTGATCTCGCAGTCCACGTCGCTCACCACCATCGTCGAGACCCTGGCCCACCGCGAGTTCGTCATCTACCCCGGGCTGGCCTTTGCCGGCGTGGCATTCGTGATGGTGGCGCTGGCCGAAAACGCCCGCGTGCCGGTGGACAACCCCAGCACGCACCTCGAACTGACGATGATCCACGAGGCGCTGATCCTTGAATACTCCGGCCGCCACCTGGCCCTGGTC
>MESD01000192.1:14708-16605 GCA_001770815.1 Burkholderiales bacterium RIFCSPHIGHO2_12_FULL_69_20
CCTTGTTCTGCCCCTGGGGCGTGGCCGATGCGCAGGCCCCCGTGGCCATGCTGCTGGCGCTGCCGGTGCTGGTGGGCAAGCTGGCGCTGGGTGGCCTGCTGCTGGCCGTGCTGGAGACGCTCAGCGCCAAGATGCGCATCTTCCGCGTGCCCGAGTTCCTGGGCACCGCCTTCCTGCTGGCGGTGATGGCCATGCTGGTGCACCTGCTGCTCAACCGATGACCGGCGCAGCCTCCATGAGCGACCTCCTCACCCAGCTGGTCAACCTGCTCGGCGCGCTGCTGCTGATGCTGGCCTTCGCGATGATCTCGCAGCGGCGCGTGGTGTCGCTGGTGCACCTGTTCACCATGCAGGGCGCCACGCTGGCGCTGGCCACCGCGGTGGTGGGCTACGTCACCGACCAGCACCACCTGTACCTGTCGGCCGGGCTGACCTTGGCGCTCAAGGTGCTGCTGATCCCCTGGCTGCTGCACCGCGTGATCGACCGCCTGGGCATCCGCTGGGACGTCGAGACCCTGATCAACATCCCCACCACCATGCTGATCGGCATCGGCGTGGTGATCTTCGCCTTCAACCTGGCGATCCCCATCTCGCAGCTGTCGTCGGCGCTGGCCAGCGGCACGCTGGGCATCGCGCTGGCCTGCGTGCTGCTGTCGTTCCTGATGATGATCACGCGCGCCAAGGCGGTGCCGCAGGTGATCGGCTTCCTGGCGATGGAGAACGGCCTGTTCTTCGCCGCCACCTCGGCCACCTACGGCATGCCGATGGTGGTGGAGCTGGGCATCGCGCTGGACGTGCTGATCGGCGTGCTGATCCTGGGCGTCTTCATGTTCCAGATCCGCGAGCAGTTCGACAGCCTGGACATCAGCCACCTCGAAACGCTGAAGGACGACTGAGGTGCTGCCGCAGCTGAACGCCCTCGCCTTCCTGCTGGCCTGCCCGCTGGCCGGCGGCCTGGTGCTGGCGCTGATGGGCCACCGCCCCAGCGCGCGCGACGTCAACGTGGCCTTCAGCGCGGGCACCTTTGTGGCCGCCTGCGCGCTGACCGTGCGCATCGTCGACAGCGGCCCGATGCTGGTGTGGCACGACGAGTTCTACATCGATGCGCTCAACGTCTTCCTGGTCACGCTGACGGCCCTGGTGGGGCTGACCACCGCGATCTTCTCGCGCCCCTACATGCGGGTGGAGCAAGACCACGGCAAGATGACGCCGCCGCGCATGCGGCTGTACCACAGCATGTACCAGCTGTTCTCGTTCACCATGCTGCTGGCGCTGACCACCAACAACCTGGGGATCATCTGGGTGGCGATGGAGGCGGCCACGCTGACCACCGTGCTGCTGGTCAGCGTCTACCGCACCGCCGCCAGCCTGGAGGCGGCGTGGAAGTACTTCATCCTCTGCGGCGTGGGCATCGCGCAGGCGCTGTTCGGCACCGTGCTGCTGTACATGGCGGCCGAAAAGGTGATCGGGCCGACTGGCGGCGCATTGCTGTGGACCCACCTGGATGCGGTCAAGGGCCAGCTCGACCCGCAGATCATCACGCTGGCCTTCGGCTTCCTGTTCATCGGCTACGGCACCAAGGTGGGCCTGGTGCCGGTGCACAACTGGCTGCCTGACGCGCATGCCGAGGGCCCCACGCCGGTGTCGGCGGTGCTGTCGGGCCTGCTGCTCAACGTGGCGCTGTATGCGGTGCTGCGCTGCAAGGTGCTGACCGACGGCGCGCTGGGCAGCCCCGAGCTGTCGGGCCGCCTGATGATGGGCTTCGGCCTGCTGTCAGTGGTGGCGGCGGTCTTCTTCCTGATCCGGCAGAAGGACGTCAAGCGCATGTTCGCCTACTCGTCGATCGAGCACATGGGCATGATGACCTTCGCCTTCGGCATGGGCGGGCCGATCGCCAC
>MESD01000193.1:0-18715 GCA_001770815.1 Burkholderiales bacterium RIFCSPHIGHO2_12_FULL_69_20
GCTGAGCTCGATGCCGCTGACCAGTTCAGGAGCGGTCTCGAAGCTGAGCGGGATCGGCTGCCCGAAGGACTCGTCCAGCGCCGCCTGGATCGCTGCCTGCTGCGCAGGTGGCAGTGCAAAGGCGCTTCGCAGCAGGGCCGGGTCGGCCGAGGACGCTGCCTTGAGCGCGACGCCGAGCGTGTCCCGTGCCGGGCCATCGACGGCCTGCAGGCGCTGGGTGAAGACCCCGCAGGCCTGCTGCTCCAGGCTGACCGATGCGAGGTCGCCCAGCACGCGGCGCGAGATGTCGAACACCTGGCTCTGCGTGTGGCGGGTCAGGTCGGCGAGCAGATGCTGCGCATCGCTGCGCAGCGCCTTGGCGAGTGCGGCGCTGGCAGCGTCGGCGGCTTCCCGCGCTTCGGCCTGCAGCCGCTCGCGTTCTGCCTTCGCGGTTTCCCGGGCCTGGCGCAACAAGTCGTCGCGCTGTTCGTCGAAGACCTTGTTCTTCTGCTGGAACTCGTCCTGCTGCTGCTGCGCCTCGGCCTTGGCCTTGGCGGCGTCCGCCAGTTCCGCGGCGATCTTCTGTTCCCGAGCCGCGATCGCGTCGAGTACCGGCTGGTACAGGAAGCGCTTCATCAGCCACACCAGGATGAGGAAGTTGAGCAGTTGTGCGCCGACGGTGAACCAGTCGATCAGCACGGTCTACTTCCCGGCGGCCTGGGTGGCGGCAGCGACCGCGGCATTCCAGAACGGGTTGGCGAAGATCAGGATCATCGACACCACGAAGCAGTAGATGGCCGTCGACTCGATCATCGCCAAGCCGACGAACAGGGTGCGGGTGATGGTGGCCGAGGCATCGGGCTGCTGGGCCAAAGAGGTCAGCGCCACCGCCACCGCCCTGCCCTCGGCCAGCGCTGGCCCCATGGTGCCGAAGCCAGTGGTGATACCGGCCATGACGATCGATGCGACGGCGATCCAGGTGAGTGAATCCATGAGATGTTCCTAGAGAGTTGAGCGGGGCAAGGCGCAGCGGCTCAGGCCGCCGCGGCCGGTTCGGCCTTGGGCTTGGCCTTGGGCTTGCCGCTGCTGGCCTTGCGCGTGGCGGCGGCGATGTACACCGCCGCCAGGATGGTGAAGATGTAGGCTTGGACCATGCCGGTGAGCAGGCCCAGCACCGTCATCACGATGGGGAAGACGAAGGGCGTGATCGACAGCAGGATGGCGATGATCATCGCGCCGCTCATCATGTTGCCGAACAGGCGCACGGCCAGTGCGAGCGTGCGCGAGACCTCGCTGATCAGGTTGAACGGCAGCATGATCGGCGTCGGCCGCACATACGAGGTCAGGTAGGCGCCCAGGCCCTGCCCCGAGATGCCAAACAGCGGCACCGCCACCAGCACGCACAGGGCCAGCGCCGCCGTGGTGGACAGTGACGCCGTGGGCGGCTCGTAGCCCGGCACCACGGTGGCCAGCGCCGCCGCGGCGACGAACAGGAACAAGGTGCCGAGAAAGCCCAGGTAACGGCGCGGCGCCTTCAGGCCGACGTCCTCGATCTGGCCCACGATGGCAGTGACGACGATCTCCAGCAGGTTCTGCCAGCGTGAGCGTTCGTGGCCCGTGGCCAGACGGCGCGTGATCAGCGCAGCGCCGATCGTCAGCACCGCCATCAGTGCCCAGGTGAACACGATGGTGGCGTTCAGCTTGACGAAGCCGTGCTGCCAGAAGATCCAGGCATCCGGGGTCAGGCGCATGGTGGTCCCATCACCGCGGCGGGCGGCCGTGTGACACGCAAGACGATCGCCCGCGCCAGCACGAAGCCCAGCAGGCACAGCCCCAGCCGCAGCGGTTGACCCGCACCCACGGCGTAGAAGCCGCCCAGCACGAGGGCGGTGCGCACGACGAGGCTGCCGAGGAACCACCGCGCCGGTGTCACCGAGCCCGCAGCGTGTTGCACGGTCCACCAGAGCGCGCCGAAGAAGACGCCGCCCAGCAGCCCGCCCGCCAGCAGCGCAGCCAACCAGACCGCTGCGCCACGGAGATGCTCAGCCATCGCCGTCCTCCTGCTCGTCGCGCATCGCCTGGTCTTCCTTGGACACCCAGTGCCAGGCGTTCAGGCAGCCGATGGCCAGGCCCGCCATCAGCAGCGCCAGTGTCCAGGAGCGACCACCGGGATAGCGCTGATCGAGCCACAGGCCGAGTCCAGCCCCCAGCAGTGTCGGCACCACCACCGACCAGCCAATCAAGCCCATCATGCCCAGGCCGAACCAGACCCCGGGTGTGCCGCTGCGGCGCGCCTTGAGCTTGCGCGCCGCCTTGGCGCCGACCTGCTCGGCCAATGTGGGACGGGCGGGGGCCACCCCTGCAGGCATGCGCTTCGGGTCCTGGCTCATGACGCGCTCTTGGACAAGCTCGCAAAGCGCCGAAGAAAGCCAGTCTCCAACCGGGCCATGGCCGTGCGCATCGCTTCCTCTTGCGCATCCAGCTTCAGGAACTCCTGTTCGACGGAGTCGCGCAGCCGGGCCAGATCGGTGCCGCGCAGCGCACGCCGCACCGAGACAACGACGGCCGGGCCGGTCTTGACGAGCACGCCTTCGTCCACGGCGACGAAGACCTCGCCTTGCGCTGCCGACGTGTAGCTCAGGATGCCCGGCACCAGGGCCGCGACGCAGTCCAGCCGCCGCGGCAGCAGGCCGTACGCGCCTTGTGCCGTTTCCACGACGATGCTCGCCACGTCCGACTCGTCGGCGAATATCTCGAAGGGCAGCAACACCCTAAGCGTCATCGACGGCATGCACCTCCTCTTCGGCGGGCTGCTGTGCGGACTCGGGCTGGGCAGAGGCCTTGGCGCTTGCCTTTGCCTTGGCGGTGGCTTCATCCACCGCGCCGATCATGTACAGCGCGCTCTCGGGCGGGTCCATGAATTCGTCGGCCAGGATGCGCTCGCAGCCGTCCAGCGCGTCCTTCAGGCTGACGAGCTTGCCCTTCAGGCCGGTGAACTGCTCGGTCGTGAAGAAGGGTTGCGTCAGGAAGCGCTCGAGCCGGCGCGCCCGGGCGACCACCTTGCGGTCCTCGGGCGACAGCTGTTCCAGCCCCAGCATCGCGATGATGTCCTTCAGTTCGGCGTACTGGGCCAGCGTGCGGCGGATGGCCTGCGCCAGCGCGTAATGCCGATCGCCCACGATGCCGGGTGTGACCATCTTCGAGCTCGACTGCAGCGGATCGATGGCCGGGAACAGGCCTTCGCTGGCGCGCTGGCGCGACAGCACGATGGACGCCGACAAGTGCGAGAAGGTGTGCACCGCCGCCGGGTCGGTGAAGTCATCGGCCGGCACGTACACCGCCTGGATCGCCGTGATGGCGCCGCTGTCGGTGTTGGCGATGCGCTCTTCCAGCGCCGCCAGTTCGGTGCCCATCGTCGGCTGGTACCCGTTCACCGGCTGGCTGCTGTCACCGATGATCGCGGCGTTGGCGATGAGCCTGAGTTCGGTGTCGGTGATCGGCAATGCGTTGCGGCTTCGACGTTCTCACAAGGACGTTGGCAGCGAACTGCATGGCAGCCCGCAAACTGCTGCAGCCAAGTGACGTCCCGGCAAGAACGCTTCTTGGGACGCCCACCATGCCGCTGCGCGGCATGAGCGCCGACCGAACAGATCGAGCTGCGCCTCCTTGATGCGGTTCTCGGCCTCCCCGCGTGCGCAGAACCGGCGCTCGTACAGCGCCTTTGCTAAACCTTGCAGATCGGTGACGATGAAGCGCGGGTTGGCGCGTTGCGGCGCATGCATGCCCCAGCGCTCCAGGCGTCGCAGCACGCGCGGGCGGCAAAAGCCCGAGTCCGCCCGCACGATGATCTTCGTCTTGGGCCAGGCACAGCGCAGCGGCACCAGCAGCCGCTTGATCAGCGCGCTGACCACGCTGGCCGGGTCCCGGTCGCTGGGGCGCAGCACGCAGGCCAGCAGGTCCTGGCCGGCGAAGACGTACAGCGGCAGGTCGCTGTAGTTGTCGTAGTAGGCGTGGAAGTGGCCCCGCTCCTGCTCACCGTGCAGCGGCACATGGGTGGCATCGACATCGGGCACCAGTTCCTTGGGCGCCTTCGCGTTCAGGCCAGTGCCAGCCGCCGCGGCGCCTCCCAGGGTGTGTAGCGCACCAGCAGGATCGACGCGGTGCCGTACGCCGCCATGCCCACCGCCACCAACGCGAAGATGGCCCAGGCCGGCGCCTGCGCGGCCACCAGGGCTGCGCCGCCCGCTGCCACCAACAACAGCCGCAGCGTGCCGGCCAGCACCTGGCCGCCAACCCGGTTGGCCGCAATGGCCGACGAATACAGGCTGAGCCCCGCACCGTACAGCGCGTAGAACGGCCCGGCCCAGTGGAAGTAGGTGTCGGCGGCGGCCAGCACGGCCGGGTCCTTGGTGAAGTGGTCGGTCCAGAGGCCGGGCACCACGGCCAGCACCAGGCCGGCCGTGCCCAGCAGCAGGCCAGCCATCGCCGCCGCCGTCCAGCCCACACGGCGGGCCCGGGCGACCTGACCCGCACCGATGGCCATGCCGATCAGCGGCACCGAGGCAGCACCGAAGCTGAAGGCCAGCGGCACCAGCAGGAACTCCAGCCGCATGCCGATGCCGTAGCCGGCCAGCGCCTGCGGGCCGCTGCGCGCCACCAGCCAGGTCAAGATCATCATCGTGCCGATGGTCTGCACCGGCGAAGCGCAGGCCTTCAGGCCCAGTTGCAGCAGGTCGCGCGCCAACGCCGGCTGCCAGGTGGCGCCGCGCAGGCGCAGGCGGATGCGCGCCTTGCCGCTGTGCAGGTACCAGCCCAGCACCACGGTGCCGCCGGCATAGGCCAGCACCTGGCCCAGGGCAATGCCCTGCATGCCCAGGCGCGGGATCGGGCCGGCGCCCAGGCCGAACACGCCGGCCAGTGCCACCTGAACCAGGCCCACGGCGATGAGGATGGCCGACGGCACCAGCATGTTGCCGGTGGCCCGCAGCACCGCCGACAAGGTGTTGAGCAGCCACACGCCGGTGGAGCCGAGAAAGGCGATGTGGGCATAAGCCACCGCCTGCGCCAGCGGCTCGCCGCGGCCGCCGAGCAGGCCGAACACCGTGTCCGACAGCGTCAGCATCAGCACCGTGGTGGCCAGCCCCGCCACCACCGCGATGCCCACGGCATGCACCACCAGGGCCTCGGCCCGCGCCGTTTGGCCGGCGCCCAGGGCCCGCGACACCAGCGACGCGGTGCCGCCGCCCATCGCGCCGCCAGAGAACATCTGCTGCAACATCAGCAGCGGGAATACCAGCGCCATACCGGCCAGCGCTGCCACGCCGATCTGGCCCACGTACGCAGTCTCGGCGATCGCGGCCATCGCACTGCCCACCATGGCCACGATGTTGGGCACCGCCAGGCGACACAGCGAGGGCAGCACCGGGGCCGTGAGCAGGAGGTTGGCGGAGGGAGTGGGTGCTGCGGCCATGGGGCCAGTATGGCCAGCCCGGGCGCGCGCGCTGTCGCCGATGCGGCAGGCCGCGCCTGCCCGTCCCGGACTTGGATTCAGGGCAGTCCGAAGACCGCCATGGGAAAAACCTTGCCGCAGACACCTCGACCCGCCTTGCGTCGTTTAACGCTATGCAACGTAGGGAGCCGGTCACCGCCGGCGCACGCACGCACGGTGATCGCCACCAAGCCGACCTTCAAACCGGCGGCCGGTATCACCCTGAGTGGCAGCAAAGCGAAGGCCAGTAGCCGTCTGCGCACCCGCGGGGCTGTCTCACGTGGTCAACGACCGGGTCCAGGCGGCACGACGGGCTCGACTCGGCCCTTGGTGAGCATTCAAGCGTCTCGAATTGCAGCCCGAACGCGGCCGTTTGACAGGCACAGCGTCGTGGCCCCTAGACTGCCGCCCATGCCCACACCTGCTTCGCAACCCCTGGCATTGGCGGCCGCCTTCGCCGAAGCCCACGAGACGCCCTGGACGCGCGATCCGCTGCGCGAGCCCCAGCGCTTCGGCGTCCATCACGACGACCCTCCGCCCTGGAACCGCCTGCGCGGCCCCGTGCACGAGCGCGGGCCCTGCAGCGGCGTGGTGTGGCAGCACGGCGCTGAGATCGCCAGCTGGGGCCAGCCTGGCCGATCCGACCAGACGTTCAGCGTGGCCAAGACCTGCCTGGCCCTGTTGGCCGGCGTGGCGCAGGCGCGCGGGCTGCTGCCCGACGTGGATCGGCCGGTGGCCGCACAGCTGCCCGGCATCGGCTTCGACACGCCGCACAACGCGCCCATCACCTGGCGCCATCTGCTGGAACAGACCAGCGAGTGGGAGGGCAGCTGCTTCGGCCTGCCAGACCAGGTGGACCGCTGGCGGAAGGTCGCACACGACCCGCGCCCCGCCGGCGGCCCCAAGGGCGGAAGCCGTCCGCTGCAGGCGCCGGGCAGGTACTGGGAATACAACGACGTGCGCATCAACCAGCTCTCGCTGGCCTTGCTGCACCTGTTCCGCGAACCGCTGCAGCAGGTGATGCATGACGCCCTGCTGCAACCGCTGGGCGCGCAGGACAGCTTCCGCTGGGAAGGCTACGACGATGCCTGGATCATGCTGGACGGCCGGCGCCTGCCCTCGGTTCCCGGCGGCACGCACTGGGGCGGCGGCGTGACGGTCAGCGCCCGCGACCTGGCCCGGCTGGGCCAACTGCTGCTGGATGGCGGCACGCACCAGGGCCGGGCGCTGCTGTCCGCGGATTGGGTGCGCCGCATGGGTCAGCCCACCGCGATCGCGCCGTTCTACGGCTGGCTGGTGTGGCTGAACCCCGAGGGCCGGCTGTTCCAGGGCGCATCGGCAGGCGCGATGTTCATGCAGGGTGCCGGTGGCCACATGGTCTGGGTGGATCCCGAGCTGCAGGCGGTGGTGGTGACACGCTGGCTGGACCCCGCGCACCAGGCCAGCTTCATCGCCATGACGGCCCGCGCCCTGCACGGCACCTGAGCCTGAACGCCGCGCTCAAGTGGGCTAGCCGGGCGGACGCCAGCGCAGCCGCTCGCCGGCTGCATTGCCGACCAGAAGCGCGTCCTCCGCCATCAAGACCTGCCCCCTGCTTGTTCAAAATGCCTACCTTTCATCATGGATAAATTCTTGCTGCAACAACAGGTGCTGGACCGGCTCGCCGAAGACCTGCTGCAAGCCGAACGGGCAGTGCGGGTGGCCCATGAAACGGCGACTCATGAAGAAAACATCGCCGAAAACAAATACGACACTTTGGGACTCGAAGCGTCCTACCTGGCCACCGGCCAGGCTCGTCGCGCCGAAGCCATCCGCCAGGCGATGGCCCATTGGCGCCAATTCCGTCCGAGCCCCTACGACGCCAGCAAAGGTATACAGCTCGGCGCGCTGGTCTGCCTGCTCGATTCCAACGACAAGCAGCAACGGCTTTTTCTCGGCCCGGATGGGGGCAGCATGAAGTTGGTCAGCGGCGCTCAGCTCGTTCAGGTCATCAGCAGCGAAGCCCCTTTGGGCAGGGCCATGTTGGGTAAACGCGAGGGTGACGAGGTGTCGATACAGGTCGCTCCAATCCGGCAGCAGTTTGAGGTGCTGCGGGTTCATTGAGCCGCCGGCAAGTTCGCGCCGAGCTGATCAGAGGCTACTGGCCCCGGCCCCTTCAGCTCTGCACAACCCCTGACGCGCTATGCGGAGTTCGTTCGCGCACTCGGCCTCGCGCACATCCCGACGAAGCGAGGTCAGCCCGGTCGGCGCTCGTAGGCCGGCAGGCCCTCGGGGATGTAATGGAACGGCTGCTTGTCGATCGTGAAAATGGCCAACCGTGGTTTGAAGACCGAAGCGTCGTCAAGGGTGCCGACCTTGAGGATGAACGAGCCCGGGCGTGCCGGCGAACGCGTACCCAGCGCGGTGCCGCAGCGCGGGCAGAAGTAGCGCGTCACGGACCGCTCCAAGTCGCTTCGTGCAAAGGCCGACGGTTGGCCATTCGTGATCTTGAAGCCAGACTCGGGCACCACCATCACGACATTCGGATTGCCGCCAGTGATGTACTGGCACTCACGGCAGTGACACTGCAGTGCGCCTTGCACCTCGCCTTCGAACTCGTACTTGATGTCGCCGCAGTAGCAACGCCCGGTGAGTCTCATCGATGTCTCCTCGTCTGTCGTGCGGTCATCATAGTTCGCCCACCCGTGCCCGACGGCTCAACCGGGCGGGCAACGCCGGTCATTCGCCCATCCTCGAAGGCCGCCACGCTTGGAGTGCCCTGGTGGCCACCCAATCTCCCCCACCCATGGCCCCCTCAAATTTCCCCACCCTGACCGTGCTTCGATGAGGCGCTGAGCAGCCCACCGACCCGGCTGTGCTCAAGCTGATCCTCAACCATATCGACGCCGACCTCGACTATGAGGACTGGTTGCGTGCATTGATTCCCCCACCCCGGCCGCCGACACCGGCATTGGTTGCGACAGTGGTGACGGCTTCGCCCTGCGAGCCGCACCACGCCTTCATCGAGGCCCAGTTGCGCCTGCGCCGCAACGCCATCGCGATCTACCAAGACCTGGTGGACCACCACGGATTTGCCGGGGCCTACAACTCGGTCAAGCGCTTCGCGTGCAAGCCGCGCCACCGCAAGCCCGAGCAGTTCGACCGCCTGGCTTTCCTGCCCGGCGAGGAGATGCAGGTCGACTACGGCGAGGGCGCGCTCACGCGCGTGCCGGGCACCGACCGGTATTGCAAGCCGCGGCTGTTCGTGGCCACGCTGCGCTACTCGCGGCGCAGCTTCCGGTGCGTGGTCTGGCGCTCGAGCCAGCAGACCTGGGCGTGGCTGCACGAGCAGGCCTGGCGCCGCTTCGGCGGCGGCTGCCGGTGCGCGTGTTCGAGCACCGCATCGAGATCCGTGACCATCAGACCCAGACCCAGGCCCTGCTGGCCGGCGTCAACTATCTTGGCCGCCGGCCAATGCACCGAGAAGTTCGGGCGGAATGGGCGATGGATCGCCCTTGGATGCCGAGATCGTGATGCGGTCGCGGCCGGCCGTCTCGCGGCCGGCCGTCTCGCGGCCCAGGGGTTGCCGGCCACGACGACGCCGTGCCAGCGAAGCACGGCGCGCAGCACCTGCATTGCATAGGTGGCCCGCCGCGGGGACTTCTTGGGCACCGCGTCGTAGGCCTCACGGATGTCGCTCGTGGTCAGGTCAGCAGGCACCCTTTTGGGCGTTCGGGTAGAGAAACCCGGCCGCCTGCCGCGTGCCCTTCTCCGTGGTGCGCGGGAGCGCGGACAGGCCCCGGTGGTCGGTGCGGCTGCAATGCAGCGTCATGCACCTGTGCGCATGACGCTGCAGGGCCTTGAACAGCCTACATCGGCTGCACGCGCTGTCGATGGTTGCCCACGTTGTCGCCTTGAATGCGCGGCGCGCGAGTTGCGCGAATTTCATCGACCTTGCGATCGGCCTCGACGCCGGTCAGGGCCAGCACCTCAACCGCGGTTTCGTGCTCGAAGGCGTGTGATTTGTCGGTGTTGCGATAGTGGCGGTGCATGGCCCAATAAAAGCCGGCGGCACTGGCTGGGCCCAGGGCCAACATCAAGAGGATGGCGTCGCCGTCCATGTCAGCGCGCGATGAACCAAAGCGCCAGCGCTTCGACCACGGTGCCGATGCTCAGCGCCACCAAAATGAGCTTCCATTGCTGCACCGGCACGCTGCCCATGGTTTCGCCGGTACGGCCGTTGACCGCGATGTAGTGCCGCAGGCCACCGTCCGGTCCCGGCTGGTGATAGGCGTACAGCCACACCGGCAGGTACATCGACACCCAGCGCGTGCCCTGGAGGTCGATGCGCTCGTGCTCCCAGCGCACGCTGCGGTCGTAGCGCTGCACCGAGGGCTGCATCTGGGCACGGGCAATCGAGAGCATCTGGTCTTGCAGCCGCGGCATCAGGTGCTGCACGTCGCGGTCGCGCTTCTCCGACGTGTAGCCCACCAGGTAGGAGGCGTTCCACGTCACCGCGTTCTTGGTGTCGAAGGGCAGGATGGTGTTGATCACGTTGTGGGTGTTGCTGCGGGTGTCGAGGTTGCCGCGCCTGGCGCTGGATTCGAGCGGGAGGTCGTCCACCGTGAAGTCCACATGGCGCTGCACGCGCCAGACGTCGGCGTCGTAGTAGGTCTGCTTGTTCTTGCCCTCGCCCCGGGTATAGCGACGCGTTTCGATCTCGCCGAAGCCCGCTGCGTCGGCGTTGCCGCGCGCGTCCACCACCATGTAAGGCAGGTAAACGCCCACCACGTTTTCGGGGGTGAACTCGTCCTTGAAGGCCTTGAGCGCAAACAGCCGGCGTTTGTTCACGAACTGGCGGATGCGCGCCACCGCGTCGTCCTTCTTGACTTGAAAGGGCAGCACCGCGTCGGGCACCGCACCGTCGTCGATCTGCTCGTTCACGCCCAGCACATGCCGGCACCAGTGGCAACGCGCGGTCATGGCGGTTGCGGTGTTGATCACCACTTCGGCGCCGCAGCCGCCGCACTTGTAGCTGCGCAGGCTGGTGGCGTCGGCCGCCATGTCGCGCGCGCCGGATCCGATCTGCGTGCCCCGGAGATCGGCGATGCCCTCGCCCAGCCCAAAGGCTTCCTCCACCCGGGTGGCCACCCATTCGTGGCGGCAGTACAGGCAGATCAGCCGGTCCGTCCCCGGCCGATGCCTTACCTCGGTCGATCCGCACTTGGGGCAGTGGTTCAGGCCGTCGCGCAGTTCCTTGGCCGAGGTGTCGATCGCGGCAGGATCGGGCGCAAGCAGTTCGTCGCGAATCGGCTGGGGCAGCGTGCGCGGGTCGAGCGAGTCCATGGGATGCTGCCCCGGCGCGGGCGGCATGTCCTGTGGCGAGACCGGTCCGGTGGGCCCGGGCGGCCTTGTGGGCGGCTGGGGCGCCATGCGCTGCGCCGGCCCCTACAGGCCCAGCGCCTTGGCCTTGACCGCGTCGTAGTCGGCCTGGGTGATGAGGCCGGCGTCGAGCATCTGCTTGGCCCTGGTCAGGCGGGCAATGGGGTCGTCGACCGCTGGGGCCGTTGCGGCCAGCGGCGCGGGCACGGCAGCCGGCGCCGGGGTCACCGGCTGCTGCAGGCCGGCCAGGCCACCCAGGCCGCCGGTGGCGATGCCCATGCCCATGATGCCGCTGACGCCGGCGTTCTCGCCCGCCGCCTGGACGCCCGCCGCCACCGAAGCCTGCAGGTTGGCGTTGCCGCGTGCGCCGGCCAGCGCGTCGGCGCGCTGCACCGTCTTGAGCAACTCGCGCGTGTGGGCGTCGTATTCGATGGCAACGATGGCGGTCTTGACGATGACCAGGCCGCGGTCGGTCTTCCAGCGGTAGGCGCGCTCGACGGCGTCGGACAGGCTGCTGGCAAAACCGATGGCGTCCTGCTGGATGCGGGTGATGCGGTTGCCTTTGGCCGGGTCGTTGGTGTAGAGGCTGAAGGCCGGCGCCAGCGAGCTGACGACCTCGTTGAAAAGCTGGCTGGCCGCCGCGTTGTCCAGATCGGAGAAGTCGAACACCTGGCCGGGCTGCAGGTAGGTGGCAGGCACGAAGCGCTTGACGAAGCGGATCGGGTCCACGATCTGCAGGGTGTAGCTGCCGCGGGTGATGGCGCCGACCTGCGCGTTCAGATAGCCGTCGTCCCAGTAGATTTCGGACTGGGTACCGAAACGGTTGTCCGGCAGCTCTTTCAGTGACACGAAGAACGCGGCCTGCTGCGAACCAGGCTGACCACCGAACTTGAAGCGCTCCCAGCTTTGGCGCACGAGCGAGTCGAACAGCCCGCCGCCGCTGAAGATCGATTGGGACTGCAGATCGCTCGAGTTCCATTCGTATCCGCCGGCCTCGGCCACGAAGGCGGTGACCGCGCCGTCCTGCATGAGCAGCAGGCCGTAGCCTTCGGGCACGACGATGCGCGAGCCGTTGGTGATGATGTTCGACGAGCCCCGGGTGTTGGAGCCGCGTCCGGCGTTGGTGCCGCGCGGCACAGCCGCGAACAACGCGGCCGTCGGCGGCAGGCCATCGGGCACGGTGTAGAAGTCCTGCCACTGGTCGGCAAGCGCTCCGCCGATCGATCCAACCGCTGCCTGAATCAGACCCATGATGCGTTCCTTTTGCGAGTGTGTGGCCGGGCGTGGCGCCTGCCCATGCGGGGCTTGCCGGCGAGAAGCATATCCCCTGGACCGAGCTGTTTGCCAAGGCGGTGGACGGCCAGGCCATGCGCAACTATTACCAGTGGCTCGGCCTGACCTATGTGGCCACCCTGGCCACCAACCCGGCACTTTCCCTGCCCAGCGGGGTGGACGAAGCGGGCATGCCTTTCGGCCTGCAGGTGATCGGCCGGTTGAACGGCGACGCCGCGCTGTTGGGCGCGGCGCGGGCGCTGGAACAGGCCTTTGAGGGCGACACCGCACTGTGCCGGCCGCGGCCGGATGCACAGCGCCTGCGCCAACCTCGGCCCGAGTTGCGGGAGATCGTCACCCACCCGCCGCTGCCCGGTCAGGCCGGCGGTACGCTGCAGGCCGTCAGCCCGGTCTGAGTTTGCCGGGCCCAACGGACGCTCAGGGCCGCGGCCGCGCGATCGGGGCCACACCGTCGATGCTGGCCGCGCAGCGCGAGCCGCCGGGCACCTTGTCGGCCGGGTTGGGCACTTCGAGCCGCACGACGAAGGTGCTGCTGGCGGCATCGATCACCCGGTCGACGCTGCGCACCACGGCGTTGAAGCGTCCACCCCCCACGGCAGCGCGCACCGTGGCCTTGGTGCCCGGCTTGACCTGGCCGAACAGCGCCGCGGGCAGCGCCACGTCGGCACGCATCGGGTCGATCTGCGCCAGCTTCAGCACCGGCTTGCGGCCGCTGCCGGCCTCGGCCAGCTCACCCACGTTGAGCATGCGGTCGACCACCACGCCCGAGAACGGCGCGGCCACCGTGCGCAACGCCAGCAGCTCTTGCGCCCGTTGCAGGTCAAGCTTGGCGACATCGCGGCTTTCCAGCGCCGATTGCAGCTCGGCTTCGGCCAGGCGCTTTTCGGCATCGGCTTCGTCGCGCGCCTGCGCCGAGATGAACTTGTCCCGCTCCAGGTCGATCAGCCGCGCCTGGCGCTTGGTGGCGTAGTCGATGCGGTTGCGCGCGGCCACCACCGCGCCATCCAGCTTGGTGCGCAGCCGGGCCAGTTCCACCGCTACCCGCTCGCTCTGTGACTGCAGCACGACCAGCGGCTGGCCGCGCTTGATGGTGTCGCCGCGGCTGGCGCTGATCGACCCGATGATGCCGTCCACCGGCGTGCGGATCTCGATCACCTGCCAGGGCTCGAGCAGGCACTCGAAGCCCGCCTCGTCGGCCGGCGCGGCCACGGCCGCGGCCTGCACCGCGACCATCCCGATCAGCGCCAACACAGCGCGTTTGTTCATTCACCTCTCCCGGAAAACGACAGCACCGCCGCCAGCCGGCGATCGTGCTTGAGACTGGCCGTGCGGGCCCCGCGGTGGCGCGATTCGGCCGAGGTCTGCGCCACCCGGCGCAGCAGCCACAGCAGGGTGCCCGGCAATTCAGGCCACACGGCCAACAGGCGCCTTGCCAGCGCGGTGAGCACCGGCGCGTGCACGCGGAACAGCTCGTCGTCGATGGCGACGATGGCCTCGCCGCTGCCCGGGTCGCCCTGGCGCGCGGCACGGCCGAAGAGCTGACGATCGATGCGCGCTGACTCGTGGAATTCGCTCAGGATCACGTGCAGGCCGCCGCGCGCAGCCACGTCCTCGCCCAGCGCGATGTCGGTGCCGCGGCCGGCCATGTTGGTGGCCACCGTCACCGTGCCGGCCACGCCAGCGCGGGCGACGATGGCGGCCTCCTCGCGGTCGAACTTGGCGTTCAGCACCACGTGGGCGATGCCGGCCGTGGTCAGCCGCGCCGACAACTGCTCCGACGCCAGCACCGTGCGTGTGCCCACCAGCACCGGCCGGCCGTTGGCCACCGCCTGCACGCGCACGCTGTCGACCACGGCGGCCCAGCGCGCATCGGCATCCCGCAGGCAGCGCGGCCGTGCGTAGCACGCCTGCGATGGCCGGTTCAGCGGCGCGCGCCACACCGGCAGGCCGTAGACCCGACCGATCTCGGCGGCCACCTCGGTGGCGGTGCCGGTCATGCCGGCCAGGCGCAGGTAGCGGCGAAAGAAACGCTGGTAGGTGATGCGCGCCAGCGTCACCCGCTCGCCGGTGATCGCCAGCCCTTCCTTGGCCTCGATCATCTGGTGCAGCCCACGCTCCCAGGCACGGTCGGCCATCACGCGGCCGGTCGATTCGTCGACGATCTGCACCTTGCCATCGGCCACCACGTACTGCTGGTCGCGGTGGTAGAGCCACAGCGCCGACAGCGCCTGTGTCACCGCCTCGGTGCAGCCGCGGCGCGTGGCCTCGGGCGGCAGCGTGGCGCCGGCCGGCACCACGGCGCCGTCATCCAGCGCAGCCTCGATCCGACCGCGGCCGATGTCGGTCAGGCGCACGCGCGACAACGCTCGCTCCACCTCGAAATCGGCTTCCGGTTGCAGCGCAGCAGCAAACGCCAGCGCCCAGTCGACCAAGGCGCCGCGCTCGCCGCCCGGCACGGTGGCCGACAGGATCAGCGGCGTGCGCGCCTCGTCGATGAACACGCTGTCGGCCTCGTCGACGATGGCAAACACCAGCCCGCGCAGCACCGTGGCCGGCGCCGCATCGGCGGGCCCTGTGCCCTGCGCGATGGCCCGGTGCAGCGGGCTGGCACGGTCGCCCAGCGCGGTGCGGTCGCGCAGGTAGTCGAAGGTGAGTTCCTTGTTGCTGCCATAGGCGATCTCACCGGCGTAGACGCCGCGCCGCTGCTCACGCGTGAGCGCATGCACGATGGCGCCGCAGCGCAGGCCGAAGAAGGCGTAGAGCGGGCCCATCGCCTCGGCATCCCGCGCGGCAAGGTAGTCGTTGACGGTGACCACATGCACCGGCAGGCCGACCAGCGCCGCCGCGCACACCGGCAGCGTGGCGGCGAAGGTCTTGCCCTCGCCGGTGGCCATCTCCACCAGCGCGCCGTGCAGCAACAGCCAGCCGGCATGCACCTGGCTGTCGTAATGGCGCTGGCCCAGCACACGCCCCGCCACCTCGCGCACCAGCGCGAAGAACGGCGCCACCGCGCCAGCGCCGAAGCCGCTGCGCCGCAACGCGTGGCGCAGCGTGGCGGCGCGATGGCGCAACTGGGCGTCGTCGAGCGCCGCCATTTCGGCCTCGAAGCCGCGGGTCAGCGCCACCACACGCTGCGCGCTGGCGGCGTGGCCACCGACGCCGCGCCAGGCCGGCCGCACCACGCCGTGCCACAGCCCGAGCGCCAGCTCGTCGTGCCAGGCGGGCGCCCGCTCGTCGCGCTCGGCATAGGGCCGGCCGCTGGCCAGATCACGCGGGCTCAGCTGCAGCAGCAAGGCCTCAGACATGGCGGTCGGCGATCGGTTTCATGGCCCCGGCCTCAGACATCGAAGTGGCGCAGGAACAGCCGGCGCAGTGCCGGCCAGGCCTGCCGCGCCAGCGGCGCCGGTGGGTGCGTGAAGCGCACATGCACCCGCTCGCCATAACGCAGCACCCGGCCGGCCAGCGCATCGACCTCGACATCGAGCTGGAACACCCGGTCCAGCGTGCGCAGGCCCTTGGGATCGCGCGGGTCGGTGGCGATGTTGCCGCCGCCGGTGGGCGTCAGCGCCTGGCTGGGCACCTCGTCGCGCCCGGCCGGCACCTGCCGGACCACGCGGCCCGGCCAGGCCTGGCCCAGCTCGCTGGCCCGCCGCACCTCGACCTGCCGCGTGGCCGAGGCCACTTCGTCGACCGCACCCTGGTCCAGCACCACGCGCACCACCGGCGGCGTATTGCCCAGCACATAGCCGATCACGGCGCCTTGCTGCAGGTGGCGGCCCGGCAGATCGCTGGCCTGCGGCGCGATGAAACGCCCCCGGGTGGCGGCGGTCATCAGCAGGCCCTGCGCCCGCTGCTGCGCGTGCGCCAGCGTGGCGTGGGCATGCAGCAGCTGCTCACGCACGATCTCGGCGCGGGCGCGGTCGGCGACGAACTCGGCCGCATAGCTGGCATCGAGCTCGTCGACGCGGGCCTGCAGCAGGCGCAGTTCGGCGTCGAGGGCCGGATCGACGCTGCGCACCAGCACCGCACCCGGCTCGACCAGGCTGTCGGGTGGCGACTCGAAGCGGCGGAAGAAGCCCGGCGCGGCCGCGCGAACGATGGCCTGCTCTGGCAGCCAGACCACGCCCTGGGCCACCGTGCGGTTGGGCAGCGGCACCACCACCACCAGCACGAACAGCAGCGCCACGCTGGCGGCCACGGTGGTGATCACGCGGCTGCGGCGCTCGCGCACCTCGGGCAGCGCGCCCAGCGCCTTGAAGGCCTTGAACAGCGGCGCTGCGGTCATCATCACCAGTGCCCACAGCGCCAGCAGCACGCCGATGAAGAAGAAGCGCGAGCCGATGAACAACGCGATGGCCAGCGAGACAAAAACACGGTAGATCGCCGAGGCCAGGCCGTAGCAGCCGAACCACAGGCGCTCGGCGTGGCTCTGCGCCGGGGATTCGACATCACGCAGGCGGAACAGGTAGCGCTTCAACAGGTAGCCCCAATAGCGCGCCGACTGCGCGGCCAGGTTGGGCAGCTCGATCAGGTCGGCCAGGATGTAGTAGGCGTCGTAGCGCAGCAGCGGGTTGCCGTTGAACACCAGCGTGGAGATGCCGGCGATGAAGATCACGTTGAAGCACACCGCGCGCACCAGGCCGGGCTCCAGCAGCAGCCAGGCATAGAAGGCCAGCGCGGCGATGAACAGCTCGACCATCATGCCCGCCGCGCCGATGGTGGCGCGCTGCCAGCGCGAGCGCAGCACGTTGGCCGCCGACGCATCGACATAAGGCACCGGCATCAGCACCAGCAGCATCACGCCCATGTCGTGCACCTCGCCGCCGGCCGCGCGCGTGGCGGTGGCGTGGCCCATCTCGTGGGCCAGCTTGATGAGCGGGAAGACCAGCACCATCAGCAGCAGGTTGTCGGCCTGCAGCACGCGGTCGGACAGGTTGCCACTCAGCTCACCCCATTGCGCCGGCAGCATCAGCAGCGCCGGCAGCACCACCAGCAGCCACAGCAGCCCGGCGCCGCGGCTCCACAGCGCACGGCAGGCTGGTGCAAACCGGTCGAGAAACCGCCCCGGGTCCCACAGCGGTACCCGGATCGCCATCGGGTTGGCCCACGATCGGCGGCGCTTGGCACGGGCCTCGCGCTGGCCGCGGTCGAACAGCTCCAGCGCGTCGGGCGGCACGTCGGTGGCCAGCAGGTCGGCGCCGTGCAGCTGGCCCAGCAGCTGGATCAGCTCGTCCTGGCTCGGCGCCTCGTCACCCAGCTTGGCGTTGGCGATGGCCCAGAGATCGCGCACGCTGCGCTGGCCGTCCATCGCCGCCAGCACCAGCCGCGCCGCCGGCGTGAAGCGGTGCACCCGGCCCGATGCCGGGTCTTGCAGCAGGTACCAGACACGCTCGCGGTAGCGGTGGCGGTGCAGCCGGGCGCGCGCCACCAGGCGCGGCCGCAACTCGGCCACCCGGTACCAGAGGCTGCTTTCCAGCGGTGCGTCGAGCGGGCTCATCGCCGTGGTGCGCCCCTCAGGGCGACCAGCTCCACAGCGTCAGGCGCAGCCAGTCGACGCCGCCGTGGGTCCAGATCCACAGCAGGCTGCGCTGGCCCACCACCACCTTGGCGATGCCCTGCATGCCGGGGCGCAGCGCGGCCACCGCGGGGCCGTCGATCGAGGCCTCGACCGCGAAGACGTTCTGGCCGTCCTGCTGGGTGGACACCGGCGTGATGCGCTTGACGGCGATCGGCAGCTGCCTGTCGGGCAGGCCCGAGAGCACCAGCTCGCCGGGCTGCCCCAAGGCCAGCCCGGCGATGTCGCGGTCGGCCACCTGCATCATCACCCGAAAGCCCTGCAGCGGCGCCACCTCGAACAGCGTCTGCCCAGTCTGCAGCGGCGAGCCGATCTGCTGGCTCAGGTCGCCCGAGACCACCACGCCGTCGAACGGCGCAACCAGCGTGGTGCGGGTCAGCCGCTCCTCGGCCAGCGCCAGTTGGGCCTCGGCCTGGTTGACCTGCGCGGCCAGCACGCCCATCGCGGCGCGGTCGGCCTGCGACTGCGCCACCTGCCAGCGGCGCTGCAGTTGCTCGCGCTCGGCCGACCAGCGCGAGGTTTCGAGCCGCAGGTCGCGGTCGTCCAGGCGCGCCAGCGGCTGGCCCTTGCGCACGGTGTCGCCGGCCCGCACCAGGCCCTCGGCGACGAAACCGTCGAACGGCGCCACGGCGGCGATCTGGGTCGAACCCTCGACCACCGTGCGTGCCGAGATGCGGTGGTCGGTCTGCCACAGCCCGATGAAGGCCAGCACGGCGATGCTCAGCAGCGCGGCCAGCTTCAGGCCCGGGTGCTGCGGGCCGGTCAGCTCACGCAGGGTGCCGTTGGCCGATTCACGCAGGCGCGCCATCACGCCACGCTGGTTGGCGCGCTGCAGGCCCCAGAAAGGCCCCAGCAGCACGCCCAGCGCAGCGGCCTGCCGGGCTTCGGATTCGTCGAAGGCGGGCCCGCTGATGCGTTCCAGCGTCAACACGCCGATGGTCTGGCCCTGCGCGCGCACCGGCACCGACAGCATCGCCAGCACGCCCAGCTGGCGCGCGCTGTCGGCATGCGCCAGCGCG
>MESD01000193.1:18742-90261 GCA_001770815.1 Burkholderiales bacterium RIFCSPHIGHO2_12_FULL_69_20
GGCGGTGTTCGACATCACCAGCGGCGTGACCTGCCCTGCCGCCTCGAAGCCCACCGAGACCCGGTCGCAGCGCAGGCGCTGCGCCAGCTCGTTGGCCACCGCCAGCGCCGACGGCTGCAGCTGCGGGTGCTGCATCGCCGTGGCCATGGCCTCGTTGAACAGCGCGGTGCGCGCCAGCTCGGCCTCGCGTGCGGCCAGCGCCTGCTGACGGAAATGGTCGGTCAGCCAGGCCGCTGCCCAATGGATGTCGCGCAGCGCGGTCTGCAGATCGGCCAGTGGCCCCGGGCCGAGGTCGAAGACCACCGCGCCGCACAGCTCACCGGCCACCTCGATCGGGTAACCGACATGGGCCAAGCCGTCGGCGGCGGGTGGGCCTTCGCCGCCCGGGGCGGCGACCACGCCTTCGCGCGCCTGCAGCGCGGCTTGCGCCACCGGCGACAGGTATTGAAGATCGCGCCGTGCATCGGGCCAGACCGCGGCCACGCTGAAGGCGCCATTGGCGCTCTCGCGGGTGAGCAGCAGCGCGGCGCGCGATCGCTGGATGCGCCCGGCCAGCAGCGCCAGCCAGGCGGCATACAGCTCGGCGGCATCGCCCGGCGCGGTGAAGCGCGCCCAGGCCGCCGACTCGCTGCGCGCACGCTGCTCGTCGGCGATCGAATAAACCGGTGCGGGGTTCTGCATGGAAGCGGCCGCGATTCAGGGGCGTGTGCCGTGCCGCGGCCCGTGCCGCTGGCACCGGGTCGACGTCACTGCGCGGCGTCTGCCGTGGCGGCAACCGCTGCCGGCACCTCGTCGTCGGCCAGGCTGCCGAGCAGGCGGTCCTTGACGTCGACGAAGTTGCGCATCGAATGCAGCTGCAGGTAGAGCAGTTCCAGCTCGTCGGTGCGCGCCAGGCTGGCCAACGCCTCGCCGCTGAGGGCACGCAGCTTCTCGCGGCTGACGCCGTGGAAGCCGTTCAGCGAGAGCGTCTCGCCCGACGGCGTGGTCACCTGCGCCTGCATCGGCTCGAGCAGGCCGAGTTCATGCACCTTGCGGCCGAACTGGCGCGTGCGCTCGAACTGCGCCTGGTACTCCTGCAGGAACTTCAGCACCCGCTCGACATAGGGCGTGGGCTTGGCGTCGTCGCCGAACAGGCGCTCGCCGCGGCCTTCGCGGTTGACGCCGGGGTGCTTCTCGTCGATGCACAGCGTCAGCGTCTTGCCGTCGCCGCTGCGCGAGAACACGAAGGGGTAGCGGCGGATGAAGGCCGGCACGTACTTGGCCTGCCACTGTCGGTCGGGCGCCAGGTAGAGGTTCTGGTCACCGCGCACGCCCAGCACCACCGCCGGCGTCACCTCGTCGCCGGCCACGGTGAAGACGATGGCGTACTCGACGGCCGCGCGCAGGAACTCCACCGCCATCAGCGGCACCGCGTTGACGCCGGCCGAGAACGCGTAATCACCACTGGGCGCCAGGCTGACATCGGCATGGCGTGTTGCCGAGACCGGCACGGCGGTTTCATAGATCAGCAGTTGCTTGCTCATGGGCACTCTCGGATCAGTTCAAGGGAGACAGGCGGTGCGTCGTCGACACATGGCTCAGGGTAGCGGACCGGCAACAGCGCCGCCTCGGCAAAAACCTGGGCCCGGCATTCGGGGGGTGACATGCGCCAGAAGTACCGGCACACGCGGCGCCCGGCAGGTGGCACCGCGTGAACCAAGCGGTTCGGCATCAGCGGCCCACCCCACCGGGCTTGGCCAACAGCCGCGGCGCCACGTCCAGGTGCAGGCGCAACGAGGCGTTGGGGTCCAGCCGCTGCGGCGTGGCGCCGAGGTGGCTGACGAAGCGGTCCTGCCAGTTCAGGGGCTTGCTGCGCGCCACGGCGACCGGGGCGGTGGTCTCACGCAGCGACTCGGCCGACCAGTCGATGCTGAACGCCGGCGCCGCTGCGGACGCCGGTGCCGATGACGATGCTGCCGGCACCTCGATCCAGCCTGACGGATGCAAGGTGTCGACTGCGGTGCTGCGATGGCCGGCCTGCAGGCTGTTGCCCATCACGCCGTCGCCATGGTCCAGCCCCAGCACATGGCCCAGCTCGTGCGTCAGCACGCTCAGCAGGTCCATGCGGCCGACAGCCGGGCCGGCCGTGGCGACCAGGCCCTGCGCGCTGCGCGCGAATTCGCGGTCGTCCTGCGGCGTGCGGTCGACGAACCAGCCCCAGCCGGCGGCATCACGGTCCAGCGTGATCAACCCGCCTTCGGCCTGGCCCAGCGTCAGACCGGGCAGGTCGGCGAAACGCAGCTGCACCGCATCGAGCTGCGCCAGCTGCGCTGCGCCGGCACCCGCATCGGCCCATTCGTGCCGGGCTTGCGCGACCACCGCCGCCAGCTGCGAGGCCTGCAACGTTGGCGCCGCGCCGACCATTGCCACCGGCGCTGCTGCCGCCTGCAGCAACGCCGCGGTCTTGTTCTCGGGATGGGCCTGGTGGTTGCCGTTGTGCAGCTTGCCCGAGACGAACAGCACCAGTCGGCCCTGCGGATCACGGATCTCGAACTGAGCGATGTCCGTCTTGCCGGGCTCGCCGTTGTCGGTGAGGGTGAAGCGGATCGTGTAGCCCGCCTTGTTGTTGAAGCGGCCGACGCCCTCGCCGATCAGCGTGTCGAACGGTGCCGGACGCGGCAGCGGGTCAAGCCGCGGATCGTCGTAGCAGGCCATCGCCGTGACGGTCTCGAGGTGGAAGTTGTTCTTGTCGAAGTTGACCTCGAGGTTGTTCGGCCCGATGTCGACGTCGCAGTGCAACTCGAAACCATGCGTCACACGCATGCCGTCGTCGGTGAAGACGCTGCCGCCACCGGTCATGCGCCCCAGGGTGTGCGCAGGCAGCGCCACCACGAAATGGGCCACGTCGTCGTCACGCACCGTGGTGCCGGTGATCACGTCCTTGCCGCTCACCTGGGCCACGTTGACGTGGGCCCCCGATGCCGGCGCGGTGTTGTAGACCCCGGCCGAGCTGTAGCGCCAGGTCTCGCCCGGATCGAGCAGGCCGTCCTTGTCGGTGTCGCCGGCAATGTTCGAGCCGCGCTGCACCGGCACCGGCCTGAAGTCGTCGCCCGGGCTATCGGTGGCCGCATCGTCGGTGAGGACGATGTCGTTCAGCGCATTCGTGCCGAGGTTGCTGACCAGGAAGGTGTAGGTCGGCACCGTGCCGATGGTCAGGATCACCGGGTCGAGCGCGTCGTTGGCATCCTCCTGCACGGTGGGCTGGCTGGGATCGACGGCATTGATGGCCTTGACCACGCGGATACCACTGGTCGCCGTGGTGGTCGTGCCGAGGTAGTGTGCCAGGTCGTCGTCGGTGTATCGCACGCCGCTGTCGTCCACCGTGATCAGGCTGACGGTGTTGGCCTGCTGGCCGGGCAACGCCGCGGTGGGCGCATCTATCACGCTGGCCGAGGTGAACAGCCACACCTCGTCGGGATCGAGCCGCCCGTCGGGGTGGGTGTCGCCACTGACGTACACCGGCGAGAAGCCGTCGGAATCGATCAGTTCAACGATGTCGAGCGCGATGCCCGACTGGTTGAAGACCTGGTAGGTCCAGACCGTGGGTGACCCGACCTCGAGCACCGGCCCGGTCGCCACGTCGGCATCCTCGTAGCGCGTGGGTGCACTGGGATGCTCGGCGTTGATCGCTTTCTCCACCCGCACCGCGCCGGCCTGGCCGAAGTAGCTGGCGGTGTCGACATCGGTCGCAGTGCGGCCCGTGCGGCCGTCGGTGCCGATGGCGGTGGCCGTGTTGGTGTGCAGGCCGAGTTCGGCTGTGACACCACCCGCGCTGGTGCCCACCGAGCTGAAGCGCCAGACCTCGCCGACGTCGAGCAAATTGTCGTGGTCGAGGTCGCCGATGTTGAAGCCGGCGCTGAGCACCGCGGCCGGGCTGAAGTCGTCGCTGGTCACGCCGGGCGTGCCGGCGTCGTCACGCACCGCGTTCACCACCACCGCGCCGTTGCCGGTGTTGGCCAGCAGGTAGGTGAAGCTGATCGCCGTGCCCAGGTTCAGCATCACCGGGAACAGCGGCTGGTCGGCATCTTCGGCGGCGGTCGGGTGCAGCGGGTCGACGGCGTTGATGGCCTTCTCGAGATCGAGGCCCACCACCGCGCCGAACAGGTGGGCCGGGTCGTCGTCGCGCACCAGCGTTTGCGTGCGGGTGTTGGTGCCGCTGGCGGTGGCGACGTTGGTGTACGCGCCCTCGCCGACCACGCGGCTGGCGCTGTAGAGCCAGGTTTCGTTGCGGTCGAGCCGACCGTTCTTGTTGGAGTCGCCGGTGTTGTAGACCTGGCCGCCGGCGGTGATGGTGACCGGCGTTGGCACGAAGTCGTCGTCCATGACACCGATCGTGCCGTTGTCGTCGATCAGTGTCACTGTGGCCAGCGCATCGCTGCCGGTGTTGCGCACCGCGTAGCTGAACACCACCGTCGAGCCGGCGGCCAGCACCACCGGCGTGGCCGGGCTGTTGGCATCCTCGGCCACGGTGGGGGCCAGCGGCTTGGCGGCGTTGACCGCCTTGAGCACCTGCAGGCCGGCCTGGCTGCCGTAGTGGTGGGCCAGGTCGCTCGCGTTGGCCGTGGCCACACCGACCGGGTCCTGCACCGTGACCACGCCGTTGTTGACGTACTGGCCTGCCGCCACCGTGCCGCTGGCGCGGTACAGCCACACCTCGTTGGCATCGACCAGGTTGTCGCGGTCGATGTCGCCCATATTGAAGGCGCTGCCTGCGGCCAGCACCGCCGTCGGCGTGAAGTCGTCGCTGCTCAGCGCCGGCGTGCCGGCGTCGTCGCGCACGGTCGACACCGCGAAGGCCGAGATGCCGGTGTTGATGACCTGGTAGGTCCAGACCACCGTGCTGCCCACCGTCAGGATCGGGCCGGTGGCGAAGTCGGCGTCCTCGTAGGCCGTGGGCGCCAGCGGGTTGGCCGCGTTGACGGCCTTCTCGAGCCGCACGCTCACCGCCGGCGGCGGTGGCGTCATCACGCCGAGGTAATGGGCCGCATCGTCGTCCTGCACCAGGGTGCCGCTGGACGCGCCCGTGCCGCTCACCCGGGCCAGGTTGGCATAAGCCCCGATCACGGCCTGGTAGCTGCCCGCCGAAGTGCCGGCCGACGTGAAGCGCCAGACCTCGCCGAGGTCGAGCAGTTGGTCGCGATCGGCATCGCCGACGTTGAAATCGGCACCGCCGACCGTGACCGTGACGGCCGCGGGCGTGAAATCGTCGCCCAGCACGCCGGGCGTGCCGGCATCGTCGACCAGGGTGCCGAGCTGGATCGCTTCGGCGCCTTGGTTGAACACCTGGTAGGTCCAGGTGATGGGCGTGCCGACCAGCAACGTCGGGCCGGGGGCGCTGTCGGCGTCCTCGGCCACAGTGGGCTGCATCGGATCGAGCGGATTGATGGCCTTCTCGAGGCGGATCGCCGACGCGGTGATGCCGTTGCCGTTGTAGTGGGCCAGGTCGTCGTCGGTCACCGGGTTGCCGGCGGCCGAGCTGCCGATCACGCTGGCCAGGTGCCGCTGCGGTCCGGCCTTGGCCTGCAGGCCCGCGGGCGCGGCATACAGCCACAGCTCGCCGACCTCCAGCAACTGATCGCCGTCGTCACCGCTGATCAACAGCGGCACGATGTCGTCGCTCGGGTCGGCCGGCGTGCCGGCATCATCAAGCACCTGCACGTCGCTGATCGCTGAGCCGTCCGGGCTGAGGTTGCTGACCAGGTAGGTCAGCGTCAGCGGCGAGCCGGCTTGCACGCCCAAACCGAACGGCTGGTCGGCGTCTTCGGTCAGCGTCGGCAGCAGCGGGTTGGCCGCGTTGATCGCGTTCTCGATGCGGATCACTGCCGTGTCAGGCGTGCCGGGCACACCACCGCTGGGCGTGCTGCCATGCGCGGTCTGAAGCGGCGCCAGCGTGCGGTCGTCTTCCTTGCCGCCGCTGTCGTCGTAGCGGGCGTGGCCGTTGCCCGGCTGCGGGTCGCGCGGCGCGCCATGCTGCTGATTCCACTCGGGGTCGTGCTGCGTCACCAGGCCGATTTCGCCATGCGGCTCGGTCAGCGACCGGTCGGCGCCACCGGCAGTGGCCAGGTCGGTGATGAACTGCAGCGTGTGCGGCGCGAGCAGGCGGTTGATCGTCGGCGCGCCGAAGCGGGCGAACGGCACGATGAAGCTGTTGAACTCACCGGTCCAGTCGAACATGCGGTCGTGGCCGGTGTTGGCGATCAATACGTCCAACCCGCCGCCGCCGTAGGCGAAGTCGCCCGCACCGCCGGTGGTCTGCACCTCGGTGGCGTCGTCGGGCACGTCGTTGAGCCCGCCGCTGGTGTCGAGGTGGTCGTCGAGCTGGTGGTAGTCGTCGCCCAGGCCGCCGAACAGCCGGTCGTGGCCGGTGCCGCCGAACAGCGCGTCGTGGCCGCCGTCGCCGAAGATCCAGTCCTTGCCGTCCTCGATCAACACGCCGCGGTCGAAGGCTTCGAAGTTCAGCAGGAAGCCGTCCACCTTCAGCATCGGCTGGTCGGCGTCGTAGAAGTCGAGCTTGCGGGTGATGGCGTCGTAGACGAACGGCGCCGCGGTGGCCGCGCGCACGTCGTCGAAGAACGGCGGCAGCGCCTCGGCGCCCGACAGCGCGTCGTTGCCGTCGCCGCCGTGGATGAAGTCGTCGCCCAGACCGCCGTAGACGGTGTCATCGCCACCTTGCTGCTCCCAGGCCAGCAGGTTGACGGTCTTCTTGAGGTAGCCGGTCAGATCGACCACCGCACCGGTGAAGGGGCCGGGCAGTTCGATCAGGCGCTCGGTGCTGGCGGCGATGCCGTACAGCGGCTCGGCCACGCCGTTGCGGCTGGTGCTGATGCGGCCATCGTCGCCAAGCAGGCCGTCCTCGCCGCTGCCGCCGAACAGCCGGTCGCTGCCGGTGCCGCCGTAGAGGTCGTCGTCCCAGCCGTCGCCGTAGAGCACGTCGTTGCCGCGCCCGCCATGCACGATGTCGTCACCGTCCTCGGCCTTGACCAGGTCGTTGCCGCCGATGGCGGCCGCGTCGTTGCCGGGCGTGTAGTCCAGCAGGTCGAAGGTACGCACGACGACGCGCTGGTTGCCGCGCTGTTCGGTGGCTTGCGGGTTCGCCGGGTCGGAGCCGATGTCGACCGTGGCGTCGTAGGCAAAGGTGAGTGGCTGGCCGTTGGCGCCCAGCACGCGCAGGATCACCGCGTTGTCGCCGGTGATGACGTCGGCGTCGAAGGCGTGCTCGGCCACCAGGCTGGTGCGTGAATCACCCCCGGTGCCCAGTTCGTAGCGAGCTATGCGCGTGCCGGCGCCGCCGAAGATGATGTCGGCGCCGTCGGGCCGCAGCTCGGGCGTGGCAAAACCGTACAGACTGGAGCTGCCGCCGATGAGGTCGTCCTGGCCCAGGTTGCCGAAGATCACGTCGTTGCCGCCGCCACCCTCGACATAGTCTTCGCCGTCGCTGGCCAGGTTCTCGACCGAGGGCTGCAGGATCAACGCGCCGCCGCTGCTGACGCTGGCGCCGACCAACGCGCCGAGGATCGAGGCGTCGCCCTGGATGACGTCGTCGCCGAGCTGGCCGAAGATCTCGTCGTCCTGCGCACCGCCGGCAAGGGTGTCGTCGCCCCAGACACGCAGATCGCGGTTGTCGGCCTGCTGCTCCAGCGCCGCACTGTGGTCGAGCAGGCGGATGCGGTATTCGCGGTGCGTGGGCACCGCGGCGGTGGCCGCCTGCGGCAGCACGCCATCCGGGTCGGCATTCAGTGGCCGGCCTTGGGCGTCGACCGAGACCGTCTGCGAGTGGCCCTCGGTGGCGCCCGGTACTTCGCTGTACAGCGTGGCGCCGGTCAGCGTGGCGAAGCGCACGTCGAGGTTGTCCGGGCGGTAGTAGATGTCGGCGTTGTCGCCGGCGATCACGTCGTGGCCGGCGCCGCCGTCCAGGCGGTCGTCGCCGTCGAGCGCGCCGACCACGTTGCTGCCGCCGATGACGATGTCGTCGTCGTTGCCGCCGAAGACCACGTCGTCGCCCTGCTGGCCCAGCAGCACGTCGCTGCCGTCGTCGCCGTGGATCAGGTCGTCGCCGCTGCCGGTGTTGGTGGTGGTGTTGATCGCCGTGAAGACCACCGAACGCTGGCCCGCCGGGCGCAGCTCGGGTGCCAGC
This sequence comes from Burkholderiales bacterium RIFCSPHIGHO2_12_FULL_69_20, assembly GCA_001770815.1. Classification (GTDB taxonomy): domain Bacteria; phylum Pseudomonadota; class Gammaproteobacteria; order Burkholderiales; family Burkholderiaceae_C; genus Pseudaquabacterium. The sequence continues at coordinate 26,916 of MESD01000193.1, forward strand.
GGCGGCAGGCTCTCGTTCGAGAGGAAGAAGCCCCCCACGGCCTGCACCAGGCCCTGGTCGCCGAAGACGAGGTCGTCGCCGCTGCCGGCGTGGACTTCGTCACCGCCGCCACCGCCGAAGATCAGGTCGCCGGAGGTGCCGCCGAAGATCAGGTCGGCCGCACCGTTGGCGAAAACCTCGCTGGCCGCCGAGTCGATGAAGCCGGTGGTCAGCAGCTTGTCGCTGGCCGTGTACGGGAATTGCAGGTTCGACGCGTTTGCGGTGGCGTAGCCGAACACCGCCGCGCGCCCCGCCGCCGCGGCGTAGTCAGGGTAGACCGTGCCGCGCGGCACGACCTGGTTGACGACGCCGTGGTCGCCGAAGATGACATCGGCACCGGCCTCGCCCGACAGCGTGTCCTGGCCCGCGACCATCTGATCGCGCACGGGGCCGAAGCCCAGCGTGCCGACACCGGCATCGGCCGTCACCATCACCAGGGTGCGGGTGATGGGGTCGACGTTGAAGCCTGAGTCGCCGTAGATCAGGTCGACCCCGCCACCGCCAAAGATGGAGTCGTCGCCCGAGCCGCCGGCCAGGTGGTCGCCGGCGCCGGTGCCGATGAGGGTGTCGTTGCCCGCACCGCCGTAGATGGCGATGCCCAGTATCGTGGCCTCGACATCGGCACCGGTGAACAGCGCGCTGGCGTCGATGACGTCGTTGCCGGCCTGCTGGAACGGGTTGGCGCGCGGAAAGCGGAACAGATCGTCCGCCGTACCGGCCTGGGGATGGAGCTTGGGACCGAGCACCAGGTTGTCGATGCGGCTGGTCAGGTGGGTGAGGCCGCTGTACCAGGTGCCGTCCTGCGAAGTGTCACCGTAGACCACCAGCGGCGAGTGGGCACCCGCGCCGCCGATGACCGTGATCGTGTCGCCGACGATGCTGCTGCCGCCGGGCGTCAGGCCCAGGTTGCCACCGCCATGCACCGTGGTCAGCGTGCCGTGGTGTGCCGGGCCGCGGTTGGCGTCGCGGCCTTCGTCGGCCGGCACCAGGGTGCCGGTGATGGTGAGGGTGTCGTTGCCCTCACCCATCAGCAGGTTCAGCACTTCGATGCCGGACCGGCCGGCGGCCGCATCGCCCCAGGTGATGCCACCGGGGAAGGTGGCTGGTTCACCGAACGCATTGGCGCCGACCAGCAGGTCGGGCGGCAGGCCGAAGCCGGTGAGCCCGGTGGCGCTCAGCACGCCGACCTTGTCTTCCTGGCTGGCATCGTCGTAGATGTTCAGCGTGTCGATCTGGTCACGCTCGTCGGGTTGGGTGCCGATCTGCAGCAGCGGCGCGTTGCGCTCGGCCGGCAGCAGCACGGCCGGCGTCAGCGCGCGCTCGCCCAGCGTGCCACCCACCACCGACAGCGGACCGCCCAGCTTGGTCAGCAGATGCTGCTGCGGCGCCCACACCTTCTGGGTGGTCGCATCGATGGCCAGGCTGGCCGGGTCGAAGGCCGGATTCGCCGTCACCGTGACGGTCTGCGGGCGGTACCAGTTGGCAGCGTTGAACACCAGCGACGACGGCGCGGTGAGCACCTGGCCATCGGTGTTGATAGCGACGGTGACATCGGACGCCGGCGCCTGGGTCAGGCGCACGGTGTAGCTGTCGGCAACCGACTGGTCGCCCGGCGCCGCATCGTCCTTGACCACCCGGGTAGCGCCGTCGCTCTGCAGCACCAGCACGCCCGGCGCGTCGTCGTCGTGCACGCTGACGGCCAGTTGCGCGCGCTGGCCGTCGTACTGGGCGGCGCCGTTGGTGGCGGTGACGGCCGCATTGACGAAACTGCGCTTGAAGTCCTCGCGGGTGGCGTCGTCCACCGCCGTGACGGCGATGTCGATGCCGCTGGCCGAGCTGGCGGCGTTGAAGGTGATGCTTGCCAAGCCACCGCCGAGCACGCTGACACCGGCACCCGACAAACCGATCTGCAGCGCGTCGTAGCTGAGCATCACCGTCACGGTCTGGCTGCCGGTGAGCAACTGGCCCAGGCGCAGGTTCACGTTGTCGGCGATGCCGGGCTTGAAGCCGTCGGCATCGGCCTGCAGGCTGCCTTCGAGCACCAAGGTGCCGCCGCCAGTCTGGGTGAGGATCAGCACCGGTGCATCGTCGTCGAGGATCTTCACCTCGACGTTGCGCACCTTGGCGAAATCAAAGGTGGTCACCGAGGCGGCCTGGTCGTTCGTGGCGCTGCTCAGCGCCTGATCTTCGGCGATCGCGCGCACGCCGTGGTTGACGGTGACGGTGCGCTCGCCTTCGGCCAGCCCGTCGTCGACGCCGTACACATGCACGGCCTGTTCCTGGTCCCAGTCGGCGGCGGTGAACTTCAGCACCAGCGCACGGTCAGGGGTGTCGACCACCAACCCGTCGATGGGCACCGGCCGGGTGAAGCTCGACGGCAGGGCCTTGGACAGCCACAACGCATCGCCGCCGGCGCCCTGCTCCTCGCGGTTCGAGCGCGCGGCAGAGACGGTGACATAGACCACCACACCGTCGGCCGGCTTGGTGGCCAGTCTCACGAAGTAACTGTCGACGCTGAGGGCCTCGCCAGTGGCGCCCTCCCGCACGGTACTGCTGCCATCGCTCTCGCGGATGACCACGGCGCCGGCGCTGGCCTGTGCCACGGTGGGGTCGATGCCGTCGATGGCCAGACCGTCGTACAGCGAGTCGGGTGCCGTCACCGTGTGGCCGATGCTGCTGGCGCTGCCCTCGAGCTGCTGCATCACGATGGGTTCGGCCACGTCGCCGCCCACGTTGACACTGTCGCTGCCCAGCCCGCCGATGATCCGCGTGATCACGCCCACCGGTGTGCCCAGCACGTAGAAGTCGTCGTCGGACTCCAGGCCGTCGATCTCGAGCACCTCGATGTTCTGGAAACGCACGTTGACGCCCGCGCCGAACACGCCGCCTTCGGTGATCACGAAGTTGTCCGGAAACTCGGTGCCCAGGATCACCACCTTGTCGAAGCCGCTGCCGCCGTCGACCGAGACCGGCGCGTTGATGTTGTACTGGACCGTGTCGTTGCCCTCCCCGGGGCGCACGTTCATCTGGCCGGCGGTGGACACGTCGCTGGTCAGCAGCGGCTGGGCCACGCCGCTGGCGTCGAGCAGGATCTGGCCACTGCCGTCGACCTGCGCCAGCGCGAAGGCGCGCACGATGAACAGGTCGTCGCCAGCATCACCTTCCAGGCGCAACTCGGCCTTGTTGCTGTAGACGGTGAAGCTGTCGTTGCCGCTGCCGCCCTGTGCCACGATCGGCAGGGACGCACCGCGGCTGACGTAGCCGCGCGTGGTGGCGATGGTGGTGAAGGCATCGGTGCCCGAGACGTTGCCGGCGATGCGCTGCGAACCGTAGATCTGGCCGATCTGGAAATGGTCCTGGCCGCTGCCGCCGTCCAGCGTGGTGATGGCGCTGTTGTCGTCGACGGCGAAGACGTCGTTGCCGCCCTGGCCGTAGACCTGCAGCCGGCCATTGAGGTTGGCGTCGTAGTTGATGCGCTGCACGGATTGCGGCCGCACGTTGCCATCGGCGCTGGCCGCGCGGGCCTGGTCGAGCGTGCCGTGCAGCAGCGCGACGAAGGCCGGCGCGGTGGCCAGCTCGGACGGGATGGCGGCGCTGCGGCGCAGCAGGAAGATGTCGTCGGTGCTGCCTTCGGCCTCGTTGCCGTCGACGCCGAAGACGCTGAGCACGTCGACGCCGTCGTCGGGTGCGCCGGTGTCGAGCACGTTGATCACGTGGTTGCGCGCCTCGCCCTGGCTGCCGGTGGTCAGCACCAGGTAGCTGTCGGTATCGGCCTGGCCGTCGAGCGTGAGCGTGTCGCCCACGCCGTTGCGGTCGACGTGCATCGAACCCAGCCGCGTGACGGTGAACCGATCTTCGCCGTCGCTGTTGGTCGTGGGCAGGCTGCCGCCGGCGGTCACAGTGGCGCTGCCGTAAGCGCTGGTATTGGCGTCGAGGTCGGTCTCGTAGAACAGGAAGCTGTCGGTGTCGTTGTTGCCGAGGATCTGGGTGAAGGACTTGTCGTTGGGGTTGAACTGCGTCGGATCGGCGGGCGCAGCGGTCTTGCCGATGCTGCCGCGCAGCAGCATCGTGCTGCCGAAACCGGCGTCGGGATCGGCCGGGTCGAGGCTGCCGTCGGCACGGCGCCGCTCGTCGCCGCGGATCTGGATGCCGGTGCCGGCCACCACGCGGTTGTTGGCGTGGGTGATCACGTTGTCGCCGATCCACAGCGCCACGCTGAGTGCCGCCACCGCCTCGCCGGCGGTCACGCTCAGAGCCGCGCCCTGGGCGATCTGCGCGCCTTCGCCGCCGTCGTCGACCAGCAGGTAGAAGTCCTCGCCGGTGCTGATCACCTGGGACGGGTCGCCGTTGAGGAACACCGGCGTCAGCGCGGTGTCGGGCACGGTCAGGCGGATGTCGCCGAAATCGGACCGGGCGGCCAGCAGGTTCAGTTCGCGCTCGGTCTCGCTGAGGTAGATGCCGGCATCACCCTGCACGTAGACACGGCCGTCGGCCACGTAGGCGCCGGCCACCACGCCGCTGTTCACATCCAGGTCGTCGCCGACACGCCCCACGCTGCCCGCGTGCGCGGCCAGGTCGATGCGGCGCGCGGTCACGTTGGGTTGGTCTTCGTTGCCGGCGTCCAGCGTGGCCAGCTGATCGACGATCGATCCGGCACGGACCGCCAGCGACGCATCGCCCCGGTTGGCCCGCACGCTGGCCACGCGCAAGTCGCCGTCGATTTCCTCGATGTAGACCGACAGCTCGGCGCTGACCGTCAGCGCACCGCTCTTGGCACCGGTGCGATGGCCGGTGGCCACGCTGTCGACCAGATTGGTTTCGATGAAGTTGGCGCGGCTGCCCACGCCGCCGGCCAGCGCCGTCAACGTGATGCCGACGCCGCCGATGTCGGCCAGCGAGGCCAGATCGTTGTCGGCCGCATCGGCGTCGACGAAGCTGCGCGGCGCCATCAGGAACACGCTGTCGGTGGTGGAGCGGATGCTGCCCACACGCAGGTCGTCGCCGTCGGTGGCGTCCACCGCGACGATCTCGCGCCACGGGTTGGCCTCAGTGCCGATGAAGCCGTTGCTCAGCAGGTCGACGAAGTTGCCGCCGGCCCGGAGGTTGCCGACGCCCAGCAGGTTGACAACCCGGGTGTCGACATCGGGATCGGTGCTGTCGATGGCGCTGATGCGCAGGTGGTCGCCGGCCTCGGCCAGGCCGAAGGTCCAGGTGGCGTCCACCACCGTGGCCGGCCCGGTGGCGAAGGCCGCCGTCGGATAGATCGAGCGCACGGGTTCGCCGTTGGCCAGCAGGTCGGGCCGGTAGAAGTTGTAGTACGGACCGCTCTCGGGGTAGCTGTTGCGACCCTGCACCGTCACCAGCACACCACCGGCGGCCAAGCGACCCGCCTCGATCACGGTCTGACCGATGCGCACCTGGGTGTCGCGGCCGGCCGTCACGGTGTCGACGCGCGGTGTGGGCACCGGCAAACCGCCGGTGACCGGATCGACCGCAACACCGCGGAAGCGGGCGGACAGGTCGAGGAACAGGTCGGTGCCCGCCTCGCCCCAGGTCTGCGCCACCTGGCCAGGGGCGTTGATCAGCTCGACGCGCACCGGCGCGGCGACGGACCCCACCGAACCATGGGCCTCGATGCCGTGGAAGCGGCTGACGAAGGCCTCGGCCGTCTGCGGCAGCACCGACGCCAGCGCGTTGAGGATCGCCGTCTGCTGGGCGCCGCCACTGAAGCCGGCGATCTGCACCACGAACGGCGTCTGGCCGGCCACCTCGATCTTCACCAGGTCGCCGATCTGGAAGCCATCGGCCAGCCAGCTGCTGCCGTTCTGGCGCGTCAGCGTGTCGGGCGTGGTGCCGTTGCCCGCGAAGTTGATCACGCCTTCAAAGCGGTGATCGCTCTCGCCCTCGAAATCGGCCGGCACCGTGGCCGTGTGCTGGTTGCCCAGCATCCCGGTGCGCACCAGGTAGGTGGGCAGCGCACCGGTCTCGGCGACGATGTGGCCGCCGGTGTTGAGCAAGCGCGTTTCGCCGACCGGGTTGTTGATCTGCTTGCCGTTGCGCAGCACGATGTTGCCGGCACCCAGGTTGCGGATGTCGATCAGCCCAGGTTCCACGGTGCGCTCGAGCTTGAAGTTCAGCGTCACCGGCTGGCCGGCGCGATCCAGATGCACCCGCGGCTGGCCCGTGCTGTTGACCAGGTCGATGCTGTTGATCAGCAGCGGCGCGTCCGATTCGTTGGTGATGCGCACACTGTCGAAGCCGTCGTCGAAAGTGAAGGTGCCCCAGTAGTGGCTGGCGATCTGCCGGCCGCCGGCGATCTCGCCCACGGCCTGAAATACCACCTCGCCGAGGCGGCTGTTGAGGATGTCGGCGACCTCGATCTGCGCCCCGGTGGCGGTGCCCGGCGCCGGATGCGGCGTGCCGTTGACGGTGACATTGATGGCGCGGGCGATCGTGCCATCGGCCAGCACGTACAGCTCGGGCGTGGGCCCGGCGCCCACCACGACGTCGGCGTCCCAGACGATCGCGCGGCGTTGCTCGGCAATGGCACCGCCGCCGGTGGTGCTGATGCTGCTGTTGTTGGCCTTGCCCAGCAGGGCCAGGCTGTCGAAGCCCGACACCACATCCAGCGGGCTGGCTGGCACGGCGCTGCTGGTGGCGCTGCCCGGGCGCGGCGCCACGGTGACAACCACGCCCGGGTCGCCGTCGATCAGGTTGTGCACCGTGCCGGAGTTGTCGCCCTCGTCGCCAGCGCCGCCGAACAGGCCGTACCAATGCGACTCGGGGCGGCGCACGGCGTTGACGGTGGTGTGCGTGGCCTCCATGTCCATGCCCTGGCGGCCGCCGATGGCGGTCAGCCCGGCGGCGGTGCCTTCCAGCAGCACCAGGGTGCTGGAGCTGATGTCGTTGTCGGCGGTCGCGGTGGCGCCGCCGGCAAAGCCGCCAGCGGTGGCTTCGGAGACAGCCGTCGGCCGCAGGCTGCGCGCCTGCGCCAGCAGGTCGACGGTGCGTGCATCGACCGCGGCGCCGCTGCCGATGACGGCATTGGTGCGCGCGGTGATGTCGTTGGTGGCGGTGGCCCGCGACACCGAGATGAAGCCGCCGCCCTTGCCCGAGGCGGTGGCGTTGGTGGTGACATCGGTCACCGCCCGCAGCTTGAAGTCGCCGGCGGCTTCGATCGTCACGCCGCTGGCGTTGACCTGGGGCGCTGCGCCCTCGTCGCTGAGACCGCGGATCACACCGTCGCCGGCATGGCCGACGAAGGCATTGCTGCGGCTGCCGTAGTCGACCGAGGCATCGGTCACGCCCACCTGGATGAAGCCGCCCGAGCGGCTGTTGCCGAAGGCCGAGACCGCGCCCGCCGACAGCGTGGTGATGCTGACGTTGCCGGTGCTGCGCACGCGGTCGGCGTCGATCGAGGCCTGCACGTCGGCAAAGAAGCTGGCCGTGGCCTGCGGCACCTGCACGTCGGCAAAGGCGCCACCGCTGCCGCGCGCGGACGACGACGATTGGCCGTCGCCGATCGGCGGGCTGACCTGGCGCAGCGACACGCCGCCCGGGCCCAGCAGCAGGTTCACCGCGCCGGGCGTGGTGCTGTTGAGGTCCAGCCGCAATTGGTGGTTCAGCGCGGTGCCGCCGCTGGCCGCCAGGTTGATGCCTTCCTTGCCCAGTTGGTGGAGGCCCTGTGCGTTGCCCACGCTGATGGACGGGACGATCACGCCATCGGGTCGCTGCAGCTGGAAGCTGCCGCCCGACGCGTTGACCACCGTGTAGTTGAGCCCGCTCTGCAGGCCGCCCAGCGCCTGCGGCACGAGCAGGTGGCGCACGCCCGAGCCCGAGGTGCTGGGGTCGAGCAGGATCTCGGCGCTGCGCAGCGTGGCGCTGCCGGCGTCGTTTTCATCGGCCAGCACGTCGCCGGCGAAGAAGAGTTGTGTGGCGCTGACCGAGAGGATGGTGCGCTCGCCGTTGTTGCTGCCGGTGTCGCTGATCTGGATCTTCTGGCCGGCGACGAAGCCGTCGGCGATCCAGCTGCCGCCGGCATCGTTGCGCGTGATCGTGTCGTTGGCGCTGGCCACCCGGTCGAACACCAGGCCGCTGACGGTGGCCTGTGTGGTGCCGGTGAGCTTGACGCGGTAGTCGTCGATCTTGACGACCTGGTAGCTGGTACCGTCGCTCAGGCCGCCGATGACGGTGCCGTTGCTGTGGTAGGTGACAACCTGGCCGTCGGCCAGGCCGTGGCCGACGTCGACATCAGGGGCGCCGTCGCAATCGGTGTCGATGCGGTTCTTGATGTAGATCTGGTTGTTGTCGCTGACGGTGAACTCGCCGGCGCCGTCGGGTCCCGCCTTGTCGACCGCATCGCTGCTGAAGCCGGCGCTGGCCGGCGCGCGGTAGGTGACCAGGTCGCCGTTGGCGAAGCCGCCCAGGTTGAGCCGGTTGCCGCCGCTGATCAGGCCGCCCTGCGCGGCGTTGAAGCTCACCGGCGCCGAGAGCGCGGTGTCGAGCTTGATGGTGCGGTCGTCGATCACACGAACCAGGTAAGACCCCGGCGCCACCAGGTTGCCCGCCGCGCCACCACCGGCGTAAACGATGCGGTCGCCGGTGTTCAGGTTGTGCGGACCACCGAAGACGATGACGTCGCGGTCGGTGTCGACCCCCGACACACCCGCGCCCAGCGGAAACGGACTGCTGGTGTCGACGGCGGTGCCGTTGGTGGCGGCGCCCAGCGCCAGCGTATGGGCATCGACGGCGATGACGCCGTAGTCGCGGCCAGCCACCAGCGGGCCGCTGGCGGTGCCGATCGCCGCCTGCCCGTTCGGGTCGTAGGTCACCACGTCGCCGGTGGTCAAGCCGTGGCTGGTGAGCTGGAGGGTGTCGTTGGCGGTGCTGACACTGCTGTGCAGCAGGTTGTCGTTGAGTTGAAGCCCACTTTGCTGCTGGCGCAGCTCGGCGTTGACCGAGACGTCGCCACCGGCGTCGACCCGGGTGCTGCCGCCGCCGATCCAGGCCTGGACGGTGGGCTGGATGTGGATGGCGGACACCGCCGCACCCACCGAAATCAGGCCGCCGCCGACGGCGGTGGCACTGGCGTCGCCTTCGGCCGTCTGCGCGATGGCATCGACGCTGAGCGCACCGCGGCTGTCCAGGCGCACGTCGCGGCCCACCCAGGCTTGTGTGCTCGGTGTCACCGTGGTGTCGGCCCGGGTGCCACGGCCACTGATGAGGCCGCCGCTGGCGACGTTGGCCGTGGCGTAGGCGGTGTCTTTGGAGTCGGCCTTCACCGCCACGCTGGCGGCGCCGGTGATCTGCGTGCCGTCGGCAATCCAGGCCTGGGTGCCGGCGATGTTCGAGGCGCTGGCCAGCGCCACCTGCACGCTGATGGTGCCGCCGCCGCCCAGCTGGGTGCGGGCGTTGGCGGTGCCGGCGGCGGTCTCGGCGGTGACCTTCATCGCACCGGCGACGTCGATCGTCGTGGCGCTGCCACCGGCGAACGCCTGCGCCGCTCCCTTGACCTCGGCCACGGCCGAGGTGACGCCCACGTCGAGCCCCAGGCTGACGTTGATGAGGTTGGTGCTTGACTGCGCGCTGCGCTGCTGCACCGTGGTCTTGATGTCCAGCGAATCGGCCTCGAGCGTGACGCCCGAGCCCACCCAGGCCCCGGTCTTGGTGTCGACACTGGCCTTGGGCACCATCGCCGAGATGGCCACGCCCAGACCGACCGTGACACCCGAGGCGTCGGTCTTGGCCAGCGCATCGGAGGTGGCTGTGACCACCACGCCGCCATTCACGTCAACCTGCGTCGTGTCCGCAGCCAGGCTTTCACCTTGGCTGCCACCTATCCAGGCCTCGACCGGGCCGTTGATCGTCGACGCGGTGCCGACCCCTGCGCCGCTGCCCAGCGCCGAGAAACCGAAGGCCGAGGCGTTGGCCTCGGTGCGCATCGTCGCGTCGGCGCGAACGGCCAGCGTGCCCGCTTGCAGGTCGACGTTGCGCCCGACGTAGGCGCGCACCGCGGCGCCGTCGATGGCGTTGGGGTTCAGCACCGCGACGGTGATCGCGCCGGCGCTGACGCCGGTGATGAAGGACTCGGCGCTGGAGTCGTTGACGGCGTCGACCGTGGCCGCCTGGTCCAGGCGCAGCGTGGCCGCACCCCCGCCCGCCGGGCCGGTGCGCTGGGCACCGACGAAGGCTTCGGTCTGGCTGGCGATGACGGCATCGGACTTGGCCACGGTGATCGTGGCGCCACCCGCGCCGACGATGACGGCGTCGGTGTCGGCGTGTTCGGTCGACCTGGCATCGATGTCGAGCGAGCGCGCGCTCAGCGTCGTGGCGCGGCCCACGTAGGCGCGGGTGCTGCCATCGATGGTGGCCGAGGGCACGAAGGCCGCGATGGCGATGGCCGCCCCCGCGCCGCCGTAGGCGTTGGTGGTGGCCAGGGCAACCGAGGTCGCGTCGATGACGACGTCGGTGGCCACAATGCTGCTGGCCGTGGGCGTGGTGTCGGTGTAGCCGGCGCCAATGTGGGCGTCGGTGCTGCGGTGGATGCGCGTGACGCCGCCCACACCGGTGGCGCCGGCCACGCCGATGGTCAGCGCAATCGACTGCGCCTCGGCTTCGGACTTCGAGTCGGCCTTGACCTCCAGGCCGCCGCCCGAGGTGATGCTGCTGGCGCCCTCCAGCGCGGCCAGCGTGCTGCCGCCGATGTCGGTGCTGGGCAGCGTGATGGCGATGCCCGATGAGCCGACGCCGACGCCGTCGGTCTCGGCACGGACGAACTGGTCGGAGCTGGCGTTCAACAGCACCTGGCCCGCTGCCGACAGGCTGACCGTGCGCGCCGTGGCCGACACGGTGTTGCTGATCGTGGCGCTGGCCTGCGCCCCGGTGGCGCCCAGGCTGGTACCCGCCGCCACGCCGACCGAACGCACGTTGATGGCCTGCACCGCAGACGCGGTGATGGCCAGGTCGCCGCCGGCGGCGCTGGCCGACGAATCGGCCACCAGCGCGGTGACACTGCCGCCGATCTGGTTGTCGGTGAGCGAGATGCCCACGGCGATGCCTCCGCCGGCAGCAGCGGCCGCCGCCGCCACCACCAGCGCCGAGATGTCGGAACGGTCGACGGCCGTCACACCCAGGGCCGTGCCGGCCAACACCGACGAGCCGCCGGTGATCGAGGCCTCGGTCAGGTGCGGCGTGGCGGCATTGCCGCTGCCGCCGATCTTGTTCATCGCGCTCGACCCGGCGCCGGATGCAGCACCCACCGAGCCAGACACCGCGATGGCCATCGACAGGGATTCGATCTGGTTCGCCGACGTGGCATCGACGTCGACCCGCCCGCCGGTGGACTGCAGGCTCGATGCGTCCACGTTGGCGCGCACGCGGTTGTCGATGGTGTTGGTGGCCGGCGAAGCCCCAATGGCCACCGCACCGCCGATGGCCACCGCGATGGCCAGCGCTGCCGCCACGTTTTCGGCCTTGATGCCGGTGTCGTCGCTGGCGCTGATGTGGATGTCGCCGGTAGCGCGCAGGCCCTCGTCCGGCGATGCAAGACCCGGCGCGCTGGACAGCACCAGGGCCTGGGTGTCGTTGGTCACCGTGTTGTTGGTGACGCTGGCCGCGCCGGCAAGGGAGACGGCGCCGATGGCCACTGTGATGGCCAGCGAGGCGCCCACGGCCAGTGAGTCGATGCGCCCGCCGGAGGCGGCGTCGACGGTGATCGTGCCAACGCTGTCGAAGCCCGAATCCTTCACTTCGGCCAGCGTGACGTTGTCGATGTGGTTGTCGGCGAACGCGATGCCGAAACTCACGGCCACGGCGCCGATGGCCACCGCGGCAGAGACCGAGGCGCCCACGGCGTTGGACATGATCGCGGCGTCGCTGACGGCCCGCACGGTGACACTGCCCGAGCGGTCGAAGACGCTGTCGGAGACCGTGGCCTGCGTGGTGTTTGCGATCGCGTTTTGCGACACGGCGCCCGCGGCGGCCACGGCCACGGCGGCAAACAGCGATACCGAAGCGGCACCCGCGGCGCTGACCGACAGCGCGTCGATCCTGGCATCGGAGTTGGCCGTCACGCGCACGCTGCCCAGCGTGCCGCCGTCGCGCGAGGTGACATTGACGCGGTCGACCGATGCCCGCGTGGCGTTGCCGATGTTGTTGATGGCCACCGACGCACCGACCGCCCCGCCGACGCCGGCGTAGATGCCCCCGGCCAGCGCGAACGACACGGCGGCGGCGTCGGCCTTCAGCACGGCCTGGTCGGCGGCGGTGACGGCATAGGCCGCACCGGTGCGCAACTGGAAGCTGGCGTCCTGTGCCGTGGCCTGCACGGTGTTGTGGATGTTGTTGAGCGATACCGCGCCGGCGCCGGCGATGGCCACGCCCACGTCGACGCCAACGCCGACGCTGGCCGCGCCGGCCACGGTGAGCGCCGTGATCTCTGAGGTGGACGTGCCGTCGATCAGCACGTTGCCGCTGTCGAGGATGGTGCTGTTGCCGACCGTCGCACTGGTGCTGTTGTGGATGTCGTTCAGGGCGATCGAGATGCCGATGGCCACCGAGACGCCGACGCTGCCGCCCACACCCACGGCCAGCGCGCCCGCGCCGGCGATGGTGTCGATGACGGCACGGTCGGTGGCCCGCACCGTCAACGGCCCACCGGCCGTCACCGTGCTGTTCTGGATGCGTGCGGTGGCGCTGTTGGCGATGTAGCCGCCTGAGCCAGAACCCGCGCCGGCGATGCCGATACCGGCACTGGTGCCGGCCGCCACGGCGCCGGCGACGCCGAAGGAATAGGCACGGATCGACGACGCCGACTCGGCCTCGACGCGCACGCCACCGCCAGAAACCACCGTCGAGCCGTCGATGGCAGCGGTGATGGTGTTGCCGATGTTGTTGATCGACAGCCCGATGCCGATGCCCACCGCCACACCGACCGAGCTGGTGCCCACACCGATGGCCAGCGCGGCGCCGCCCGAGTCGGCGTCGATCTCGGAACTGTCGTTGGCGGTGACGGTCACGCTGCCGCTGTCGAGCGTGGCGGACGACGCGTTGATGCGCGCCTCGACCGTGCGCGTGATCTCGTTCTTAGACGCAGCGCCGGCGCCGGCCACCGACACGCCGACCGAGCCGACGCCCACGGACAGGCTGCCGACGAGGCTCAGCGCGTCGATGCTGCCGGTGGAGGCCGAGTCCACGGTCAGGCCGCTGGCGTGCTCGACCGTGCTGGCGTCGATCTCGCCGCGCACGCTGCCCGAGATCTCGTTGATCGACAGCGCCGCGCCCACGGCGATGCCGATGCCGGCACTGCTGGCGCTGGCGGCGATGGCCAACGCGAAGCCGCCGGCGTCGGCGCTGATGCTGCTGTCGTCGGCGGCGGTGACGGACACGCTGCCGCCGGCATCGACACTGCTGCCGTCGCGCAGCTTGGCCTGCGTGTTGTTGCGGATGCGGTTGTAGCTGAACGACCCGGCCAGGCTGCCCGCCAGCGCGGCACCGCTGCCCGAGACGCTGGCGCTGCCGGCCACGCCCAGTGTCAGCGCGAAGATGCTCGACAGCGATTGCGCGTCGACCGTGACATCACCACCGCCTTCGACGCGCGAGCCGCTGACCTCGGCCAGCACCGCGTTCGTGCCGTCTTCGCCGATGATGTTGACGGCAAAGGCCGCACCGAAAGCAATGCCGGCGGCCGTGCCCGACGTCGACAGGCCCAGCGCACCGGCGATGCCGCCAGCCAGCACCTGGATCTGCGATTGATCGGCCGCCAGCACGCTGATCGATCCTGTGCCGGTGTTGACCGTGCTCTGCCGCACGGTGGCTTCGGTATTGCCGTCGATCAGGTTCACCGAACCCGACCCGGCGCCGGCGCCGGCCACACCCGAGCCCTGCGAGCCGATGGCGCCGGCCACGGCGGCGGCCAGCGTGTAGGCGCCGATCTTCTGCGCGCTGGTGGCCGCCACCGTCAGATCGCCCGCGGCACCGTCGGCCCAGGTCAGCGACCCGTTCGTGACATGGGCCTTGGCGCCGCCGTCGATGATGTTGATGGCCACCGAGACGCCGGCAGCCAGGGCGGTTGAGCTGCCCTGCTGGCCGCTGGCGAACGAAAACGACAGGCCGCCCGCGGCCGCGGTGATCAGCGAGCGGTCACTGGCCGTCACGCGGGCATCACCCCCGCTCAGTGCGGCTGTGCTGAAGCCAAAGTCGGCCGAGGTCTCGCCCTTGATCACGTTGACGCTGACCGAGCCGGCCACGGCGATCGCCGAGCTGCCGCCGCTGCCACCGCCGCTGCTGCCCTGGGCCACCGCGCCTGCGCCGCCGGCGGACAGCGCAAAGATGCGCGAGGCGTTGTCGCCGCGCACACGCAAGGTGTCGACGCTGGTGGCCTCGCCCGTGGCGTTGCCGCTGAGCGTGAAGGCGGTGTCCTGCACCGAGGCGCGGGTGCCGCCGTCGATCTGATTCAGGCTGAAAGCGCCCGCCAGTGCCGCCGCGGTGGCGCCGCTGCCCACCTTGGCAAAGGCCACGCCGCCGGTGACCGCCAGGATGCCCAGGTTGTTCTCGGCGTCGACGGCGACAAAGCCGGCCTTGACCTGGCCGGCGTCGGCGATCGACGACTGCACATCGTCGTTGACCAGGTTGATCGACGCCGCCGCGGCCACGGCCAGGCCGGTCTTGGGGTCGTTGGAGGCACCGCCCGGCGCGGCCGGCACACCGGGCACCGATTTGCCCTGCGTGGCGCTCTGCGGAGTCGCCGTCGCGGTGGCGTCGGTGGGCACGTCGCTTTCGGCCTTGGCCACGGCACCGGCCACGGTGAAAGCCCAGACATCTCCATCGATCCTGGCCAGCGCGCTCACGCCGTCGGCGACGTCGATGCGCTGCGCCGCCGACACCGGCGTGCCGGCCACCGCATCGGCAGCGCCGATCAGCGCATGGGTGCTGCGGTCGAGGTCGTTGATGGACACGGCAATGCCCACGCCCAGCGCCTCGCCCTTGGCAATGCCGCCGGCCCAGGTCACGTTGGTGGTCAGGTCGCCGGCGTAAAGGCGCACGTCGCGCCCGGTCACGGTGGCGGCCGCACCCAGTTGCACCAGCGTGTCGCTGGTCTGGCCGGCATACAGCACGGTGCCGCCGATGGCGAAGCTCTTGCCATTGGCCCAGGATTGCGCCAGGTTGACGTTGAGGATCGCCTCCTCGGCCTTCATGTTGAAGCCGCCGTCGAGGCCGCTGTAGACGCTGGCGCCGTCTTCGACGATGGCGTGCGTGGTGTTCTCCTGCACGCTGATGAAGATCGACCCACCGGCGCCGCCCTTGCCGCCGTTGACCCCGGCCGGGTCGAGGCTGAGTTCCTTCTTGGCCTTCCAGTCCAGCACCGGCAGGGGCAGAAAGTCGCTTACGCCAACGCTGGGGTTCACGTCGAACGAGAAGTCGGGCAGCGAAAAGACGCCCGTCATGTTGATCGTCTGCTGGTAGTTGGTGGCTTCCACCGACACCACCTGCTCGCCCTTGCCATCGGCCTGCAGCGCGGCCTGGTTGACGTGCGGATTGCTGGTGCCGGGCTGGCCCGGCAGGTCGGCGTTGCGGCGCCAGGCCAGGTTCTGGTTCAGCGCGACGCCGCCTTGCACCACGGCTTCGGACCGGTTCGTGAACACCAGCACCGACACCGAGCCGGCGATGCCGATGTTGTCGGCCTCGGAGGTGGCCGAGGTCCAGGTGTTGAAGAACGCGTCCTGGGCCCCGAGGTTGAGGTTCAGGTACTTGGTGATGGCCGCGTAGCCATCGTTGCGGATCGAGTCGGTCAACTCGCCCCAGGACAGCGGAATGAACTGGTCGAAGCGCGTCAGGATCGGGTAGCTGACGTCGGAGATCACCCGCAGCGCGCGCAGTGCGTCGAGTTCAGCGCCGCCATGCACGGTGGCCAGCGCGGTGTTGTTGGTGACGTTGATGGCCACCGCAACGCTGGCGTTGTTGGGCGCGCTGGTTGTGCTGCTGCCGCCGCCGGCCTGCTGCTGCGGCTTGGTGGTGCTGGACGCGCTGATGTTGAACTTCTGCGTCGCCAGCGCCTTGACTTCCAGGTCTTCGTTCGACTGCAGCACGGCATTGCCCAGCACGTCGCTCGTGACCACATGGTCGGCGTAGGTGAAGGCCAGGCCGCCGGCGATCGAGAACTTGCCGCTGGCACCGGCCGCGGGCTTGCCGGCGGCGTCGCGGTAGTCCTTGGTCAGGCCCTGCAGCAGCTTGTCGCCCAGGTTGGGCGTCAGCTTGCCGGGCACTTCCTTGAGCTTCTCGATGAGGCCCTTCGGGTCGGGGTTCTCGCTGTTCAGGCCGGCACTGGCGGTGGCCCGGTCGGTGGCCTCGTGCTGCGCAACGATGCCCACGCCGGTGGCAAAGCCGGAATCGAGCACGTGTTTGGCATAGAGCTGATGCCCGCCGCCGGTGGCGGCGCCGAGTTCGATGAAGACGCCGGCGCGCGATTCGTTCTCGCTTTCGGCCAGGCGCAGCACCTGCGCGTCGGCGAACCGCGAATCACCCTGCAGGTTCTGCTCGTTGGTGCTGGCCACCACGTAGTAGGTGCCACCGTCGACCAGCCCCGGGATGGCCGTGCCGCCGGCCGGCGCCTTGTAGACCACGGCCTGGCCAAGTTCGAAGGCGTTGAACACCGTTGCGCCGTTGCGGTTGACGGTCACCGTGTTGGCCGCGTCGCTCACGTCGGCGGCACCGAAGACGTGGGTGTTGTTCTCGGTCGCTGGCAGGTTCTGCGTGCGCAGGTCGACGATGTTGTGGGCCTCGACGCCCGCCGCGGCGCGCAGCGCCTGCGTCTCGGTTTCGGCCAGCTTGATCCAGCCGTCGCCGCTGGTGATGACGAAGTACGAACGCCCGTCGGCGAGCCCGCCGATGCTGGTGCCTCGGCGGTTGGTGTAGGTGATGGTGTCTTCGGTGACCAGCGCGTTCGGCCCGACGTAGATGCGGTCGTTCGCGTAGTCGACATAGCCGGCCTGCGGCGTGCCGTCGGGGTTGAGCCCGGCCAGTGGGTCGATCTCGATCTTCACCGTGTAGCCCAGCACCGGGTCGGCATGGGCGATGACGGTGCCGTCGACGCGGGTGCGGATGTCGGCCTGGGAGAAGTTCAGCCCGAAGGCCAGACCGGCCTTGCCGTCCGAGAAGATGCCCGTTTCGGCGTCGGCTTCCGATGTCGTGCTGCCCTTGGCGGTGATGTTGGCGGTGAGCTGGGCCTCGATGTGGGTGCCCGTGGCCACCGTCACCAGCGAGGTGGCGTTGGCATCGCTGACCGCCAGCGCCAGCGCGATCTGCGCCGCGCCGGGGTTCTGCGTGCTGTCCATCTCGCGCTCGGTCGACGCGTTCATCGCCGCCGTGGCCTCGGCGGTGGCGGTGATGACCACGGCGGCGCCCGAGGTGATGCGCACGCCGGTTTGGATGTCGATGCGCGCGTCGGCGTCGGCGCGGGTGTAACCCACACTGAACAGGCTGCCCTTGGCCACGCCCGCGGCGGCGGCGGCGGCAGTGGCGTAGAGGCCCACCGTGCTGCTGCCCTCGATCTGCACGCCCTCGTGCAGCGTGATGGTGGCGGTGGAGTTCTTCACCAGCAGCTTCACCGGCAGCGCCAGCACGTCGGCCACCCAGCCCTGCAGCGGCGAGATGATGAAGTTGTCGACCTCCTTGGGCACGCCGGCCGCATCGGCGGTGCTCTTGTCTTCGGCCTGCGCGATGAGGTAGATGCCGCCGCCCTTGAGCGTGGCATGGGCGCCGACGTCGATGTCGACATGGCGCGCGGTGCCGAGCACCGGCAGCAGGTTCTCGAGGTCGGCCAGCCCGGTGAGGCGGGCGCGCAGCACGATGTCGGCATCGCCCGTGTCGACCACCACGGCCGGGTCCACCGCGATGCGGTCGGCCCAGATGTCGAGGAAACCGCCCTGCGTGTTGATGTTGCCGCTGATGGCGACGCTGTCGATGAACCCGTCGTCCTCGGGCACCTGGGCCAGGCTGGCCAGCAGTGGCATGCGGCTGCCGTAAACACGCAGGTCGGCACTGAACAGGGTGTCGAGCGATTTGATCTCGATCTGGTCGGCGCCGGACAGGCCGTAGACCGACAGCGATTCGGCCGGGTTGTCGAACACGACGCCGCTGCTGAACGATGCGCCGTCGAAGAAGTTGAGACCGACGAAGCGCACGCGCATCTGGCCCGCGGTGGTGGTGCTGGCGTCCTCGATGACCATGCGGTCGTTGAAAACCGAGCCGTAGACGATCTTGTCGAAGGCGTCGCCGCCGACGAAATCCTGGCGGTCGATGCCGCTGTAGGCAATGGTCTTGCCGTGCAATGCCAGCGTGCCCGCGACGTCCAGGCCCGTCGGGTTGAAGGCGGCGAAATCGCCGCCCACGCCGTCCTGCACCGAGATGCTGTCGAAGGTGCCGCTGCCACCGGCCACGCTGCCGCTCAGCGAACCGCCGGCGTTGAAGACGAAGAGGTCGCTGGCGGTGAGGTCGGCGCCGACCAGGTTCTCGACGCTGGAGAACATCACCCCGCCGACGTCGCCACTGTCGGCACCGCTCACCGTCCAGGTGATGCGGCCCTCGTCGGCGCCCGTCAAGGTGTCGGCGGTGCTGCTGCCAACGAGCACCTCGATGCCCTGGAAGGCGGCCACGTCGGTGGCGCTGGGGGCATCACCGCCCAGG
The DNA here is from genome assembly GCA_001770815.1 of Burkholderiales bacterium RIFCSPHIGHO2_12_FULL_69_20. GTDB lineage: Bacteria > Pseudomonadota > Gammaproteobacteria > Burkholderiales > Burkholderiaceae_C > Pseudaquabacterium. Next base: position 45,636 of record MESD01000193.1, read on the forward strand.
CTGATGGCCACCGCCGTGCTGCGGCCGGCAAAGCTCAAGGTGTCGATCGCCGGTGTGGCAGCCTGCGCGTCGTCCAGGCCACCGTCGATCGCGCCCGAGACCGCGCCGCCGGCGGCCAGCAAGAAGCTGTCGTCGAGCTTGCCGCCCAGCAGGTTCTCGATGCCCTGAAACGCCAGGCTGCCGTCCAGCGTGCCGGCGTCGGCACCATCGACGAGCCAGCTGTGCGCCTGCGTGTCCGAGGCCACGAGGCCGTCGCTGCCCGCGCCGCCGGCGATGCCGCCCGGCAGCGCTGCGCCCACTTGCAGGGTGAAGCTGTCGGCCTCGCTGCCACCGACCAGGCCCTCGAAGCCGCTGAAGGCCGCGCCCGCCGCAGCGCCCAGGCCGGCGCCGGAGACCGTCCACTCGGTGTCGATGTCGGGGCCGACGTAGGTGTCGTTGCCGCTGCCGCCGACCAGGGTGGTGGGTACCGTGACTTCGGTGCTCAGGCGCACCGTGTCGTCGCCCCCCAGGGCGTCGACAGCCATCGAGGTGACGTCGACGAAGTCGGGCAACAAATTGCCATCGAGCGTGACGCGAAGGGTGGCGCTGAGGCCGTCGGTGCTTTGCGCCACCTGCTCGATGACCACCGAGTTGGCCGCCGCGGTGCCGGTGATGTTCAGCACACCCGCCCCGTCCAGCGTGGCCGACAGCAGCAAGCGCGGCTCCAGCGCCTCCAGCCGCAGGCCCTGCCGTGGCTGCTGCGGCCGGGTGGCCTTCAGCGTCATGGCCCGGCGGGCCTGGCGGGACTGGGTGATGCGGCTCGTGAGCTGGCGCAGCCATTGCATGGCGGTCTCCTGCGGGAACGCCTGATTGAGAGGGCTTCAGCCCCCTTCGTGCACCGCCGGAATCAGGATGACCGGAAGTGGCTCGCCGCGTGTGAGCAGGCCCGCTTGAAACCTCACCGGGCGGCGTCGAAACGCACCGGCAACTTATGCAAAGTCAAGCAAGTCTGGGTGCTGGATGTTGCCGTACGTAACCAGTCATTTCGAGAAAAATTGCGCGCTTGACCCCTTGATTTGAGGGGGGTCAAGCGCACTGGAAAACCCTCGACTTGTGTTTGAACACGCTGGCGACAGCATCGGCATCACGCGCGGGGCGTCTGCACACCGCAGGCCTGCGTGCTGACACCACCGCCCGCGGCCGACCGCCGATCACCGGGCCAGCCGGCCCAGGGTGGACACGGCTTTCGCCGTCACCGGAAGCGTCAACCGCAAGGCCGCGTTCGGATTGGCCGACGCTGGTGCGCCCAGGTTGGTGACGAACGACCGTTTCCAATCGCGCTGCTCGATGGCGAGTGGCTTGATCGTCGTGGGGGCCGTGAACAGGATCGTCGGCAGGTCGCGGCCGGCGCTGGTGGACAAGCCCGGCAAGCCGCCCGCGGCCGGCACCGGCTCGATGGCGTGTGCGTTGCCCGGCGCCACGATCGTGATGCGGCCGTCGGTCACGTCCGGCCCCGGCAAGGGCGCCGGGTTGAGCGTCAGACCGGTGTCGTTGAGCACCGCCCACTGCAGATCGATCGGGATGTCGCCGGCAGGCGCATCCGCTGCCACCAGGAAGTCCAGCTCGAACAAGCGCGCCGGCCCGCTGCCAGCCACCGCATCCAGCCGCGACACGTCGAACGTGACCCAGCCCGGCCCGCTCTGGTCGGCGCGGAACTGGAAATCGGCCGTCACGCCGACCTCGCGCACCGCGATCAGGCGCAGCAGGTCCTGCGGATAGGTCAGCCCCAGTTGCACCGACTCCAGCGTGGCGATCTCGTCGAGCAGGATCGGCACCGTCACCAAAGCGCCCGCCGCTGACACCACCGCGCCCATGCTCACCACCGGGTCTGCACCACCAAAGACCTGGGTGGCCAGCGCCGGCGTCGGGAAGGCCGGAATCGTGGTCTGCGCGATGCCCACCACCCGTTGCTGCAGGCGCGAGACGTCCAGGCTGTTGAACGAGCCGTTGCCCGAGGTGTCGCCCAGAATCGCCGGATCAAGCAACGGGTAGGCGGCAAAGCCGGTGTCGAAGCGTGCCACCACCCGCTGCAGGCGCTGCACGTCGAGCGTGTTGTAGCCGCGGTTGGCGTTGGCATCGCCCACATAGGCGTTGACGTGCACGCCGTCGTCGGCGCGTGCCGCGATGGCGCCGTTGTTGATGCTGACGACCGTCAGGTCCAGCACCTGCTTCTGCGCGTACAGCGCGGCCGCGCCCAGCGGCACGTTCGACAGCAGCCGCACCAGCTCGACCGCACCCGTGCCCACCACCGGCGAACCCAGGTTGACCACCACCCGCAGCCGGCCAGCCTGGCTGGCATCGGTGCTGATCGTGCTGCCCGCCGATGCACCCGTGCCCAGCGTGACCCCGGTGACGGCCAGCAGCGTGGCATCGAAGTCGAGCGTGAACTCGACGCGGCTGGCCCCCGCCGCGTTGCTCAAGCGGATCGGCAAACCCGCCAGGGTGGCCGGCTGGCTCAGGGCCTGGCCAGGGCCGCGGGCGATGTCGACGATCGACAGCAGCGCGCCGCTGCCGGCCACGCTGAAGGCCCTCACATGGTCGCCACCGGCCACGCCGTTGGCGTCGCCGTCGAGCAGCACGCCGGCCAGGTCGGTGAAACCGTTCGATCGCGAGGCCAGCGTCACCGTGTAGTTGCCCGCTGCCAGCGCGGTGCCGGTGCGCACGAAGCTGAAGCCCTGCCGGTCGGCGTCAAGCACCAGGCTGCCCGGCACCACGCCGGCAGGGCCGGTCAGCACCACGTCGGCAGCACCCAGACCGGCCGTGGCGGTGTCGTAGAGATTGAGCTTGGCGCTGTTGAGCACCTGGCTGAAGCGTGCGGTGAAGCCGCTGTCGGTGGCGGTGAAGTTGGTCAGCTGCAGCGTGCCGGCCAGCACCTGCACCCCCAGCGGCGTGGCGTCGAAGTCACCATCGTCGTTGCTCGCCGTGGCGCGCACCGTGAAGGCGCCGACGGCGGTGTAGACATGGCTGGCCGTCGCCGCGGTGGCGCCGACGGTGTCGACCCGGCCATCACCCCAGTCGATCGACCACTGCCTGAGCGGGTCGTTGCCGGGGTCGGTCGAACCCAGCGTGATCACGTAGGCCTGCCCGGTGACAGCCTGGCTCGGGCCCGAGACCGTGAGCACCGGGGCCACGTCGGCCACCGCCACCGCCATCGCCGCCGAGCCGCTGGCGCCGTCGCTGTCGGTCACGGTGGCGCCGATGGTGAAGACCGCGCCGTGGTCGGGGATCGCCACGGCCCGGGCGGTGGACGTGGTGGTGCGCACGCTGCCGTCCGACAGGGTGAACGTGAGCGACCAGCCATCGAGCATGCCGGCATCGGCACCGCCCTGGTCGGTGATGCGCAGCGTCCAGTCGCCGAAGGCGGCCTCGCCGTCCAGCGCGCTCAGCGCGCCGACCGGCCGCAGGCGCCCGGCAAACGGCGCGCTGGCCCCGGCGATGGCCGACGCGGCCTCGTCGTCGAACACGGTGCCGGTGAAGTTGGCCCCGCTGCCGCCCAGCCGGTTGCTGAGCGGCACTTCGGTGCCCGCCGGGCTGACCAGCACGATCTGCAGGTCACCGTCGTGGGTGTGGGTGATGTCCAGCGCCAGGTCGAGGTCGACGATGGTCGGCGAGGCCACGGTGAGCCGCGACTCGAGCTGGCCCAGGCCGGCATCGGGGATCGCCTGCGGCCCGTTGGTCGCGCTGTAGGCGCTGTAGCTGAAGTCGCTGAACAGCACCCCCAGCGACCAGCCGTTGAGCGTGCCCACGTCCTGGCCGGCCTGGTCGATCAGCCGCAGTGTCCAGTCGCCCAGCACCGACTGCCCGCTGAACGCCGACAGCGACTCCAGCGGCCTGAAGCTGCCGATGAAGGGCGCGCTGCCGAAGGCGATGCTCGACGCCGCCTGGTCCGCCAGCTCGGTGCCGCTGAAGTTGTCGCCCGGCCCGCCCACGCCGCCGAACAGCTGCACCGTGGTGCCGGTCGGGCTGACCAGGTAGGCGCTCAGGTCGGCATCCCAGGTGTGCGCAATGTCCAGCGTGACGGTGAGTGCGTAGATCGAGGGCACCACCAGCACCGAACTCAGCGGCGCCGAGACCGGGCTGCTGTCGAGGTAGCGGTGGGTCAGCGTGAAGGTCTGCGAGCCAGTGGCGCTGGGCGCCAGCGTCACCTGCTGCAGGTTGCCCGGCGACAGCGGATCGCCCCAGTCGATGTCCAGCGTGTAGCTGTCGCGTGCGCCCGGATCGGTCACCGTGCCGGTGAAGACGGTGTCGCCGTTCTCGTTGGTGCCGGTGGCCAGCAAGCTGCTGAGCACCGGCGCCACGTTGGCCACCGTCAGGCCCACCGCGCCGCTGCCGCGGGCACCGTCGTCGTCGGTGACGACCACGCCGATGGTGTAGCTCGCGCCGTGGTCGGGTATGGCCGCCGGCCCGGCGGCCGAGGTGATCGTGCGCACCGAGCCGTCGGCCAGCGTGAGCTGCAGCGACCAGCCGTTGAGCATGCCGGCCTGGCCGGTGTTCTGGTCGATCAGCGTCAGCGTCCAGTCGCCGAAAGCGGCTTCACCGTCAGCGGCCGACAGTGCCTGCATCGGCGCGTAGCGGCCGGCAAACGGTGCCGCGCCCCAGAAGAGCTCGCCCCCCGCCTCGTCATCGAGCGTGGTGTTGCTGAAGTTTGCGCCGGTGCCGCCCACCACGCTGAACAGCGCGATCTCGGTGCCCGAGGGGCTGCGCAGGAAGGCCTGCAGATCATGGTCACGCGGGTGCGTGATGTCCAGCGTCACATCGACGTCGGCGACGGTCGGCGCGCCGACGGTCAGCCGGGATTCGAGCGACGCCCCGGCGCCGTCGAAGTCGGGGATCGCCTGCGGCAAGCCGGCCGCCGCGTAGGTGGCGACCGAGCCGTCGGTGAAGCCCACTTCGAGCGACCAGCCGTTGAGCGAGCCCACGTCCTGCCCGGCCTGGTCGGTGATGCGCAGCGTCCAGTCGCCCAGCGCCGACTGTCCATCGAAAGCGGCCAGCGCATTCAGCGGGCGGTAGCGCCCGGTGAAGGGTGCGGCGCCCTCGCCCATCGGTGCGCCGGCTTCGTCGTCCAGCACGGTGCCGCTGAAGTTGCCGCCCCCGCCGCCGACGCCGCCAAACAACTGCAGCTCGGTGCCGGTCGGGCTCACCAGGATCACCTGCAGATCGCCGTCATAGGTGTGCGTGATGTCCAGCGCCACGTTGACATCGGCGATGGCCAGGCTGGCAACGTCCACCGACGACAACAGCGGCGCGGTGGTCTGGTGGTTGTCCTGGTAGCGGTGCGTCAGCCTGACCTCTTGTGTGCCCGTGGCGCTGGCCGCGAACGTCACCTGCTGGTGGTTGCCCGGCGACAGTGGATCGCCCCAGTCGATGTCCAGCGTGAAGCTGTCGCGGGTGCCATCGTCGGTCACCGTGCCGGTGAACACCGTGGCGCCGTTCTCGTCGATGCCGGTGGCCTGCAGGTTGCCCAGCCCAGGCGCCGTGTTGGACACGTTCGCCAAGGCGTAGCGAATCCCGACGCCGCCGTCCTTGTCGGTCACCGTGGCCTTGACCAGGTAGAAGCCGCTGGCCGGGTTGTCGAGGTAGCGGTGCAACAGGCCGAAGTTCTGCACACCGGCGCCGTCGTGCGCCACGACGACACGCTGCAGATTGCCCGGCGAGCTGGGATCGCCCCAGTCGATGTCCAGCGTGAAGTCATCCCGCAGGCCGGGGTCGACGATCTGCCCGCTGAGGACCGCAAAGCCGTCCTCGGTCGACGCGGTGACTTGCAGCGCGCTCAGCACCGGCGCCACGTTGGCCACTGTCACCACGGCGACTTTGCTCGACGTGCCGCCATCGCTGTCGGTCACGGTGGCGACGATGGCCCGGTTCAGGCTCGGCACGCCGTCGAGGTAGCGGTGCGAGAGCGAGAAGGTCTGCGGCCGATCGAACAACACCTGGCCGAAGAACACGAACGGCGCCAGCACGATGCGCTGCAGGTTGCCCGGCGACTGCGGGTCACCCCAGTTGATGTCGACCGTCAGCACATCGCCGCGGCCCGCATCGCTGACGGTGCCGGAAAACCAGGTGACGCCGCCCTCGTCGACCGCCGTGGCGGCCAGGTTGCTCAGCAGCGGCGCGGCATTGGCCACCACGATGTTGAACGCGGTCTCGGCAAAGCCACCCGCGTCGTCGGTGACACGCACCATCACGCCCTGGGTCAGCGGCCCGGCCGGCGGTGTCCAGCGGAACACGCCGTTCTGGTCGATCGAGGCGCCGGCCGGTGCGCTGGTCAGCGACCAACGCAGGTGGTCGTCGGCACCGTCCTGGGCCGCCAGCGCCACGCTGAACGGCGTGCCTTCGGTGGCCGCCTGCGCCGCCACCGGGGTCAACACCGGCACGGCATTGGCCACCGTCACCAGGAACGTGCGGGCGGTGCCCGCACTGATGAAGCCGTTCTCGTGGACGCCGACGGTCACGGTGTAGACGCCGTCCTGCGCGTAGGTGTGCGCCCGTGCGGCCAGTGTGCCGGGCACGGTCGAGAACGACTCTTGCGCCAGGCCGTCGCCCCAGTCCACCGTGCCCACCCACGACGGCCCGACATGGCCTGGGTGGCTGAACGAGCCCAGCACGAAGTCGGTCGAGCGGCCCTCGATCGCACCCTGGGTGGCGGCGATGTTCAGCTCGGGCGGCGCCGCCGCCGAACTGCCGACCAGCCATTCGATCGACTCGTCGAAGGTGACCTTGCGGCCCGGATAGGCCGGGTTGCTCATCTCGAAGGGCGCACCGGTCCCCACGATCACGTCGCCGGCGCGCTTGAGCAGGCTGTCGCCAACGCTGGCCGAGCTGTCGTTGACGAACACCGCGACGCCGACGCGCAGGCTGTCGAAGCCGACGTCGTAGGTGTCGCTGCCGTCCTGGCCGATCAGCTGCAGGGTGTTGGCGCTGGTATTGCGCACACGCAGGTAGTCGTCGCCAGCGCCGCCGGCCACCACCAGGGTCTCGATGCCGGTGTAGTTGGCCGTGCCGGTGCCCACGCTCAGGTCGTTGGGGTTGACCACCAGCGCCTCGGCGGCCGCGCTGCCGACCAGGACCAGAAAGTCCTGCTCGGCCGGGTTGGCGCCCGAATCGGCGATCTCGAAGTGGTCTTGCGGCCCGACCTGCACCTGGTAGCCATCGGCGCCGCCACCGCCGTCCAGGCGCAGCGCGCCGTTCCAACCGCCGACCTGGAAGTAGTTGTAGACGTTGCCGCCGGCCAGGCCGGTGAGGGTGGCCGCTTCGACGCCGACCAGGGCCAGGCGATCACCACCGAACGATTGCAGGCTGTCGGGATTGAGCCGCCAGCTGTCGTCGGATGCGGTGACGATGCTGTCGTCGCCCGTGCCGCCGTCGAAGGTGAAGGCACCGACCAGCCGGGTGTAGCTGCTGCCGTTGGCGACGAACTGCTCCACCGACGCCGGCGGGTTCAGCTCGCTGCCGTTGAGCAGCAGCGTATCGCTGCCGCCGCCGGTATTGAGCGTGAAGTTCACCAGGCCCTGCGCCGCCAGGCCGCCGTTGCCGTGTGGCAGCGTGATGCGGTCAGCCGCCGCGCCGGTGCTCAGCGTCACGTTGCGGATGTCGAAGAACTGCAGCGTCGCGGTCTCGATGCCGTTGATCGTGCCGGTGATCTTGTTGGCGCGTGCGCCCGCGATCAGCACCTGCTGCTCGGCCACGTCGATCACCTTGCTCGGCGGGCCGACATTGCGCATGTAGACATAGCCCACCGGCAGCGCGCCATCGGCGGTCAGGCGGCCCACGGGCTTGTCGAACAGCACGCGCGAGGGCACCAGCTGCGTGCGCACGATGCCGTCGCCCCCCAGCACGTCCCAGGCCAGCGAGATGCCCGCGCCGCCCGTGGCCTCGAAGAACTCGATGCGGATGTCGTGCAGGCCGGCCGACAAGCTCACCGTGCGCACCACTGTCTGCCAGCCATGCAAGCCGCCGTTGTCGACCACCAGCTGGCCGTCGATGAACAAGCGGCTGCCATCGTCGCTGCTCAAGTGGAAGGTCTTGTCGCCACCGGCATCGATGCGGATCTGGCCGGTCCAGCGCACCGCGAAGGTGTCGACAAGGTCGGGGTAACCTTCGACGGCGCCGCTGGTGTTGACCAGGTTGATCACCGCATCGGTGCGTGAATGGGTGGGTGCGCCCAGCGTGTCGAAATCGGGAAAGTCGCCGGTGTTGGTGACCAGCTGGTAATAGTCGCCATGCAGGCCGTTGGCCACGGTCAGCGCCTGCGGCGCGCCCAGCATCGCCACACTGCCGCTGATGGCCACCGCGTAGCCGATGCGGTCGCCGGTGGTGGCGTCGCTGCCGAACAGCGGGTCGATCGGCGTCTCCAGACGCCAGGCGTTGTTCTTCAGGCCGTACGCGAAGGCCTCGCCGGCGTCCACCTTCAGGCCGGTGTAGTTCAGGCCGGTGGCGTGGTTCAGGCCGCTGCCGTAGTCGTGGTCGCGCCCGGGCGCACCCACGACGATGCGCTCGCCATCGATGGCCACCGAGTTGCCGAAGGCATCACCGGCGCGAGCCTGCGCCTCCAGGTCGATGCGGGTGGTCGACGGGCCGTCCGAATACCTGACCGAGGCCGCCTGCCAGCTGCTGCCGGTGCGCGCGAACGCAAAGGCCGCGCCGGCATCCACCACACCCAGCAGGTCCATGCCCGGCGAGCCCACCACCAGCCGGTTGCCGCTCAAGCCCACCGATTGGCCGAACAGGTCGCCGGCTTGCGGTGTGCCCGCCGCCAGCGACGCCTGCAGCGACCAGCTCAGTGCGCTGCGCGAATAGACGAAGGCGGACCCTGCCGCCGCGTCGGCCGGCGCGCCCGGCGCGCCGATCACCGCGGTATCACCATCGATGGCCACCGAGGCGCCGAAGCCACGCATGTCGATGCCCGCCGGCACCGCGTCGATCGGTCGGTTCGGGTCGACCCGGTTCCACTCGACGCCGTCGCGGTAGATGAACCAGGCACCACCCTCACCAGCGCTCGCCCCGGGTGCGCCGCCGATGATGATGTCACCCGAAATGCCGACTGCTGCACCCCAACGATCGCCCTTGCCGGCAACGAAGCCGGCCTTCTCGGTCCAGCCGTCGCCAACCTGCTGGAAGACGTAGATCGTGCCGGCGTTAGCGCCGGGCGTGATGCCCGAGTTGTTGTTGGCAATCCAATCAGGCGCGGTGACCCCCGGCGCGCCCACCACCAGCGTGCCAGCGTCCAGCGCCACGCTGTGGCCGAACTCGTCGCCGGGGCGGATGCCGTCGTTCTGCAGCGTGGTGCGCAGCGTCCATTGCAACGGCCCTTCGCCGTCCGGGTCTTCGAAGATGAACACCGCACCGCGGTTGTCGTACTGCGGCGCGCCGATGGCGGCCAGGTTGCCCTGGATGGCCACGCTGGCGCCCAGCTTGGCGGCCTGCGTCAGCGTGGGCACCAGCAGGCTGTTGCCCGCCAGCGGCGACCACGCCGGGCCGCGCTCGCGGAAGTTGTACAGGTTGGTCGACGCGGCGGTGCCCACCAGGTAGAAGCCGTCGCCCACGATCGACGCGCCGGTGCCGAAGTGCACGGGATTGGTCGCGGTGACCGTGCTGCTGCCGTCGAGCACGAAGGGCTTGAGGTTGAGGTAGGCGTAGGTGTCGGTGTTCGCGTTGAAGAGGTAGGCATCGCCCGCGCCCGAGCGGGTGTCGGGCGCGCCGACGATGGTCAGGCCGCCGCGTGTGACGATGCTGTTGGCGGCGCCGAAATGCCCGCCGTGGACAAAACCCTGTGACAGCAGCACGGCAGGGCTGGCCGGCGCCATGACATAGCCATTGAAGTTGTAGGTCAGCACCTGGCCCAGGTCGGGCGCCGTCAAGAACAGGTTGAACAGGTCGGCGTTGGGCGCGCCGGCGTAGATGTGCGAATTGCCCGAGATCGCGACATCGCTGCCGAACAGCGTCGAGAACGTCGGCGCGCCGTTGTAGATGTCGCGGTTGTCTTCGTAGTCGGCCGCGCGCAGCACCCGGCCCGTGTACAGCCCGGTGCTCACCGTCCAGGTGCTCTGGTTGGCAAAGGCCAGGTTGTAGGTCGCCACGCGGGTCTTGCCCGGCGCACCCACCACCACCGTGTTGCCGACGATGTCGACGCTGCTGCCCCAGCGTGCGCCCGCCAGCCCGACGAAGGTTTCGTCGGTGCCGGGCACCGACGTGATGGCCATGATCGACGAAGTCAGGTAGTCGACCTCGTTGCGGTGGTCGGTGCCCATCTCGGTGAATGGCCCGGCCAGCACGATGCCACTGTCGGTCACGAAATACGCGCCATCGTTGAAGTTGATCGACGCGTATTCGGTGAACGAGTAGTTGTTGAGGGTGACTACCCGGTTGACACCGTCGTCGGACAGCAGGGTGACGACAGTGCGCGGGCCGACACTCAAGGCGACGGTGTTTTCGTCCAGGTTCTCGCCATTGAGCGGTGACTTGTAGTCGGAGAGGTCGTAGTCACCCGGCACCGTGAAATAGCTGAACGCGTCCTCGTCGTAGACCTTGAGCCCGGCCTTGCCCACGTTGGGCGAGGTGGGCGTGCCGTCCGTCGAGGTGACATACGGCAGGTTGAGGTCGTCCGGCATCAGGAAGCGGTTCAGGCTCCAGGTGGTGCCGCTGCGCTGGTAGACGTAGGCGGCGCCGGTCTGGCCCAGCGCCAGGTCACCGGCCGGCCGGCCGGTCGAGGCATAACTGACGCTATCCTCCGGCGAACCCACCACCAGCTTGTCGCCGCTGATCGCGACCGCGCTGCCGAAGCCGCGGGTGACGCCCGAGAGGATGCGCTGCTGCGACCAGGTCTCGCCACTGCGGGTATAGATGATCACCGCGCCGATGAAGCCGGCATCGGTCGGCGTGGCGCCGACCACCAGGGTGTCGCCGTCCACATCCATGGCAACGCCGAACTGCACGTTGCCGTAGGGGCTGGCAAGCGTCTGCGTCTTGCGCCAGTACAGGCCCTCGTTGATGTAGACGTCGATGCTGCCGTTGAGCTTGGGCGAGGCGACGAACAGCGTGCCCGTGCCGGGCTCGTAGGCGGTGACCGCGCCGAACTGCGAGCCCACCGCGCCGCTGAGGATCTCGGCCGGCTGGGCCGCCGGCTGGTTGTCGCGCTCGGGCACGGTCAGTGTCATGACCGCCGGGCGGCGGGTGCCGTTGTAGTCGACGATGGCCGCGGCCGCGGCGGTCGAGCCATAACTCGCCACCGTGCCGTCGCTGTAGGTGATGGTCATCGACCAGCTGTTGAGAGTGCCCGCCGCGCCACTCTCCAGATCGGTGGCGTACAGCCGCCAGAGGCCCGCGGCGGTCATCCCGTCGAGCACGGACAGCGACTGCGATGGCTTGAAGGTGCCGGTGAACGGCGCCGTGCCCGTGGTGATGGCCACGCTGGCTTCGTCGTCGAGCACGGTGCTGGTGAAGTTGTCGCCGGCACCGCCCACGCGGTTGATCAGCATCACCGTCCGGGTCCGGCCGGGATCTTCCAGCACCAGCTCGACGTCGCCGTCGAAGCTGTGGGTGATGTTGACCGCCACGTTGACGTCGACCACGGTGCGCAGCGAAGGCCCGGCCGTGAAGGTGCGGATCGAGCCCACGTCGGCGCGCGTGATGCCGACCGGACCGGTCTCGTTGTAGCCGGGCATGCCGGCCACGATGCGCCCGCCGCCGATGGCCACGCTCTGGCCGAAATGGTCGGCCAGCGGCGCACCGCTGGCGGCATCGGCCCCCGATGGCGACGCCGCCTGCAGCTTGCCGGCGCCGGTCGGCCCGCTGGAACGCGCCCAGGTGGCGCCCAGGCCGCTCTGGCCCGGCAGCTGGGTGAACACATAGGCCGCACCCGTGTCGAGCGAGCCGGCACCGTCGACACCGGGCGCGCCGACCACCACGTAGCTGCCACTCAGCGCCACCGCCGCGCCGAAGCGGTCGCCGCCCTTGCCCTCGCCCGAGGCCTCGGCCGCGGGCAGGCCGCCTTCGGCCGTCAGCCGCGCCACCAGTTTCCAGCTGGCGCCGCTGCCTTCGAAGACGAAGGCGCGGCCATGCGCGACTTCGTCGTCGCTCAGGTTGCTGAGGTTGTTGCGATCGGTCCAGTTCGGTGCGCCGACGACGATGCGTCCGTCACTGATCGCCACCGCCACGCCAAAGCGGTCACCCGGCAAGCTACTCTGCACGCCGTCCGCATTCGTGTAGGGGAGGTTGTTGCCCTGCGCCTCCGACGCCGCCAGGCCGGTCTTGTAGTTCCAGATGTTGTCGGCAGCCGACCGGCCATAAACATGGGCCTGTCCGGCGCCCGCATTGCTGTTGGGGCTGCCGATCACCGCCGTATTGCCAAGCAACGCGACGCTGATGTGCTCGGTCCCGCCGGCGAAGCCACTCGCCGACTGGCTGATGGCGTCTTCGGCCCAGATCGGCCCGCCGCGCTCGAAGAAATAGGCCCCGCTGGAGCTGAGCGCGATTGGGAAGTTGCCGATCAGCGCGCTGGCGCCATCGATGGCCACTGCGGTGCCAAAGCGGTGACCGGCCTGTCCGTCGCTGGCCAGCAGCTTCTTCTGGAACGCCCAGCCGCCCAGGCTGGTGGGCGTGAAGACGTAGGCCGCACCGGCGCCTTCGCCGCGCGTGCTGTCCAGCGGCGCACCGACCAGGATGGTCTTGTTGGCGTCGATGGCCACGGCCCGGCCGAAGCCGGCCCCTGCGCCACTGGCGGCCACGTCGGGCGCGTAGAGCTTGGCGGCCTCGACCCAGCTGCCGGTGGTGGCATTCCAGCTGTAGACCAGCACCGTGCCCGAGGCCTGCGCCACGCCATTGCGTGCCTGGTCGGCACCCACCACCAGGGTGCTGCCGTCGGGGCTGATCGCCATCACGTTGGCAAAGTGCTGCACGTCGGCCACCTGGCTGACGTCGAGCTTGGTCTGCTGCGTCCAGCTGATCACGCCGTCGAGGGTGACGGTGTGCAGCGACAGCAGGCCCAGGTTCAGGTTGTTGACGTCGATCGCGTCGATCGCCAGGTCGGCCGGATCGGCGGGCGTGATCACCTGGAAATCGGGCAGGCCGTGCACCACCAGCGGCTCGACGTCGAGGAAGGCGATGGTATTGGCAGCCAGCGCCACGCTGCCGGCATGGGCCAGCGTGGCATTCGGTTGGTAGGTGGCACCGGGCGTGGCGCCGTCGCCGACGATGCGCAGCGTATCGCCCACGCCGCCGGCGCTGCCGCTGCCGCCGTTGAACTGCAGGTGGATGGCGCCGGCCGTGGCGCCCGCCAGCAGCCGCGCCGCGCCCTCGGCCTTGCTGCCGGGCTCATACAGCGCGACATCGGCGGCGAACTGGATGTAGAAGCCGCGCTGTGAATCGAACAGCCGGTCGGCGCCGAGGTCGGCGATGTTTTGCCAGCCGTTCGTGGCTGCGTCGCCCGCCACGGCGGCGGCCAACGTGACCGCGGCACCGGCGTCGTTCACCAGCTTGAACTGCCAGCCGCTGCCGCCCAGCTGTGTCTCGACGTAGTACGGGCCGGGTGGCAGGCTCTGCAGCGATGGCGACACCACCGCACCGCCGGAATAGGCCGCCGTGACGGTCTGCGACAGCGCACCGATGCTGTCCAGCGACACCATGCCGAGGTCGACAAAGGCCAGGTCGTCGTGCTCATCGCCGTTGAAGACCATCAGGTGCTGCCCGGCGCCACTGCCGTTGTCGACGCCGTTGTCGACGAAGAAGGTGTCCTTGCCGGCGCCGGCATTGACCTGCAGGTCGAAGCCGTGGTGGCCGGTGGCCACGCGCAGCTTGTCGTCGCCGGTGCCCAGCGTGACCAGCACCGATTCGATGCCACGGGTGTGCACGTTGACCGGGCGCTTGGTCTCCGTCTGGCCCAGCGCCATCGACTCGAAGACGGTGGTGGTCGGATCGTCGCCGAACAGCTGGGTGAACAACTGCACCTGGCCGGCGTCGGCGCTGGGCACGGCGGTGGCCGGCACTGCCGGATAGAGGTTGGCGAAGGTCTGATTGAAGAAGACCAGGTTGGCGCCCGACGCGTCGGCCGCGTCTTCGTAGTGCACCGTGTCGGCCCCGCCCTGGCCGTTGACGAACACCGGGATGCCCTTGGGGCTGTCGAAGCTGGGCGGGTCGGTGTCGCGGGCGAAGCGGTCGTTCAACGAACCGCCGGCGGCCGTGCCGCCCAGCCTGATGCGGTCGCTGCCGTCACCGGCGTTGACCGTGAAGGTGGAGCCTTTGCCGCCCAGCGGATCCTGCTCGCGGTGCGTGGCCAGCAGATCGATGGTGTCGTTGCCGGTGCCGGCGTTGAGCACCACGGTCTCGAAGCGCTGGTAGACGATGTTGGCCATGCCACTGCGCGTGACGGTGGTGGTGTCGATCGGCCAGCCGCGATCGAAGGCCTGGTTGATCGCCACCTGCACCTGGTCGCGCAGGGCCTGCGCACTGGCGTAGTTGCCGGCGGCCACCGTCATCGGAAGTGACCGGCCGGCAAACACCAGGTTGAAGCCCACCGGACTGAACAGCGTATTGCCGCTGCGGGCGGCGGCGATCAACGCTTGCGCGGCCGCCGCCGAGGCGGCGTCCAGCGGCAGCGCGAAGCCGATGGCGCCCGCCGCATCGAGCACGACCGCGACCTTGCGCGCACCGTCGAAGGCCTGGTCCACCGCGGCCTGCACATGGGCCTGCAACTGCGCCGCGCTGGTCAAGCCGGGCGCGGCGGCCACGGCCACCGCCACGGCGCTGCCGTCGTAGCCCAGGCTGAGGTTCAGCGCGGTGGGCAGGGTATTGCCGCTGCGCGCGCCGGCCACGCCGGCCGCGGCGGCGGCGGCGGCGGCGGCGTCCAGCGTGTGGCCGTTGCCGATGAGGATCTCGCCGCCCGCGCCCACGCTGGCGTGCACGTCGTTGGCGATGCCGGCACCGAACAGCGCGCGGCTGCCGGTGATGGCGTTGTCGACGGCAAAGCGCTGGCCGACCGCATTGCGCTGGTCGTTGATGAACAGCTGGTCACCGCCCTCGGGGCCTTCGCCCACCAGCGTGAAGCGGCCCTGGATGCCGTCGAGCGTGCCGGTGCCTTCGGCGCCCTGGTGCGTGCCGACATGGGCGGTGTCGAAGCCACCGCCCATCATCAGCGTCAGGTCGAGACCGGCCGCCACCGAGGCGACGTAGAAGATGTCGCGCTGCGCGCCGAGCTGGAGGGTGATGCGCTCGGCCGGCGCCAGTGCGACCGAGCCGGTGATGCCCAGGCCGGTGACGGCGTTGCCCTCGAAGCTGCCGATATTGGGCTGGTCGTCGCCGGAGTCGTCGAGCGTGACGGTGTCCAAGCCCTCGCGGGCATCGAGCACCAGCTCGCCGGCCAGGAAATCGAGCCGGCGCAGCGACGACGAGTTCAGCCCGCTTTCGGTGGCGCCGATGGTGAAGGTGTCGTCGCCCGCGCCGCCCAGCAGGGTGGCCTTGACGCCGGCGCGGGTGCTGTCGACGTTGAAGACGTTGCCCTGGTCGCCCAGTACGACGTTGACGTTCTCCACCGTGCCGGCGCCGCGCGTGGCGTAGTAGAGGGCACCCGGGTCGTTGCCCGGCAGCACGTAGCCGGCGCCGAACATCGTGTGGATCGAACGCAGCGCATTGCTGCCCATGCCCAGGCCGGTGATGCCGATGGCGGTGAGCTGGCCGGTCTGGCCACCCGCGGCATCGCCAAACACGGTCAGCGCATCGTTGCCAGCGTCGCCTTCGAAGGCGACGACGCCGCTGATGCCGGTCAGCTGATGGCTGGCGTTGCCGACGTCCAGCGCATCGTTGCCCGCGCCGCCGAAGACATAGACCGCCAGGCCGGCCGCCGCATCGTTGACGCGGAAATGGTCATCGAGGCCCGACAGGCCGATCACCAGCGCCGTGTTGGCGGTGGGGTCGAAACGGATCGCGGCGCTGTTGCCCAGACCCGTGATGCCGCCGCCCAGCAAGGCGCCGTCGAGCGCGGACGCACTGCCGCCCGCACCCAGGTAGATGGCATCGCGGGTGCCAACGGGTCCGGCACTGCCGGGGTTGAGCGTCAGCGTTGCCGTGATGCGGCTCAGGTCGCCGCCCAGCGCGCGCAGCGGGTAGGCCACGGCCTGCAGCAGATCGGTGCCGGCGGGCGCGCTGTCGTCGTAGTAGCCGCTGCCCATGAACAGGGTGCGCGAGGCGTTGCCGGCGATGTAGAAGCGGTCGGCGCCTTCGCCGGCATTGATCGTCAGCGCGCCGGAGACCACCGGGATGAAGAAGCGGTCGTCGCCACCACCCCCCTCGATCAGCGTGGTGCCGCCCGGGTTGATGCCCCCCGGGTTGCGGATCTCGAACTGGTCGCGGTTGTCGCCGCCGGTGATGGTCAGCGTGGGCGCGTCGATGGCGCCGCTCAGCACGACGATGGATCCCGTGAACCCGTCGCTGGCGGGCAGCCGGGGCGGCCGGCCATCGACCCGGATGGTCACCGTGCCGCTGCTGGCGATGGCGGTGTCGGCGGCCAGCGTGAAGTTGTCGGCGATGTCGAGATCGACGCCGCCCCCGGCGCCCATGGCGCCGATGCGGCCACCCGCCATCAGGATCAGGGTCTCGTCCACGTCGGCCGCCGAGTCGCGCACCGCCAGCTGCAGCCGTCCGGCCGCCGTGCTGGCGTTCGACACCCTCAAGGCACCGTTGACTTCTTCGAGCGTGACCCCGGTCGCGGCCTGGACGAACAGCCGGCCCGCGCCGGGCACCGATGCCGGCGACCGTTGGCTCAGCGGCGGCTCGACATCGCTCTGGCTGGTGCCGGCCCCGTAGAGCTCGATCGCATTGGCGACGTCGCCGACGCGGCCGTGCGTGGACACCAGGTCGATGTTGGCGGCCTGGATGTCGATCTCGTGGTCGTCGACACCGTCGGCGTCGAGCATCGAGCCGTCCGCGGTCAGCGCCACGTCACCGGTTTCCGACAGCGCGTCGACCAGGCGGAGGTCGCCCTGGGTTTCCCGCACGGCGATGCTGCCGAGTGCGGTGGCCTTGAACCGCCCGGCTTCGCTGTGTGACGAATCGATCTCGACGAAGTCGCCGGCGGCGCCGATGCGCCCGCCGTGCGCCATCAGCGTGATGCTGTTGCCGGTGATCGCCGCCTCGCCGGCGCGCCCGCCGGGCACGTCATACAGCGCGGCGGCGGCGCCTGCCGCGGTGAGCGACACGTTGCCCGCGGCCGAGAAGATCTCGCCGACGCGCAGGTCGCCCGCGGTTTCGGTCAGCGTGATGTCGCCGTTGCTCAGCACCTGCAGGCTGGCGGTGTCTGCGGCGTCGGTGTGGGCGGTGATGCCGGTGCGCTGGTCGGTGATCGACCGCTCGGCGGTGACCAGCGTGATGCCGCCGCGCTGGGCGCTGATGCCGGCGAAGTCGTAGCTGCCGGCTATCGCCGTCTGGCGGGTGGTATCGGCAAACAGCCGGAAGTCGCGCGGCAGCGCACCGCCGGTGTCGGGCTGGAAGTGGCGGAAGTAGGTGCCGCTCAGGGCCGTCTGCCGCAGCGCGTCGATGCGCACACCGCCCTGGGTGCCGATCACCTGGGTCTCCTGCACGGCCGTGTGCAGCAGCACGTCGACGCTGCCGCCGGCATTCAGCGAGCCAAAGTCGAAGCGGTTGTTGCCAAGGTTGGTATCACGCAGGTGGCCGGTGAGCTCGAGGAACACGTCGTCCCTGACCTCGGTCAGGCCAGCGGCGGCCTGCACGTTGCCGGGGTCGGCGGCCAGGTTGACCAGCTCCAGCCGGACGCGGTCGCTGCGGGTGCCGATAGCCTCGGCGCTGGCGTTGAAGACGTGGCTGCGCGCCCGCCCTGCCGCCAGGCCGCTGACGATGGCGCCGCCGCTGACCAGCGTGGTGACGCCCAGCGGGTTGTCGATCAGGCCGTTCAGCCGGATCGCCGAGGCGCCCTCGTTGTGGATGGTGATGTCCGTCGGCGAGGCGGCATTGCCGATGTCGAAGGCGATCGTCAACGACTGGGCGTCGAGCACCACCCGCGGCGACATGCTGGGCGAGGCCACCGTGATGGCACCCAGCGCCAGGGTCTTGTCCGACTGGTTGGTGATCGACACGCTGCGGTAGGCGGCGCCCTGCACCAGGGTGGCGTTGCTGCCGGTGATCTCGCTGTCCAGACCGGTCGTGGTGGCGCCCGCGAAGACCAGGCCTTGCGCGGCGGTGAAGGTGTTGGCCGTCAGGCGCGCGGTGCCGCCGCTGCCCTGGTTGACGATCGGGTCGACCGTGACGGTATTGCCCGCCACCAGCCCACCGGCACCGATGCCGCCGTTGACGGTGATGCCCTTGGCGGTGGCCACGGTGCCGTCGGGCGCGATCACCAGTTCGGGTGAGGCCGCCGGCAGCAGCACGATGCTGCCGTTCCAGTCGATGCGGCGCTGCGCGCTGAAGCGGCTGTCGGTCGATGTGTTCTCGGGGCCGACGCCGTCGACATCGGCCGAGGCATCACGGATGAAGCGGTTGACCACCTGCGTTGACTCGACCGTCAGGTTGACCGCGCTGACCCGCGAACCGGCCGCGGCCAGCACCGCGTTGAGGCTGTCGTAGGTGATGCCGGCGGTGGCGTCGGCATCGGCGAAGGCCGCGTCGGTGTCGGCATTGGCGCCGGACTTCAGGTCCACGTCCGCATGGCGGGCGCTGATGCTGACGGTGTCGCCGACGATGCTGCTGCCGTCGGCCAGCGACACCTGCACCGCATCGAAGATGGCCACCGGGGCCACGGCCGTGGCGTCGGAATAAAAGCCGCCGGCCACGCCATGCGCGTCGGCCACGATGCCCAGCCGGGTGGCATTGGCGCTGACATTGACGGTCTCGCCGCTCAAGCGGGCGTCGGCACCCAGCAGCGTGCTGGTGCTCGCGCGCCGCGCGGCGCTGCCGACGGTCACCGGCGCGCCGGTGTCGGCGCCCGAGCCCAGCCCGCCGGTGCTGACGAAGGCGGACGCGTTGACGCCCGTCTTGCTCAGCGATTGCACATCCAGCGTGCGCCGGGCGCTCAACACGGCGCCAGCGCCGATGTCGACCGCCGAGGCGTAGTCGATGGTGGCCGAGACATCGGCATCGGCCACCGCGATCAGGCCGCCACCGATGCTCAGCGCCATCACGGCGGCATCGACCACCGTGCTGGAGCGCAGCTGGATGCCGCCGAACTTCGCCAGTTCGGCGGGGTCGGTGCCCTTGGCGCCGTCGCCGCGGGCGGTCAGCCTGGCGTTGTCGCCCACGCTCACGCGGCCCTGGCTGTCGACGACGATGTTGGATTCGGCATCACCCACCGCCACCGCGCCGCCGCCCATGTCGGCCGACGAGCCCACCACGTTGCCGGCGGCCGTGCCGCTGACGGTGATGTAGGCGCCGGCGTCGAGGCTGGCGCCCGCACCGATGCTGGTGGTGACGGTGGGCTTGCTGGTGGCCGTGGTGGTGGCATTGCCCGAGCGGATGAAGCCGCCGCCCGCGCCACTGGCCGACGCGGTGACCACGCCGTCGCCGGTGGGCGCATCGGCCCGCGCGCGCGCCGCGCCCACGCCGCCGAGCAGCTGCGTGCCACTGCCGGCGCTGGTGAGGTCGACCACCAGGCTGCCGCCGCCCACGGCGGTGAAGTCGACGGTCTTGCCCAGATGGCTGGTGCCACTGAGCACCGTGGCCGTGCCCGGCACCAGCCGGTCGAGCGTGATCGGCTGCGTGCCCGCCTTGTCGGCAGCCAGCTTGAAGCTGCCGGCGCTGACCTGAGCGGCGTAGTAGGTGCGGCCGTCGACCAGGCCGCCGATGGGCAGGTCCAGCGGCTTGCGCAGGCTGAGGGTGGCCTTGATCACCGCATCGGCCTGGGCGGCGGCGGCGGCGGCGGCCTCGTCGTCGAGCCCCTCGTCGGGCGTGTAGGTGTAGCGCGACAGCATGATCGGCGTGACCGGCACCGCGGGCACGGCCGCGGCATCACCCAATGCCTGGGCGCGGGTGCGCGCCAGCTGGATCTCGGCGGGCCTGGCGGCATCGAGGATCACGAAGTAATGCGTGCCGCTGACCAGCCCCAGCACCGGCTCGCCGGTGCTGGCCTGGTAGATCACCTCGTCGCCCGCCAGCAAGCCGTGGCCGCTGCCGATGTAGAGGTTGTTGTGGTCGGCCGGGCTCAGGTCGCGGCTGGCGCCACCCACCACGTCGACGGCCGACAGCTTGAATTCGACGGCCGCCGGCGCGCTGTAGGTCAGTGCATCGCCGTTGGCGAAGCCGTGGCTCGCCAGCGTGATCGTGCTGCCGGCGATGCTGGCGCCGGTGAAGGCCTTGGGCGCCACCAGGGCCGGCGCATCGGCCTGCAGCCGGAGGGTGTTGGCATCGATCACCTGCACCAGGTAGGCCTGGCCGTCGACCAGCCCGCCCACGCCGCCCGAGGCGGCGGTGCGGTAGATCACATGATCGCCGTCCCTGAAGTTGTGCGGCGCCGCGAAGCTCAACCGGTCGCGGTTGGTGTCGATCTTGTCCTGCGTCAGCGCCGCACCCAGCTGCAGCGTGTTGTCGCCGGTCTTGATCACGCCGTAGCTGCGGCCGTTGCTCAGGCCGCCGATGGCCGTGCCACTCTGCGCGTCGTAGGTCACCGTGTCGCCGCTCAGCAGGCCATGCGGCAACCCGAGGTCGAGGCTGTTGGTGACCAGGTTGACCTGGGTCGCCGCGTTGAAGGTGCCGTCGGCCGTCGGCCCGGCGATCACGCCCTGGGTCGATTCGAGCGTGATGGCGCCATCGGCGCGGATCACCATGCCGGCCACCAGCTCGGTGCTGACCTTGGGCGTGGCGATGGCCGTGGCGTTGAGGTTGGTCACCGCCACGCCGCCGCCGCCAGCGGCCTTGGACGCGGCATCCGCATCGCCCAGCGAGGTGGCCAGGAAGTTGACGTCGCCACTGGCGCGCAGGGTGCCGCCGCCGCGGGCCGTCACCGTGGGGGCGGTGTTGGCCAGCACGTCGGATTTGGTGATCGATACCGCACCGCCGCCGTTGGACTCGGCCCCGGCGGTGGTGGCGTCGTCGGCATCGGCCGTCACCCGCACGTTGATCGCGCCGGCCGTGGCGCCCGGCCCGGTGATCTCGCCCAGCGCCTCGGCGATGGTCGAGGCCGTGATCGTGGCCGTGGGCTGGCTGTCGGACACAGCCACCGCGCCGATGTCCAGGCTCTTGGTCTTGGCGTTGGCCTTGTTGCTGGACACCGCCTGCACCGTGACGTTGCCACCCGGCACCGACACGGTGGAGCCGGCCTGCAGTGCGGCACGCGTGGTCGACGTCACGGCCGAGTCCACCTCCAGCTCGGTCAGCGTGAGCGCACCGATGCCGGTGGACGTCATCGCGCCGTTGGCGTTGGACGCCGACTGCGCCTTCACCACCAGGTTGCCCGCGTCCAGGCTCAGCTGGGCGCCGCTGCGCACCTCGGCCTCGGTCACGCGGGTGAGCGTGATGTCGCTGGAGGCGTTGGTGATGGCGATCGCGCCGACCGCGACCACGCTGGAGACCGGCGTGGCGGTGTTGGTGTCGTCGGCCAGCAGGTCGAGCGTGGCCGCGTCGACGCGGGTGGTACCGCCGACATAGGCGCGGGTGGCGCCGCCAATGGCGGCCTCGGCGCCCAGCAGCGACACCGCGATCGCGCCGCCGGATGCGCCGATGGTCACCGGCGTGGCCACCGAGTGGGAGGTGGCATGCACCAGCACGTCGTGCTCATGCGCGGTCAGCGTGGCGCCTTGCAGGTAGGCCTCGGCGGTGACGTTGATCTCGGAGCGCGACTTGGCGCCGGCCGCGGCGCCACCGAAGCCGACCGACAGCGCGATGGCCTTGGTGCTGGTGGTGATGGACGGATTCGACTCGGCCGTCACCTCGATGTTGCCGCCGCTGGCCGTGACCGTGGCGCCATCGACGTAGGCCGCCACGGTGTTGGCCGCGGTGTTGCTGGAAGACGCCAGGCCCACCGCCACGCTGACCATGCCAGCCG
The DNA here is from genome assembly GCA_001770815.1 of Burkholderiales bacterium RIFCSPHIGHO2_12_FULL_69_20. Taxonomy (GTDB): domain Bacteria; phylum Pseudomonadota; class Gammaproteobacteria; order Burkholderiales; family Burkholderiaceae_C; genus Pseudaquabacterium. The sequence continues at coordinate 67,648 of MESD01000193.1, forward strand.
CTGCCGCGATGGCCCGGATCTCGGCATCGATCACGGCGATGTCCTTGGCGGCCACGCGCACCAGGCCGCTGGCCTGCACCTGGGCAGCGCCGGCGATGAACGCCTTCGTCGCGCTGGTGATGTGGTTCTGAGCCGTGGCCAGGCCGCCGGCGATGGCCGCGCCGGCCGGCGCAACCGCCGCCGCGGCGGCGGCCGCCGACGTCTTGGAGGTGATGCGGTTCGACTCGGTGGCGTCCAGCGTCACGTGGCCGGCGCTGGCCTGCACCAGACCGGGCCCGCTGATCGAGGCTTCGACCTGGTTGTCGATGGTGTTCTCGGCCAGCGCCACGCCGACGGCCAGGGCTACCGCGCCGCCGCCGGCAAACGAGGCCGCCACCGCGGTGGCGCCACCGTCGGCCTTGATCACCGAGGTGTCGCTGGCGGTCAAGGCCACCGAGGCGGCATGGATGCCGCTGGTGCCCGCGCCGTTGATGCTGGCCTTGACCTGGTTGGCGATCTTGTTGACCGCCGAGATGCCGGCGCCGGCGGCCGCCAGGCCGGCCGTGCCGCCGGCGGCCACCGCCACCGACCCGGCCAGCACCTCGGCGGTGATCAACTCGTTGGCCAATGCGCCGAGCTTCAGCGCGCCGCTGGCCTGGATCGCCGAATCTCGGGTCCAGGCCATCGTGGCGGCCGCTTGCACCGCACCGGTCTGGTCGTGGCCGATGTAGTTGCGCGCCGCCGATGCGCCGATCGACACGCCGGCACCCACGGTGCCGCCGCCGCCCACGGCCACGGCCAACGCCGCCACGGTGGAGGTGATGGCCGAGGTGTTCTTGGCCTCCACCGTGACATCGCGCGCCGCGCTGATGCGGCTGGCGTCGATGTGGGCATCGGTGCTGGTGAGGATGACGTTGGTGGCGATCGCGCCGGCGCCGCTGAGCGCGATGCCGGCGGTGCCGGCCACCGAGGCGGCCACCGCCGTGGCGCTGTCGCGCGCGACGATGGTGTCGCTGGTCTGGGCCCGCACGACGATGTTGCCGCTGGTGCTGACCGGATCGGCGTTCGCGATGAAGGCCGCGACCGAATCGCTGACCTCGTTGTAGGCCACCGCCATGCCCACCGAGATCGACACCGCGACGGTGCCGGCCGCCGAGCCGGCGACCGAGGCCGCGCCAGCGCTGGCAGTGATGCGCAGCGTGCTGTCGGCATTGAGCAGGATGTTGGCCGCGCTGATGCCGCTGCTGCCGTCGATCGCGGCCAGCACCTGGGTGCGCGCGCGGTTCTCGACGCCGACCCCGGCGCCGCTGAGCGCGCCGCCCGCGGTGCTGCCCGCACCGATGGCCACCGAACTGGCGTTGACCTTGGCATCGATGCTGCCGCTGGCCACGGCGTCCAGCGTCAGGTCGCCGGCAGCGCTGACGTTGGCGCCGACGATGCGCGCACGCACCTGTGCACTGGCCTCGCTGCCGCCGGGCAGCACCAGCTGCCAGAGGTCGGCGTCGCCGAAGTCCTGGCCGGCCAGGCTGGCCACACGCTCCAGGCGCCAGAGACCGGTGTTGCCGTAGTTGGTGCTGGCCAGGTCCACCGACAGGCCGTTTTCGCCGCCCCAGACATAGACATTGCCGCCGGACTTGACGCGGGTCTGCTTGTCCTTGGTCTTGCTCAAGGTCTGGCTGCCCGAGGCGCTGGTGTGGTCGTAGACCAGCGCCGGCGCGGTGCCGATGTAGCGGTAGACATCGCCGGCGCGCACGCCTTCGAGCACCTGCACCGTGGTGCCGGCCGTGACGCTGGCCAGTTCAGCGGCACTGTTCTGGTCGGCCGCGACGCTGGCCGGATCCCAGCCGATGAAGTTGCGGGCCAGCGCAAAGCCGACCGAGGCGCCGATGCCGGCGCTGCTGCCGACACCGACCGAGGCGGCGGCCGCCGCGATGGTGGCCTGGATCGTCGCGCTGCTGACCGCGTCGAGATCGACCTTGCCGGCCGAGACCACGGTCGCGTCCTGGTCGATCATGGCATCGGTGCGCGACAGGATGACGTTCTTGGCCAGGGCCCCGGCGCCGCTGACGGCCACCCCGGCCCGGCCGCCGACGCCGATGGCCACCGCGGCGGCGCGGCTGGTGGCATCGATGGCGGCGCTGGTACTGGCGCGGATGACCAGGTCGCCCGCGGTGGTGGTCAGCGTGGCGCGGCTGACGCCGGCCGTGACCTGGTTGGCGATGTGGTTCTCGGCCAGCGCCACGCCGACCGACAGCGCCACGCCGGCGGTCGTGCCGACGGCCGCGACAATCGCGGCGGCGCCGGCATCGGCGTCGATGGTGGAACGGTCGGTGGCCGTCAGCGAGACGCTGCGCGCGCGGATCCCGCCCGCACCGCTGCCGTCGATGGTGGCGGCCACGTGCTCGCTGATGCGGTTGACGCTGTCGGCGCCGGCGCCGCCCAGCCCGATGCCGTTTCGGCCGGCGGCCACGGCCACCGACGCTGCACCGACCGTGGCGTCGATCAGTTGCTGCGCATCGGCCGTGAGGCGCAGCGCACCGCTGGTGGCGGTGACGCTGGTGTCCTCAAGATAGGCACGCACCTCGAGCGCCTGCTCGGTATCGGCGTCACTCCAGCCGATGAGGTTGCGCGCACGCGCCGCCCCCACCGACGCGCTGCCCGCCGTCTTGGTCGGCGACAGGGCCGCCGACAGCGAGGCCGCCACCACCGTGGCGTCGATGCGCGACGTGCTGGACGCGGCCAGCGTGACATCGCCGGCACTTTGCAGCTGGCTGCCCGATGCCAAGGCATTGGTCGTGCCGAGCACGGTGTTGCGCGCATCGGCGCCGCCGCCGCTGAGCGCCAGCGCGCTGCTGCTGCTGCTGTAGCCGGCGGCCACCGACGCCGCCACCGAGGTGGCGGTGATCGTCGACGCACTGGTGGCGCTCAACGCGATCGCGCCGGTGGTGGTCACCACCTGGCTGTCCTGGATCGAGGCCTCGACCGCGGTGTCGACCGTGTTGTAGGCCAGCGAGACGCCGACGCTCAGCGCGCCGCTGCTGCCGTTGCCGGTGCTGGCCCCCACGCCGATGCTGAAGCCGTAGGTCTTGGCGTTGACGGTCGAGGTGTCGCTGGCGCTGATGCCCAGCTTGCCGCGTGCCCGCAAGGTCTGGCCAGGTTCGGCCGTGGTGATGCCGCTGTCCTGTACGCGGGCCTCGACCACGCGGGTGATGGTGTTCTCCGAATACGCCCCTGCGCCCGAGGCCGCACGGCCGCCGCCGCCGGTGGAACCACCCACCGCGCCGGCGCCGGCCAGCGTGAGCGCGTCGATCCTGGCGGTCGAGGTGGCGGCCAGCGTGATGTCGCCCGCAGCGTCGACCATCGAATCGTCGACCAGCGCGCGCACCAGCCCGCCGTTGATGCGGTTGAACGCCAGTGCGGCCCCGACCGACGCGCCGGTGGCGCTGCCGCTGCCCTCGGTCAGCGCCACCGAGAACGCCACGCCGCCGGCATCGGCGGTGAGGGTGGAGCTGTCGCTGGCGCTCAAGCCGACGTTGCCGGTGCCGGTGGTGCCGACGCGGCTCTTGCGCAGCCGCGATTCGGCACCGCCACGCAGCGTGTTCACCGCCACCGCGCCGGCACCGGCCACGCCGATGCTCGAGCCCATGCCCGAGCCGTCGGCCAGCGCGATCGCGCCGCCGATGGACAGCGCGTACACGCTGCCGGTCTCGCTGGCGTTCAGGCTGACCGGGCCGGCCGCCGTGACCGCGGCATCGTCGGCATACGCCGCGACGCTGTGGTCCAGGTTGTTGTAGACGAACGAGGCGCCCGCCGCAGCAGCCGACGCGCTGCCCTGGTTGCCCAGCGCCAGTCCGATGGCCAGGCCGCCGGCGATGCCGCTGATCTTCGAGGTGTCGGTCGCCGTCAGCGCCACGCTGCCGGCAGTGAGGGTGTTGGCGCCGGTGTCGGCGATGAAGGCGAGGGTCTGGCTGTCGAGGATGTTGACCGACACGCCCACCGCGACGGCCAGGCCCTTGGCCTGGGTGCCGGGCGGGCTGCCCGGTGGCACGCTGGCGTTGGCCACGGTTATGCCGGCACCCACCGAGGTGATGCGCGCGGTGTTGGTGGCGGTGACCGTGATGGCGCCGGTGACATCCGCATCGGCCGCTGAAATGGAGGCTTGGGCGCCGCCGTCGATGCGATTGATGGCGATGCCGGCGCCGAAGCCGGCCTTGCCGCCGTAGGCCAAGGCGCCGGCCACCGCGGTGATCCCGGTCTGGTCGGCGGCGACCACGGCCACGCTGCTTCCGGTCACGGTCGAGCCGCCGTCGATGCCGGCACGGGTGTCGGTGCTGAGCGTGTTGAAGGCGATCGAACCCGCGATGCCGATGCCGCGGGCCGAGCCGGCCAGGCCGGCCGCGATGGCCAGGATGTCGCCGGAGGCGCTGGCGTTGACGTTCAGCGCACCGACGTTGGCCAGCGCAGCGTTGGTGACATGCGCCGTGGTTTCGCTGTCGAGCAGATTGACCGTGACCGCGCCGGCCAGGCCCAGCGAGCCGTTGCGGTTGGTCGACAGGGCTGCCGCGCCCGACAGGGCGATGTCGTCGGTGGTATTGCCTGCGGTGACGTTGATCCCGCCCGAGCGCAACACCACGGCGTTCTGAATGCCGGCCTCGGCGCGGTCGTTCAGGATGTTGACCGAGACGCTGCCCGACACCGCACGCCCGTACTTCTGGCCACCGGCGGCCTGCGCGGCGTTGGCGTCGGTCTTGGCAGGGGGCGCATCGTCGGTCTTGGCCGCTGCCAGCGTGGCGGTGACGATCAAGCCTTCGTTGGTGGCCAATACGGTGGTCTGGCCGATGGCGCTCAGCGACCCACCACCCAGGCTGTCAGCCGCGGGCGCCAGCGTGTGGCCGTGGCCGCTGGCCTGCGACGGCACCAGGCTCAGCTGCTGGGTCAGGGCGGCATCCGCGTACAGGCCGATGCGCGTGGCATCGATCACCTTGACGTAGTACACCGTGCTGCCGTCGGCGAGAAGCCCGCCGATGCTGCTGCCACCGCCGTTGCCATAACGCACAGCCTGCGCGTCATGGAAGGCATGCGCGCCGTCGAAGCGGATCGTGCCGGCACTGCCATCGACCGCCGGAGTGGCGGCAAACGGCACGCCGATGGCGTGCATGCTGCCCGTGGCCACCGCGCGGTCGAGCGCCAGCGTCACGCCGTGCAGCGCGTTCTGGTACGAATCGGCCAGCCGGATCCGTTGGCCATCGACCACCACGATGTAGTACGTCGCCTTGTTCGCCAGACCGCCGATGCTGTCGCCACCACCATGGCTGTACAGCACGGCCTGGCCGGTGAGCAGGCCATGGGCGCCACCCAGCGCGATGGTGCCGGTGGCGGCATCGACGGCGCTGGCCGGCTCGAAAACCCGGCCCAGGTTGTGCTGCGCGCCGAGTGCGCCGCTGGCATCCAGATCGAGCCGCAGGCTGTGCAGGCTGCCGCTGCCGGGAAACGCGGCCGTGTCCAGGTTGATCGCCAGGCCGTCGGTCGCAGCCTGGGCGTCGGGCGCCAGTTGCAGGCGGACGTTGTCGACGCGGATCACCACATAGCGCCGGCCGTTGACCAGCCCGCCCAGGTCGGCACCGCCGTCGTTGTCGTAGATCACCGGGTCGCCGGTCTGGAAGCCATGGGCGTAGCCCAGCGTGAACTGATCGGTGGTGGCGTCGATCGCCGCGGCGCCGAAGCCGTCGGTCAGCGCGGCTTCGCGCACCGAGCGCGCCAGCGCCAGGCTGGTGTCGCTGACGCGGCGCACGATGTAGAGGTCGCCATCGACCAGGCCGCCAATGGCCTCGTCGCTGCCACCGTCGCTGTAGCGCACGTTGTCGCCGGTGAGCATGCCATGGGCATAGCCCAGGTCGATGGAATTGGCGCTGCTGTCGACGCCCACGGTCGGCGCCGCCTGGCTCAGTGCTGCCGCCTGGTCGCCGATCAGCGCCTGGGTGTCGCGGTCGATCAGGTTGGTGGCCGCCGCCACGCCGAAGCCCACGCTCTTGCCGATGCTGATGCCACCGGCGATGTTGAGGTTGAACGCGTCGTCGTTGGCCGTCACGTCCACCGTGCCGCTGGCCGCCAGCACCACGCCGCCGCCGATGCGCGCCAGCGTGTGGTCGTTGATCGTCACCACGGTGAGCACGCCGTTGATCGTCGACACACCCGCCTTGCCGCCCGAGACGCCGAGCGCGACGGTGTCGGTGACGGTCTGGGCGTCGAGGCGCAGGTTGCGCGCGCGCACCGCCGCACCCGACTCGATCACCGCGGTCGTGGTGTTGTTGTAGAAACCGCCGACGAACGAGCCGCCGACACCGCTCTGGCTGCCGCTGTTGCCGAACAGGCTGTTCTCGGCGCTCTGGCCGAAGGCTGCGTCGATGATGTTCTTGAAGTTGCCCGCCAGGCTGACGACCTGCAGATCGGTGCGCGCGGTGACGCTGACATCGCCCGGCGTGGTGATCGCGACGGCCTGGTTGATCCGCGCGCCCGACTCGATGCGCGCGTCGGCGCGGCTGTCCAGCACCAGCACGCCCGCCGAGACCGCCCGGCCGACCTTGTTGCCTTCGGCCTGGCTCTGCGTCCAGCTGCTGACGTAGCCGGCGGCGCCGAGATTGGCATCACCCAGATGCTGCAGCAGCACGCCGAAGGCCTGGCCGGGCTTGCGCACGTCGTCCCACGCGGTTTCGTAAGGCAGCCGCGTGCGCGCGTCGACCCGGATGGCGCCGTTGGCGTTGACCACCGCACCGGCCTCGATCACGGCGGCCGATTGGTTGCCATAGTCACCGTACGACAGCGCGATCCCGTAGACCGCCGCGCCTGGCAGGCGCGGCTTGCTGGGATCGTTGAACACCGCCACCAGCCCCTGGCTGCTGATGTCGGGGCGGTCCAGCACGCCGGCGCGCAGGACGAGGTCGCCCGCGGCATTGACCACGGCCGTGCCGCCGATGGTCGCGTGCGCGGCGCCGTCGTGCTGGGCGAAGGCGGCGGCCAGCACGCCCAGCGATTTGCCCTTCTCGGGCTTGGGCAGCTCACCGCCCTTGGCCGCAGCGGCGTTGATCTTGGCGTCCCCGCTGCTCTTCTTCGTCATGCCTGCCAGCGCCGCGGCCGCAGCCGCACTGTCGTCGTCGCCATTCTTGGCATCGACGGCGATGCGGGTTCTTTGCAGCGCGACGAGCTGTTTGTTGACGGCATCGCTCTTCGTGGGCGCGCCGCCCTGGTACTTGGTGCCGGTCGCGTTCTTGGCGCTGATGGTCTGCGCCGCGATGTGCACATCACCGCCCAGCGCGGTGATCACACCGTCGACGACGGCATCCGCGGTGGCATCGGAGACACCGACCACCACGCCCATGCCCAGCTTCGAGTTCTTGTTGGAGCCCTCGGCTTTGGCTTCGAACTTGCGGGTGCTGTGCGCCAGCACATCGACGTCGCCGCCGGCGCTGATCGTGGCGCCGTCTTCGATCACCGTGGTCGCATGCTGAAAGCCCAGGCCCACCGTCACCGCGACGCCGAGGCTGAAGGTCTTGGTCGTGGCCGAGACCGTGTTGTCGGTGAGTGCGCTCAGCGCGACATCTTGGCTGGCAGACACCGAAGCCCCGTTGGCCACCGTGACCTTGGCGCTCGCGTCGGCCCGCGCCACCGTCACGCCGACGCCGTAGCCTGCGGTGAAGACGTTGGCTTCGGAATTGGCGTAGGCATCCAGCACCACGCCGCCACCCCAGGCCCGGATCACCGACCCGGCGCCGACGTTCACGGCGGCGTTCGCGGTCGACTGGGCCAGGCCGATGAACGGCCTGGCGTTCAGCGCGAAATCGGCCAGCGGCGTGGCGATGGCCTTGCCCTTCTGCGCCCACCAGTCCGTCGATGCCAGGGTATCGGCCTTCTGCTCCCACCAGGCCGGCTGAAACAGGTTGGTCGAGCCTGCAGCGATCGGCGCGTTCTTGCTGGCGTCGAACAGCATGTCGTTGTTGGCATCGGCGCGCACGACGACGTTGCGGCCCTCGATGTGCGCACCGGTGATCTCGACGCTCGCCGTGGCGATGGCGTACAGATCCCAGGCGAGCGCGAATTCGTGGTTGCGGGCCAGCAGCGTGATGTCACCACCGGCGCCCAGCAGGCCGTCGATACGCACCTGGATGGCGCTGCCGATGGCGAAGCTGCCGGGCTCGGCGATGCTGATCAGGTCGTTGTCGTTGTAGCCCGCGCCACGCGCGTGCAAGGTGGCCAGCGGGTTGCCGTCGGTGTCGACGACCACATCGACCGTCAAGCCGGTGCCGGCGCCGCCAGTGGTGGCCAGGTCGCGATAGACCTTGCCCGGGATCCAGGTGTCGACCGGCTGCGTCTGCGCCTTGAGGCTCGCCGGGATCTTGGCGGTATCGGCCGCGCCGCGGTCGTCATAGGACAGCAGTTGCGCGCCACTGCCGATCGCGATCCAACCGCTCAGCAGGTTGATGTCTGCGGACGCGCCGGTAGACGGGCCATGGGGGTCGAGCACTGCCGCCGTGCGGCGTGTGGACAGCACGACGTTGTTGGCCACCCAGATGGCGCCCCGGTCACCCACCAGGCCGTTGCCGTCTGAATTTGCCCCGGCCACCACCGTGATGGCGCCACCCTGCGTTGCCACGTTGCCGTTGAAGTACACGGCGGCGTCGCCCGGCAGGTGGATGTCGAGCGCCGCACCCGCAGTGTCCAGTTCACCGATCGACAGTTTCTTGGAGTCGTAGTCCGAACCACCCACGCGGATCTTCAGCGTGCCCGTCGGCTGCGGCGCGCTGACGCTGAAGGCCGGGGCGGGCGCGTTGCTGTCCCCCACACGCCACACCGACCGCTGGTTATCGACGCTGGTCACCACGAAAACGCTCCCGCTCTGGGTGAGCTGCAGGTCGCCCACGGCGGCGTTGGCGCTGAAGGTCGTCACCCCGTCCGCCGAGCTGGCCGACAGCGGCGGCTCGATGCCGCTGAACGAGAGAGCGGCCGTCGTGGCATACACCTGGTTGGCGTTGATCGTGCCCGCGCCGACGGCGTCGGGCGCGATCACGGCGAGGGTGCCGGGGTGGGCCGGGTCTTCGAGGGCCAGCCCGTCGAGGCCGCCTGCGCCGCCGGCAATCGCGCCGCTGATGCGGCCGCCCGCGCGCAGGTTGAAGACGTCGGCGTTGTTGTTGGCGCCGATCAGGTTCTCGAAGCCCGAGAAGCCCACGCTGCCCAGCGTGCCGGCATTGAGGCTGGTGATCTCCCACGTGGTGTCGGCGGTAGGGCCCCGCAGCACGTCGACGCCGAAGGCGGTGCCGGCAATGTGCTCGAAGTCGCTGACGCTGGCCGCACTGCTGCTGGCGCCGGCACCCAGATCAACCGTCACCGCAGTGCCGAAGCCGGCAAAGTCCAGGCTGTCGGTCCCCGCCCCGCCCTGCAGCGCGCCCGAGATCCTGCGGCCGTTGGCAAAGAAGAAATCGTCGTTGCCAACACTGCCCGACAGGTTCTCCATCGCGCTGAACACCACGTCGGAGATGACCACCGGGGCCTGGTCGAGTGAACTGACGCTGCCCGCCGTGCCCCACGCGCCGGCCTGCAGGTTGACCCGCACCGTGAGCGCTGGCGTGGTGGCCAGCGACACGGTCTTGTCGTCGATCACCCGCGCGTAGTAGGTGCTGCCGTTGACCAGGCCGCTGGTGTCGGCGGCGGCGGACAAGGTGCTGCGGTAGGTGATCACCTGGCCGTCGATCAGGCCATGGTTCATGTTGAACCGCAGGCTGTCGGCAGCGGCATCCACCACCGTGGTGGCATCGAGCGCCGCGGTCGAATGCCGCGTGCTGACCACGCGGCCGGCGTCGTCTGCACTGTTGATGGTCCAGACGTTGTCGTCGTCCACGCCCAGCAGCGTGTCGCTGCCGGCGCCGCCGATCACCTGGTCGATGTGGTCGTTGCCGCTGCCCAGCAGCACCAGCACGCCGGTGCTCACGGCCCGGTAGTCGAGCGTGTCGAAGCCGCCTTGGCCGCCGTCGATGCCGCCGGTCACGTAGGCCAGGTTGTTGGCAAAGATGAAGTGGTCGTCGTTGTTGCCGCCGACCAGCACTTCAACTTCCGCAAAGCCCACCGCGTGCCGCAGGCCGGCCATGCTGCCGGTGCCTTCGGCGGTGAGGGTCCAACTCAGCAGGCCCAGGCTGCTGCTGAACACGGTGTCGTCGCCGTCGCCGCCTCGCACCACCACGCTTTGCAGCGTGCCAGACAATTCATAGGCCGCGAAGCTGTCGTCGCCCCCACCCAGGTCGAACGTCAGCGACTGGCTGGGCTTGGGCACGAACAGCGTGTCGGTAAGGCCCGGGAACGCCGTGCTGTCGTCGTAGAACTGCCAGCTGGTGCTGAACAAGGCCATGCTGCCGGCATCGATGTCGAAAAGCTGCCAGGCCTCCTGCAGCGACGTGCCGCTTGCCACCGCGTGGGTGGCGCTGCCGCTGACGATGGGTTCGAGGTTGGCGTAGCGCAGCGTCTTGCCATACAGGGTTGCCGCATGGCCCGCACCGGTCTTGGCGTTGACCACGGCGTAGGCTTCGCCGGTGGTGTCGTAGACCACCAGACTGTCGTTGCCGTCAATGCCGCCGTCGAGCAGGCCGCTCAGGCTGCCGTCGACCTCGATGATGAATTCGTCGCGCAGCCCGGCGGCGCCGACGATGTTCTCGATGCCCGAAAACGCCAGCCCATCGCCGATCCGGCCGGCATTGGCATCGTTGATGTGCCAGACCGTCTCGACGGCGCGCCCGGTCAGCGTGTCAATGCCGGCACCGCCGATCAGGTCACCGACATTCAGCGCCCGCGCCGTGCCGGTGGCCGTGCCCAGGTTCAGATCGACGGCGATCGCCGTCTGGTAGGCGCTGTAGTCCAGCGCGTTGGCGCCCAGCCCGCCGTCGAGCGTGCCGGCGATGCCCGCCTGGTCGGCAAAGCTGAACACGTCGGCCATGGCACCGCCGGTGAGCGACTCGATGCCGGTGAAGGTGGTGGCGTCATCGAGCCTGCCGGCACCCAGTGCGGTGAGCGACCAGCTGTGGTCGACATCCGCGCCGAGCAGGGTGTCGGCATCGGCGCCGCCGTCGATGCTGGCGGGCACCGTGAGCCCGATCAGCTCAAACCGGTCGGCGCCGCCCAGGCCCTGCACTTCAATGCGTTGGACGCCGGCATCGGCGCTGCCGAACCGGGCGATCAAGGCGCCGGCGGTGAGGTCGACGATCACGCCGCCATCGCTGGCCGTGCCGACCTGGCGCACGAGCATCTGGTCGGCGCCGTCGGTGCCCTGCACCTGCAGCAAGCCGGCAGCACCGAGGCTCGCGAACGGATCGCCGGACAGCAGCACCCGCGCTTCCAGCGCCTCGAGAACCAGCTTGCGGCGAAACGGTGGGCGTGCCGCCTCGGGTTTGATCGAGGCCTTGGTCAGGCGATGCAACAAGCGCCCAAAGCGGGATGTGGTGTTCATGCAGACTCCCTTGTCAGGTCGCCGCGAACGCCAGCAGATACGCAGCGGGCCTCTCTCGCACCGGGTGGCCGATGCATCACGCCCGGACCCAAAGGGCTGCGTCAACCGTCGCGCCTGGTACCCAGGCCCAACGATCACCCGCAGCCGATGGGGCTGTGAACTTCAGTGCTTGAACGTGCACCCGCTGGTGAGCACCGGCGGGTGGGTCGGACTACGAGCGCCGACGCTTCACCTGCCAGCCGACCAGGGCCAGGCCCGGCAGCAGCAGCAGCGCCATGGCCGGCTCGGGCACGGCCGACAGGACCGTGATGCGCATGTCCTGCAGCGCGGCCGGGTAGGTGTATTCGGATTCATTGATGTCGGCCAGCACGTTGTCACCACCGAATGAGATTCGGTAGTCACCAGGCGCCGCATCGGCCTTGATCTCGAAAGCAGCGCGCAGATGCACCTGCCCCCGACGCATCTGCCCGGCCCTGCCATCGGTGAAGAACGACATCCGGTATCCCCCCAGGTCGGCTGCAAGGCCGGCAGGGGTTGGGTTCTCAAGCATGTTGCCGCCGTTGCCCTGCGCAAACGACTTCAGCAACTGTGCATAGTCGGTCAGGCTCTGCTGCGAACCAAAGGTGTCGATCGTCGAGGCGTCCGGAAGAAAGTTCAGCACCAGCTTCGAGTACTCGATGACAAAGTCCTCGACCATGATCTCGAAGCCGTCGCCGTAGTCGTAGGTCAACTCGATGAAGACTTGCTCACCGGCCCGGCCGGAGGCGTTGCTGCCCTGCACCGGGAACTCGTCCGCCTGCGCAGCGCCTGCCAGTGCCAGTGCGGCCGAAACCGCAATTAGTAGTCTTTTCATCGAAATTTCCTTTTTGATTTGATCGAAATCATGGACTCCTAACTCAGTTAGCGCCACCGATGTTTTTGCCTACCGCCCGAATGAGGGGGGAGCCGGGATTTCCCCATTTACAAGGCCATTCGCCGGCTGCACCACCACAACGCTCACCTCCCAGTTGAGCGACCGCGCAGCCGATGCATGCGGGCGGCCATGGCCAGCAGGGGCCGACCACTTGCAGTCGCCCACGCACGGGGCCGTTCAACGGTGCCCCTGGCTCAACAAAGCCCAGCCGTGAGCCTGGCGTCCCGCATGAACCCGTTCACCATCAAGGCACCCGGCGGCGCATGCGTTTCTGAGTTCGACCCTGGTGGTGCCGGAGCCGGCGACGTGGGCGTTGTGGATCATGGGGCTGGCGCTGCTGATGGGGCGGCAAGGGCGACCGCGGGCCCGCCGCCAGCATTGAATCAGCCGCGCGGCCAGATCTGCGCACGGTCAGGATCACCGCGCGAGCAGCCCTCGGCTTCTGATCATCGACGGTGCCGGTGAGCATGCCGTGGCCCGCTTTGAACCGCGCCCGCCCTGTGTGGCGCGCTTCATCCACCGCCAAGGGGCCGGCGGCGAGCCCGAATTGACGCTGCCACGGGCCTGCTCTACCGTTACCTGCGTCAAATTTTCGGAGTCATGTGATGCGGATGCGCAGTTACCAGGTCTGTCAGTGCGGGTCGCCACTGCAGCGCAGCGAGGGCGAGGCGCCCACCCCCCAGGGCACGCAGGTGCTGCTGAAGGTGCTGGCCGCGGGCGTGTGCCACTCCGACCTGCACATCTGGGATGGCTACTACGAGATCGGCGGCGGCAAGCAGCTCAACCTGGTGGACCGCGGCATCAAGTTGCCGCTGACCATGGGCCACGAGAACGTCGGCGAGGTGATCGCGGTCGGCCCCGAGGCCACCGGCGTAAAGGTCGGCGACATCCGCCTGGCCAACCCCTGGATCGGCTGCGGCGAATGCGCCGCCTGCCGCCGCAACGAAGAAAACCTGTGCGTGAAGCCGCGCTTCCTGGGCGTGTTCTCGCAGGGTGGTTATTCCACGCACCTGGTGGTGCCGCACGCCCGCCATCTGTTCGATATCGGCAGTCTCAGCCCGCAGCAGGCGGCACCGCTGGCATGTTCGGGCGTGACCGCCTACGCCGCGCTGAAAAAGGTGCAGGCGACGCTGGCCACCGACCCGGTGGTGGTGATCGGCGCGGGGGGCGTGGGCATGATGGGCATCGCGCTGGCGCGGATGATGGGTGCCCAGCAGGTGATCGCCGTCGACATCGATCCGCTCAAGCGCGAGGCGGCCCTGAAGGCCGGCGCCACGCTGGCCATCGACGGCGGTGCCAGCGACGCGGTGGCGTTGATCCAGCAGGCCACGGGCGGTGGCTCGGTGGCCACGCTGGATTTCGTCGGCTCGGGCCCCACGGTGGACCTGGCCATCGCCGCGGCGATCAAGGGCGGCAGCGTGGTGGTGGTGGGCCTGTATGGCGGCGCGATCACCCTGCCCACACCCTACCTGCCGATGCGCGCCTTGACCTTGCGCGGCTCGTACGTGGGCAGCCACAGCGAGCTGGCCGAGTTGCTGGCGCTGGTCAACCAGCAGGGCCTGCCGGCCGTGCCCATCAGCACCCGCCCGTTGGACGAGGTGAGCACGGCACTGGCCGATTTGCGTGCGGGCCGCGTGATCGGCCGGGTGGTGCTGGCCGGCTGATGCCGGATCAAGCGCGCCCTGCCCTCGGTTCGACCGGCAACTACCGGCTGCCCGGCGTGGCCGGGTTGACGGGGTGTGGACGCGCGACCCACCAATCGCTGTCGGGCTGGGCCAGGCCGCGCACCGTCGGGGCCGAGCGATAGGTGGGGCACCAGCGGGCCAGGCAGTCCTCCAGATCCTGATCCTCACACGGTTTGCACAGGCTGCCGTTCATCCCGTGCTGCGCCAGGACGGCCGCACCCAGGCTGCTGCTGGAATACGCAATCACAGGCACCGCTGACCGCGATGATCGGCTCTCGAAGCGCCGGATGGCCGATGTCGCGTCCAAACCGTCGAGGACCGGCATCTGCAGATCCATGAGGATGAGATCGAAGGGCAGTTCACAGGCCAGCGCCACGGCTTCGGCGCCGTCTTCAGCCAGCCATGGCGCGAGCCCCCGCGATGCCATCAGCGCCGAGATCACCATCAGGTTCACCGGGTTGTCGTCGACAACCAGCACGCGGGCCGAGCCGTAGGCGTGTGCATGGGGCCAGCCGGTTTCCATCGGCAGGTCGTCGCACGCCCGTCCGGTCTCGCTCGACCCAGCCTGCAACCAGGACCGGAGCATGCCGAACCATCCGTTTGGTGCAGGCGCATCGGGCGCAGGAAAACCGCTCATTGGAGACCCTCTCGTGCCAGCGATGACTGCCCAGCTTGGCACCGTTGGCAAACGGTGTATGTGCGATGGCGCACGTGGCCTTCGGGCGTTCGTCACCGCACAGACCTGGCCAGCGCAGCGGGCGCACCCTCGTCGTTGACTGAAGGGTTGCCTCGCGGTGTCGCGGGCCAGGCTTTCAGCGAACACAAAGGATTCGCGATGCAAGCCCTCGTCTACAACGGCCCCCATCAAAAAGCGCTGGAAGATCGCCCCAAGCCGGTGACCCAGGCTCCGACCGATGCGATCGTCAGGATCACCAAGACCACCATCTGCGGCACCGATCTGCACATCCTCAAGGGCGACGTGGCGACCTGCGCGCCCGGCACCATCCTGGGCCACGAGGGTGTGGGCGTCATCGACGCCGTCGGCGCCGGTGTCACCCGCTTCAAACCCGGCGACCGCGTCCTGATCTCCTGCATCAGTGCCTGCGGCCGCTGCGAATACTGCCGCAAGGGCATGTACTCGCACTGCACCACGGGCGGCTGGATCCTGGGCAACCGCATCGATGGCACACAGGCCGAGTACGTGCGGATTCCGCACGCCGACACCAGCCTCTACCCGATCCCCGAAGGCGCCGACGAAGAGGCCCTGGTGATGCTCAGCGACATCCTGCCCACCGGCTTCGAGTGCGGGGTGTTGAACGGCAAGGTCGAGGTGGGCGGCAGCGTGGCCATCGTGGGCGCAGGTCCGATCGGGCTGGCCGCGCTGCTGACGGCGCAGTTCTACTCACCGTCGCAGATCATCGTGATCGACCTCGACGACAACCGCCTGGCCGTCAGCCTGCGCTTTGGCGCCACGGCCACCGTCAACAGCACCGATGGCGGCGCCGCCGAACAGGTGATGAAACTGACCGGCGGCCGCGGCGTGGACACCGCCATCGAAGCGGTGGGCATCCCGGCCACCTTCGAGTTGTGCCAGGACATCGTCGCCGCGGGCGGCACCATCGCCAACGTGGGCGTGCACGGCGTCAAGGTCGATCTGCACCTGGAGCGGCTGTGGTCGCACAACGTGACGATCACCACGCGCCTGGTCGACACGGTCTCGATTCCGATGTTGCTCAAGACCTTGCAGGTCGGGCGCATCGACGCCAAGCAGCTGATCACGCACCGCTTCAAGCTCGCCGAGATCCTGCAGGCCTACGAGACCTTCAGCACGGCTGCCGATACGAAGGCGCTCAAGGTCATCATCGAGGCAGATCAGCGCAGCGCGGGCGGCACCCCGCCCACGGCGGGCGCCTGAGCCAATGCGCGATCGAGCTTGTCCTCGATCTCGCCGAGATAGGCCGACAGCGTGGTCGTCGATTCCGTCAGCCGGCCCTGCATGCCGCGTTCCGACTGTTCGATCCGGGCGCCGAACTCGCGGTTGGATGCGGCAGCCTGCGCCTCGATCTTGCGCATTTCGCTTTCCAGCAAGGTGCGCAGCTCGGTGAAGCGCGAGGCCTCGGCCGTGTCCGCCAGTTCACGCTGCGCCTTCACTTCCTTGGTCAAGCGCCGCGCTTCGAGAATCACGCCGGCCTGCAGCAGCAGGATGTAGATGATGAACAGGCCGCTGATGGCCGCGGTGAAGATCAGCATGACCATGCCCAGCGGGGCGCTGACGTCGATGAACCCGAGGTTGAGGGTGCTGGGCACGGCGATCGCCACCCAGTTCAGCGTTGCAAACGCGGCCAACACGACGAAGGCGAGGACCAGGGTCAGCGAGAAGGCACGGAGGTTCATGGTGAATCCTTGGGTTGGTCGGACGAGGTCGGTTGTCTTGATCCGAATGTGCGGGCATAAACACAGGTGAACTCTGCGCCCACCAGCAGGATCTGCGCTGAAAAATACACCCACAGCAGCACCACCACCAGCGATCCGGCGGCGCCAAAGCCCGAGGCAATGCCGCTGCGGCCGATGTAGGCACCGATGGCGTACTTGCCCACCGTGAAGAGCAAGGCGGCGAGCACGGCGCCGAGCCAGACATCGGTGGCCAGGATGCGCTGGCGCGGCATGACCTTGTAGATCAGGCCGAACATGAACGCCACCAGCAGGAAACCACCGATGGTATTGCCCGCCTCCACCACGGCCTGCCAGCCACCGAAGACCGGATCCAGACGCCGGCCCACGGCCGCCAGCATGGCACTGGTGACCAGCGACACGATCAGCAGAAAGCCCACCGCCAGGATCATGCCGAACGCCATCAGGCGGGCGCGAACCAGCGTCAGCCACCCGCTCTTGCGCAACCGCCCCGGCACCCGCCAGATCCGGTCGAGCGCATCCTGCAGTTCGGCAAATACCGTGGTCGCGCCGATGAACAGCAGCACCAGGCCCACGGCGGTGGCGGTCAGGCCCTCGGCGGGCTCGCGCACGCTGGCCAGCAGGCTCTGCACGGCGCCAGCGCCGCTTTCCCCCATCAGGCCCTGCAACTGGGCCTGGATCTCGCCGCGCGCGGCGTCGTCACCGAACACCAGCCCGGCCACCGACACCACGATCAGCAGCAGCGGCGCCAGCGAGAACATCGTGTAGTAAGCCAGCGCCGCGCCCATGCTCGGCACGTAGTCGTCCAGCCACGCGGTCGCCACCTGCCTGACGAGACCCCACCATGCGGCGGGCAGGTTGGCGGTGTTCACGGGCCGTTGGCAGCCAGGACGCCCGGCGCGGGGTCGGTCCCCGGCGTTGCCGTCAGGGGCAGGACGGACGCCTTCTCGCGGTGCTCATGCAGCCGTCCGAACGTGCTGTCCAGCAGACGCGCCAGCTTCTGCGCAGCGCCCTGCACCGCCTGCTCGGGCGTGGCGGCATGGTCCGTCACCGCCACCGGCTGCCGGCCTTCGAGGCGGGCCTCCAGCATGCAGCGCTGGTCTTGCTGGCCGCGCTTGTCGGCGTTGTCGTCGCTGAGGTGGACTTCCACCCGCGTGACGTGTTCGCTGAAGCGCTCCAGCGCCAGTGCGACCGTGGCGCTGACCTGCGCGGCCAGCGCCTCGGTGCCGTCGATGTGGGCGTCGGTGTTGAGTTGGATCTTCATGGGGTTCTCCTTCGAGGTGCGGGATGTGCGCGGCATCAGTGACGAAAGCTCGCCGCCACGCCGGTGCGGCCAGGCATGCGCTCGGCCGGCAGCACATGCACTTCGCCGCCCTTGCTTTCAACCAGCGCGCCCAGATCGTCGAGCACGTCGTCCACGCGCGGGCTGTCGAGATCGGCAGGATCGATGCGCCCGGTCGCGCCGTCGATGCGGCCGGCCACCTGGCGATCGGCCTCGATCAACAGCGTGGCCACGCGGCCGGCCACCGCGGCATGGGCGACCTGCGCCACGTCATCGCTGCCCAGCCCCGTGGCCGCGGCGCCTGCGTAGGCATCGCACCATGCGGCCTGCTGCGCTTGCTGCTGCGGCGCCGCCACCTCCCAGGCACGCTGGCGCAAGGTGTCGGGCGACAGGCCCTGGGGGTCGACCATCAGGCCATCGGCCATCAGGAAGGGGTTGTGGCTGACCTCACGAAACAGGTGGTGGTGCTCGGGCAGGGCCGCCAGCATCAGGGGCAGGCCCGACGGGCGCGAGTGGTGTTCCAGCACGGCGCGGTCCACCGCACGGAAGAAGCGCTCGGCATCGCCGTCGATCTCGTCCTTCCTGCCACCCTGGCCATGGTGCATGGGGCTGTGTCCGTTGCCGATGCCACCATGCGACGACACCGTGCTGTGCGGCTGGGTGCGCTCGTCGCCCAGCGCCGCGGTCAGCGTCTGCGGCACGCCCGCGGCCAGCGCCACGTCATCGAGCGCGTGGCGATCGCCTTCGAACAACTGCACCTTGTCGCGGCTCAGCGCCAGCACCTGGTAGCGCCCGGTCGACTGCAGCCACTGGCGCAGCGGCTTGGTGTGGAAACTGTCGGCCACCAGGGCCAGCTCGGCCCAGGCGGTGGTCGGCCGCTGCAGCCGGAACACGCGGAACAGGCCCGGTGCACCCAGCACGGCCAGGCCGTCCAGCGTGTGGTTCCAGAAGTCCTGGTCCTGCGCGAGGGCCTCGAAGGGTTCGATCAAGGCCTTGACGGCCTCGTTGGCATGCTGGCGTCGCAGCGATGTCTCCAGAGCCTTCACCAGATGGCGGAACCGGATCGGGTCCTGCTGGTTGTCGGGGTGGCGCCGATGGGTTGGCTGGTAGAGCGACAGGCACGGCTGCCCCTGGAACGATCCGATGTCGGCGAAGCGGGCGGGGGTGAGCGCGTCGGGGGTATGCGGGGACTTCATGTGGCTTCCTTCGGTGGTGTTTCGGGTCCGGCGGCATCTGCAAGCGGGTTCGACGCCGACACAACGCCAAACGTTGCATGTGCCTGGCCGGCAGCAGCGATGACCCGCTCACGATCGGCGTTGCTCGGTCGTTGGGCATCGGTCAGCCGCACGCCTGGCGCATCGGGCAGCTTGCGGGCCGCGTCTTGCACGGCGCGCTGGGCGGCGGCCATGCGGTTCTGTGGCGCGGCGCGATCAGCACCGCCCGACCAGTCTGGCCAACACGCGCACGCTCGTCTGTACGACGGCACACAGGCGGTCGACCGTTCGACCATGCGCGGCCGCCGGCCTGTGCCGTCGTCAGCTGCGCCGTGAAGCGCGCAGCGCCCGGGTCGCCGCCAGGTGGCGCGCTTCGACGGCGAGACGGTCTTGCGCCTCTGGCACCGCCTCGCGCGCGCCCCTGACGATCATGTCGGCGTGGCGCTGCAGGCAGGCCGTGTCTTGCGCGCCTTGCACCTGGCCGGCGATCTGGGTGATGGCGTCGAGCATGCGGATCGCCACGGCCGGATTCGACCGCGCGCATTGCCGGATCTGGTTGAAGGCCATGTCGACGACCCCCACGAACGTGGACCCCGGCGCCACCAGCCGCAACCGCCCCTGGCTGTCGAACCGCAACGGGGATGGCATGTCGCAGCGCGCCAGCCGGCACAGGGCCGAGGCCAGTCGATCGACGCAGGCGATCGCCGTGAACGGGTCGTTGACGCCCGGCGACAGCGCCCGCACCGCGATCTCGACCAACTGGTGGAACGAGAACTCGATGTCCTGGGTGGCGGTGCGCTGCATGCCCAGCACGAAGGCGTCGTTCAGCCGGCCCACCAGCGCGTCGGTGACCCGATCGCCGGGCCAGACCATCACCATCGCCTGGCCCTGCACGAGGTAGTGCCCAGGCCGGCGCTCCAGCCGCAGCAGCAGGTCTTCCTGGCTGGCCAGGGTCATCAGGGCATCGGCATCGATCAACTGCAGATAACCGTCCTCGAGGGCACCCACGGGCCGGGCCTCGCGCTCGAACGCCGCTGGCAAACCGGCGTGGCCTGCCAGCTTTGCGGCATCGCGCCCGGGCTGGCCCAGCTGGCCGGGAAACAGCCTGCCGATGCCGTGCTCCAGCTCCTTGCCGACCCGCGCCACCACCACATCGGCCTGGATCGACACCGAGACATGGTGGATGAAGTAGATCAGCACGCCGATGCTGACCATGGCCAGCAGCACACCGATGCTGACCGACAGATGGGGCACGAAGGCCACCTCGTCGGCACGCCGGATGGTGCGCAGCACCAGCAGGCAGTAGACGAAGGTGGCCACGAAGGTGCCCAGCACCACCTGGTTGGCGGTGTCACGCATGAAGTTGCGCAACAGGCGGGGCCCCAGCTGGGACGAGGCCAGCGACATCGCCACCAGCGTCATCGAGAACACGGTTCCGGCGATCGCGATCATCGAGCCGGCCACGGTGCCCAGCAGCAGGCTGGCGCCCTCGGCACCGCCCGAGTAGCTCCAGCCCAGGCGCCGCAGCCAGTCGCCGGCGACCGCCTCGTCAAGTGCGACGGCAGCCGCCGCCAGTGCCACGGCCAGGCAGGCCATGGTCGCCGGCACGAACCAGAAACTGGATCGCAGGCGATCCCAGTACTTCAGCAGCAGTGCCTTCAAGCAACCTCACTTCGGCCCGTGTGACTGGCGCCCAACCCCGGGCTGGCGCCGACCGGGCCACGGGCCGAGTGTGCGCGCCGGACCCAAGACGCACGGTTCGTTACCGCACCAAGGCACCGAGGCACCCAACGCGCGGGGGCGCGGCCATCGGCGTGATGGCCTGCCCGGTGCTTCAGCGCACAGACGCAGCGCCGGCGCAGGCGCATCGTGCGCCGGCCCACCCCGGACAAGCCCACACCGCACCCCGGCGCCGCGGCGCGCGCACGGACCGGTCTCCACTTTGACGCCCTGCGTTTGCGACCACTGAATGCCAGAACAACCTGCATCGCCCGACGCCGGACCGGCAGGCGTCCGCCCGCAACCGCGGCAGCCGATGAGCACGGATACAACCGTCGATGAACGGCGCAATGCGCCAACCGTCGACCCATCGCTGGCCGACATCGCCGCGCTGGTCCGGGCGCTGGGCACCGACCTGGAACAGGGCCTCGGTGCCGAGCAAGTGGCCAACCGCCTGCGTGCTGACGGCCCCAACGAATTGCGCGCGGTGCCGCCGGTGCCGGCGTGGCGCCGGGCGCTGGCGCAGTTGCAGGATCCGCTGGTCTACCTGCTGGGCGCCGCGGCGGCCGTGGCGCTGGCCGCCTGGTGGTTCGACGGCCGGGGCCGGTCCGGTGCGGCGGGCTGGCCGCTGGATGCCATCGTCATCGCCGGCGTGGTGCTGCTGAATGCGGTGCTGGGCTGGCTGCAGGAAGCCAAGGCGGCCCAGGCGGTGGCGGCGCTGGCGAAGATGACCACCGCCACATCGGCCGTGCTGCGCGACGGCGCCGTGGCCCGGGTGCCCAGCGCCGAACTCGTCAAGGGCGATGTGCTGGTGCTGGCCGAGGGCGACGCCGTGGGCGCCGATGCGCGCCTGTCGCAGGCCGCTGCGCTGAAACTGCTGGAGGCGCCCTTGACGGGCGAGAGCGAGGCGGTGTTGAAGGACGCGGCACCGCTGCCCGGGCCAGCGGCACTGGGCGACCGGTTGAACATGGTGTTCAAGGGCACGGCGGTGGCGCAGGGCACCGGGCACGCCATCGTCACCGCCACCGGCATGCAGACCGAGATGGGCGGCATCGCCACGCTGCTGGACACCACGCCGGATGCGCCGACGCCACTGCAGGGGGAGATCGCGCACCTGGGCAAGGTGCTGGGCATCGCGGCGTTGGTCATCGCCGCCGTCGTGGTGGCCACGATCCTGCTGATCTCGGACATCGAAGGCGTGGCCGATGTGATCACGGTGCTGCTGCTGGGCGTGTCGCTGGCCGTGGCCGCCGTGCCCGAGGGCTTGCCGGCGATCCTGTCCGTCGTGCTGGCGATGGGCGTGCGCCGCATGGCGCGCCACCACGCCATCGTCAAGCAGCTGGCCTCGGTCGAGACCCTCGGCTCGGCGTCGGTCATCGCGTCGGACAAGACCGGCACCTTGACGCGCGGCGAGATGACCGTGCAGCGGGTGATGACCGCCTCGGGCCGCAGCGACATCACCGGCGTGGGCTACGCCCCCGAGGGGCGTGCCGAACAGGCCGGCGCCGACCTGCCCGAGGGGCCCCTGCGCGCCGAACTGCAGGCCGTGCTGCAGGGCGGCAGCCTGGCCGGCAATGCCCAGCTGCAGCAGGACGACACCGGCCGCTGGGCCATCCAGGGCGATCCGACCGAAGCTGCGTTCCTGGTGGCCGAACGCAAGCTGGCAAAGGGGCCTGAAGGCGCGTCCGCGGCCGATGCGAGGGACCGCTTCGAGCGCCTCGGCGAGATCCCCTTCACCTCGCAGCGCAAAATGATGTCGGTGCTGGTGGCCGACCATGCCGACGGCGACGCGCACCTGCTCTTCGTCAAAGGCGCACCCGACGTGCTGCTGGCGCACTGCACCCACGCCCGAAGGGGCGAGGCCACGGTGGTGCTGGCCGCCGCCCTGCACGCCCAGGTGCTGGCCGACGTGGCAGCGATGACCG
>MESD01000193.1:90275-91380 GCA_001770815.1 Burkholderiales bacterium RIFCSPHIGHO2_12_FULL_69_20
GCCATTGCCCAGGCCCGCCAGGCCGGCATCCGCGTGATCATGATCACCGGCGACCACCCACGCACGGCGGTGCGCATTGCGGCCGATCTCGGCATCGTCGAGCAGGGTGCGCCGGTGCTCACCGGGATCGAGCTCGATCAACTGGACAATGACGCCGCCTTTGCCGCCGCGGCGCAGAACACCTCGGTGTTTGCCCGCGTGGCGCCCCGGCACAAGCTGCGCATCGTGCGCGCGCTGCAAGGCAGCGGCAACGTGGTGGCCATGACGGGCGACGGCGTCAACGACGCGCCGGCGCTGAAGGCCGCCGACATCGGCGTGGCGATGGGCGTGGCTGGCACCGAGGTGACCAAGGAAGCGGCCCGCATGATCCTGGCCGACGATCACTTCGCCACCATCGTGCTGGCGGTGCGCGAAGGGCGTGGCGTGCTCGACAACATCCGCAAGTTCCTGCGCTACCTGCTGTCGTCGAACCTGGCCGAGGTGCTGACGGTGTTTGTCGGGGTGGTGGGGGCGGGTGTCATCGGCCTGCAGGCCACGGCCACCGGATCGGGTGGCGCGGTGGTGCTGCCGCTGCTGGCCACGCAGATCCTGTGGATCAACCTGATCACCGACACCGGGCCGGCGCTGGCCATGGGCGTCGATCCGATCGCTGACGACGTGATGGCACGCCAGCCCCGCAAGCGCAGCCAGCGCATCATCGATGCCCGGATGAGTCTGGGTGTGTTGGAGGCCGGCGTGGTGATGGCGGCGCTGACCCTGCTGACGCTGGACGGGTTCCTGCCCGGCGGGCTGATCGAGCCGGTCGACCGCTGGCTGGGCACCGGCCCGCACAGCCTGGAACTGGCACGCACCGCCGCCTTCACGGTGCTGGTGCTGACGCAGTTGTTCAACTGCTTCAACGCACGCTCGGCCACCGCATCGGCGTTCAGCGCAGCGTTCTCGAACCGCTGGCTGTGGGCCGCGGTGGCGCTGTCGGCAGCGCTGCAAGCGGCCGTCGTGCACCTGCCCTTCCTCAACCTCGCCTTCGGCACCGTTCCGCTCTCGGCGGCCCAGTGGGGTGTGTGCGTGGCGATGGCCAGCGGGGTGCTGTGGTTCAGTGAAGGGC
>MESD01000194.1:0-7772 GCA_001770815.1 Burkholderiales bacterium RIFCSPHIGHO2_12_FULL_69_20
GGCATCATCAGCCGCGTCGATGCCGATGCCAGCAGCGCCAACTGGCAGCGCCACTGGGACGTCAACGTGATGGCCCATGTGCACGCGGCCAACGCGGTGCTGCCGCAGATGCTGGTGCGTGGCCAGGGCTGGCTGCTGCAAACGGTGTCGGCCGCAGGGCTGCTGAGCCAGGTGAACGCGGCGCCGTATTCGGTGACCAAGCATGCGGCGCTGGGCTTCGGCGAGTGGCTGAGCATTGCGCACGGCGACGCCGGCATCCGCGTGAGCTGCCTGTGCCCGCAAGGCGTGTTGACGCCGATGCTGCAAAGCGCGGGCGGCGACACCGGCCGGCCCAGCTTCCTGGGCGACGGGGCGCTGACGGCCGAAGTGGTGGCGCAGTGCGCGCTGCAAGGCCTGCGCGAAGAGCGCTTCCTGATCCTGCCGCACGACGAGGTGCTGACCTTCTGGCAGCGCAAGGCGCAGGACTATGAGCGCTGGCTGCGCGGCATGCGGCGCCTGCGCGCCAAGGTGATGTCGGCCGAAGCCTGAACCGCCGCGGTCGCTGCGCCGGCGCTTACAGCAGCGACTTCAGCGCCACCGCCGGATCGCAGGCCAGCGCCGGTGATGGATGCCTGCCGGCTTCCATCAGCTTGCGCGACATCACGTGGTCCATCGGTGCGTTGACCGATTCCACGCACAGCAGCCGCTCGCCCACGTAATGCAGGATCGAGAAGCTGGCTTCGGTGGCACCCGAGCGGCGGTGGCGGGTGGTGGCAGCGATGGCGCCAGCGCTGTCGGGCGCGGGCATCAGCCCGGCCATCTGCAGGCGCATCGCGCCTTGTTCGGACCAGAACCAGGGCAGGGCGGCATAGACCGGGTGCTGGCCCTGCAGCGTCAGCGCCGCGGTGCGGGCCTGGTCGTTGGCGTTCTGCACCGATTCGAGCCGCATCTGCGTGCCTTCGGGCGCCCACAACGGCGACACCGGGAACTGCGTCACGTCGCCGATGGCCAGGATGGACGGGTCGCTGCTGCGCATCGCGGCATCCACCACCACGCCGCTCATGACGCCTTGACCGCAGGTCAGCCCGCAAGCCTGCGCCAGGCCGACCTCGGGCTCGGCGCCGATGCCCAGCAGCATCAGGTCGACCGCCTGGCGTTGGCCGTTCACCGTCAGCGCCAGCAGGCGTTGGCCGTCGTGTTCGAAGTCGCTCAACTGGGCGCCCAGCACCACCTCGATGCCGGCGGCCCGGTGCGTGGCCAGCACGTGCGCGGCCAACTCGGCCGACACCGATCGGCCCAGCAGCCGCGGCGCCACCTCCAGCACCTGCACCGCGGCGCCCAGCGCGCGCGCGGTGGCCGCCACCTCCAGCCCGATGAAGCCGCCACCCAGCACCGTCAGCGACTTGGCCTCGGCCAGCCGCGGGCGCAGGTGCAGTGCATCCGCGGCGTTGCGCAGCACGGCCACGTTGGCAAGTTTGTCGGGCAGCTGCGGCAGGCGCCGCGCTCGGGTGCCGGTGGCCAGCACCAGCTGGCCGTAAGCCAGCACTGCGCCCGATTGCAGCGTGACGTGGCGCGCCGCACGATCGATCGCCACGGCCGCATCGGCGCGGTGCACCGTGATGCCGGCGGTGTCATACCAGGCATCCGCGCGGTGCGCCTGCAACCCTTCGGCTGGGTTCTTCAGGAACGCCTTGGACAGCGGCGGGCGCTGGTAAGGCAGCGGGTCTTCGGCGCACACCAGGTGCACCTGCCTGCCCAGGCCGGCCTCGACCAGGCTGGCACACAACTGGGCGGCCGCGTGGCCACCGCCGATGATGACGATGTCGGTGTTCATGATGGGATTCTCGCGCGGGCGGTCGCGCTGTCAGACCTGCCGGTCGGGCAGGCGCAACACCAGCCCTTGCAGCGCAGGGCTCAGGCGGATCTGGCAGCTCAGGCGGCTGGTGGGCGTGGCCGGCACGGCGGTGGTCTCCAGCACCAGGCGCTCATGCGGCTCGGGTGGCGGCAGCCGATCGGCCCAGGCCGGATCGACGAAGACGTGGCAGGTGCCGCAGCTGGCCTGCCCGCCGCAATCGGCCAGGATGCCGGGCACGCCGAAGCCGGTGGCCGCCTGCATCACGCTGACGCCGTCGGGCGCCTCGAAGCCGTGTTCGGTGCCATCGGCTTCGATCAGGGTGATGTCGGGCATGGGGCGGGTCTCCGGTGGGTGAAGGTGGCAACGCCGCGCATCATGCCGGCATCGCGTCGCCGCGCCCGGTCCGTGCTCAAAATGCCGCCATGACCATTGCACCCCCCAACGCCGGCCTGGACGCCGATATCTTGATCCTCGGTGCCGGCATCGCCGGGGCCTCGCTGGCTTGGCGGCTGGTGCAAGCCGGCGCGGCGCAACGTGTGCTGCTGCTCGAAGCCGAGGCCCAGCCCGGCATGCACTCCACCGGCCGCTCGGCGGCGATGTACATGCCCAGCTACGGCCCGCCGGCCGTGCGCGCGCTCACCCGCGCCAGCCGGTCGTTCTATCAATCGCCACCTGCCGGCTTTGCCGAGGTGCCGCTGCTGGTGCCACGCGGCGTGCTGTACGTGGCCGCGCCCGGCCAGGCCGAAGCGCTGGACGCGCTGCAGGCCGAGCTGGCGCCCGCCTGTGCCGGCCTGCAGCGCATCGATGCGGCCGCCACGCTGGCACGCGCCCCCTGCCTGCGGCCCGACCAGGTGCTGGCCGCGCTGTGGGATCCGGAGTCCACCGACATCGACGTGCATGCGCTGCACCAGGGTTTTCTGCGCGGCTTCCAGCGCGACGGCCGTGCCGGCGGCAGCGCGCTGCGCACCGCTGCGCGGGTGATTGCCGCCCAGTGCGATGCCGCGGCGTCGCGCTGGTTGCTGCAGCTGGACGACGGCAGCAGTGTTCGGGCCGCCACGGTGGTGAACGCCACCGGCGCCTGGGGCGACCAGGTGGCGGCCTTGTTCGGCGCCGCGCCGGTGGGCCTGGTGCCGCGGCGGCGCAGCGCCTTCACCTTCCGCGCGCCCGAGGGCGTGGCCACGGCCGGCTGGCCGGCGGTGGTGGGCGTCGACGAGGGCTGGTACTTCAAGCCCGATGCCGGCCAGCTGCTGGGCTCGCCGGCCAATGCCGACGACAGCGTGCCGCACGACGTGCAGCCCGAGGCGCTGGACATCGCGCTGGGCATCCACCGCATCGAGGCGATGACCGACCTGCGCATCCCGCGCCCCACGGCCACCTGGGCCGGCCTGCGCTCGTTCGTGGCCGATGGCGAGCTGGTGGTCGGCTTCGACGATGCCTGCCCGGGCTTCTTCTGGCTGGTGGGGCAGGGCGGTTATGGCATCCAGAGTGCGGCGGGTGCCTCGGCGCTGGCGGCATCGCTGCTGTGCGGCCATCCGCTGCCGGCCGCGCTGGGCGCCGAAGGGGTGGACCCGGCCGCGCTGGCGGTGCAGCGCCTGCGCTGACGACAAGTCGCGGCGGATGTCAGCGCGGGCCGGTCGTTGATTGACAGCTGGCCAGATTTTCATGACAATTGGCCAAATGACACATGCTCATCCCACCAAGCTCGCCGAACCGGCAGCCGCCCGCCCGCGTGCCGGTGCAGCCGCCCCGGTGCTGTTGGCGCAAGAGCCGGCCGTCCGCTGGGCCGCCGCTGCCGGCGGGGCGCCCCCGGCCGTCAGCGCCGGCGCGATCGAGTTCATGGGCGGGCGCCGGCTGTTCAAGCAGCTGCCGCAAAGCCGCGCCGAGATCCACGGCGCGCTGGTCAAGGGCCTGCCGTATGCGGTGCTGGTGCACATCGTCGACCACCTCAGCGCGCTCAGCGCCGACCAGATCGCCGATGCACTGGGCATCAGCGGGCGCACGCTGCGCCGCCAGAAAGAGCAGCCCGACAAGCCGATGCCGGCCGATCTGGCCAGCAAGACCTGGCTCTTCGCCGAGACCCTGGCGCAGGCCAGCGCGGTGTTCGGCGGCCGTGACGCGGCCGAGCGCTGGATGGCCCGCCCGGCCATGGGCCTGGACGGCGCCCGCCCGATCGATCTGCTGCGCACGCTGCAGGGCGCCGAGCTGGTGACCGAATTTCTCGGCCGGCTCGAGCACGGGGTCTACAACTGATTGCACCGGTGATGCCGCCGGTGATGGCGACGTTGCCGGCCGCGCTGCTGGGCCCGGCGGCGGCCGGCGCCCCCTTGCTGGCCTGGCGCATCGACGCCGAGCCCTACGCCGCCAGCTGGGACAGCGGCATCGGCGCCGAGCGTTTTGGCGGCCGCTGGAATCCGAAGGGCCAGCGCGCGGTGTATTGCAGCCTCGACCCCGCCACCTGCCTGGTCGAGGCGGCGGTGCACCGCGGCTTCGAGGTGCTCGACACCCGGCCTCATGTGCTCAGCTGCTTGCGCCTGCTGCCACGCTCGGCCACCGATGCCGGCGTGCGGGTGGTGCTGCCCGATGAACTGCCCAACCCCGCCTGGCTGCACGGCGGCG
The DNA here is from genome assembly GCA_001770815.1 of Burkholderiales bacterium RIFCSPHIGHO2_12_FULL_69_20. Classification (GTDB taxonomy): domain Bacteria; phylum Pseudomonadota; class Gammaproteobacteria; order Burkholderiales; family Burkholderiaceae_C; genus Pseudaquabacterium. The sequence continues at coordinate 4,451 of MESD01000194.1, forward strand.
CGCCCAGCGCGGGCCAGCAGCGCTTTGGTGCCAGCCTGCTGGCCGAGCATGGTGTGGTGGTGCTGCCCAGCGCGGTCAGCAAGTGCAGCTGGAACCTGGTGTTCTCGCCCGAGGCAGCGGCCGGCCGCTGGCAGTTGCTGCACCAGCTGCGGCTGGTGGTCGACACCCGGTTGAGCCCGCCACCGGCCGCCCCGGCGGGCTGAGCGCCGGGGCGGCGCCGTCAGCCCGCCTCGCCCTCGGCCGCCAGCGCGGCACGCAGTTGCGCCTTGGCGATCTTCTCCAGCGTGCTGCGGGGCAGCTCGCTGACCAGCCGCACCTCGTGCGGGCGCTTGAAGTCGGCCAGCTGGGCCACGCAGGCGGCACGCACGCGCTCGGGCAGATCGGGCGCGGCGTTGGCCGCCGGCAGCACGAAGACCACCGGCACCTCGTCGAGCATGCGGTGCTTGCGTGCCACCACGGCGCATTCGTGCACGCCGGGCACGGCGGCCACCACGCGCTCGATCTCGCTGGCGGCCACGTTCTCGCCGCCCACCTTCAGCATGTCCTTGGTGCGGTCGCCGAAGCGGATCGAGCCGTCCTCGAGCAGGTCGACACGGTCCCCGGTGCGAAACCACCCATCGGCGGTGTAGCTGGCGGCGGTGGCCGCGGCATTGCCCAGGTACTCGGCAAACAGGCTCAGGCCGCGGATGCCGCGCACCAGCAGCTGGCCCGAGCCGCCGGGCTCGACGGCGCGCGCCTGGCCCACCGGCACCTCGTCGTCGTCGACGATGGCGATGCCGTATTCGGGCGCCGGCCGGCCGATGGCCAGCGGCGGGCTGGGCAGGTGCCGGCAGCTGACGATGCCGTGGGTGATGGTCTCGGTCATGCCCCACCAGCCCATCGTCTTGACGCGGAAATGCGGGTCGCTGGGCAGGTCGTTGGCCGCCGCGCCCCACAGCCGGTAGTGATGCGGCGGCACCTCGTGGGCCATCAGCGCCTTGATGCAGAACGGGATCATCGACACCCAGGTGCAGCCATGCTTGAGCGAGATCGGCCAGAAGCGGCTGGCCGAGAAGCGTGGCAGCACCACCGCCGTGCCGCCGGCCCACAGCGTGGCCAGCACCGAGTAGGCCTGCGCATTGGTGTGGAACAGCGGCAGGTGCACCAGGTGCACGTCGCTGGCCTGCAGGTCTTCGTGCACGGCGTTGATGCGGGCGCCCCACAGCGCGTTGGCATGCGTCCACAGCACCGCCTTGGGCCGGCTGGTGGTGCCCGAGGTGTACTGCACGCTGCAGGGCGCCAGCGGGTCGGCCGCGCGGCGCGGCGCGGGCTCGGACGCCATCAGGGTTTCGAAGCGCTGGCCCGGCTCGACGGCCTGCGCCGGCGGTGTGCCGTTGTCGGTGGCGGTGACCACCTGCCATTTCAGCGCCTGGCAGTTTGCCGCCACACGCGCGGCGAACTTCGGCTGGGTGATCGCCGCCACCGCGCCGCAGTGCTCGGCGTAGTAGGCCAGCTCGTCGTCGGCGGCACGTGCGTTGGTGGTCACGGCCACCGCGCCCAGCCAGGTGCAGGCGTACCAGGCCAGCAGGGTCTCGGGGCAGTTGTCCAGGTGGATCAGCACGCGGTCGCCGGCCACCACGCCGCGCCGCGCCAGGCCAGCGGCGATGCGGCCCACCTCGTCGTGGAAGCGGCCGTAGGTCCAGGTCTCGGCGGGGCCGTCGAACGGCTCCCAGACGATGAACGGATGGTCACGGCGGGTGGCCGCACGCTGCGCCAGCAGGGTGGGCACGTCCATGCGGTTGAAGGGATGCAGGTCGGTGGGTCGCAGCAGGGGCGGCATGGTCTGGGCGGGCAGTGGGCAAGCTGCTGATGCTGCCCGCATGCCGGTGCGCTGCAATCCGGTGAAGCGCCAACCCACGAGGGTGCCGCGCCTTGATCGACGCGCCGCGTCTCGGCGGCGCAGAATCGGCGCCTGTTCCAGGAGAACCACCATGGCCCAGACCCACGCCGATTTCGGTGCCCTCATCGATCTGCAACCGCTGGGTGCGGCGCTGCCCGGCAGCCGCACCACCGCCTTGATCAAGGGCCAGCAGCTGGAGCTGGCGCGCCTGGTGCTGGCCGCCGGCAAATCGCTGCGCGAGCACACCACGCGCGGCGAGATCACGCTGCTGTGCATCGAGGGCGAGATCGAGCTGTCGACACCCGCCGGCCAGCAGCGGCTGCAGCCGGGCCAGCTGGTGCACCTGGCCGCCGGCACGCCGCATGCCCTGCTGGCGCTGGCCGACGCCACGGCGCTGGTGACGATCTGCCTGCAGCTGCCTGAGCCGGCGGCCCGATCCTGAAAAGCTTGTTCCGGTTCAAGGACAGCGGGGCGGTGGGGCCCTAGTCTGGCAGCTTTGTACAACCGCTGCAAAGCACCGCCATGACCCAGCTTGATGAACCCCTTCACGTGATCGATGTGCGCACCGTGGCGCCGCCGCAGCGCCACCCGCTGATCTTCAGCACCTTCGACAGCCTGCCGCTGGGCGCGGCGCTGGTGCTCGTCAACGACCATGACCCGGTGCCGCTGAACCGGCAGTTCGAAAGCACGCGGCCGGGCAAGTTCCGCTGGGACTATCTCGAAGCCGGACCGGCCCTCTGGCGTGTGCGCATCACCCAGCTCGGGTTTGGTGACGAAGCCGTTGCCGGCAGTTCTTGCTGCGGCGCCTGCAGCTGCCGCTGAGCGTCGGGCCGTGCTGCCACGGCGTCGGTGGATGCGCCGTCGGGCGGCCGTCATCGGTGGCGCACCTGCCGCTTCTTGACCCCGGTCAGGCCCTGCCCGTCGGTTGGGCGGGGTTCGACCCGCGCCGCACCGATGGTCGTGGTTTTGTTGCGTTGGGACAAAACCCTGAGCGTCGCGCCTCGCGACAGTGGCGCTCGCTTTTGCGCTAGTTTTGCGCCCGCCCACCGATCCCATGACGAACCCATCACCAGCCCCTGAATTGCCCGATCCGCCCGAACTGGTGTGCCCCGCCGGATCGTTGCGTGCACTGCAGGCCGCGGTGGAGGCCGGCGCCGACGCGGTCTACCTCGGCCTGAAGGACGCCACCAACGCGCGCAACTTCGCCGGCCTGAACTTCGACGACGCGCAGGTGCGCGACGGCGTGGTCCATGCGCATGCCCGCGGCGCCAAGGTGCTGATGGCGCTGAACACCTTTGCCGACGCGCGTGACCCGGGCCCCTGGCACCGCGCGGTGGACAAGGCGGTGGCGCTGGGTGCCGACGCGCTGATCGTGGCCGACACCGCGGTGATGGCCTATTGCCGCGACCACCATCCCGGCCTGCGGCTGCATCTGTCGGTGCA
>MESD01000194.1:7787-13886 GCA_001770815.1 Burkholderiales bacterium RIFCSPHIGHO2_12_FULL_69_20
CCATGCGGCCATCGAGTTCTACCGCCGGCGTTACGGCATCCAGCGCGCGGTGCTGCCGCGTGTGCTGACGCTGCAGCAGGTCGGCCAGCTGATCCGCCAGACCGACGTCGACATCGAGGTCTTCGGCTTCGGCAGCCTGTGCGTGATGGTCGAGGGCCGTTGCGCGTTGAGCTCGTACGCCACCGGCCAGTCGCCCAACAACGCGGGCGTCTGCTCGCCGCCATCGGCGGTGCGCTGGACCGATGGCGCCGACGGTGTGCAGGCGCGCCTGAACGGCGTGCTGATCGACTGTTATGCCCCCGACGAGCCGCGCGGCTATCCCACGCTGTGCAAGGGCCGCTTCGACGTGGCCGGCGAGCGTGACTACGCCATCGAGGAACCCACCAGCCTGAACACGCTGGCGCTGTTGCCCGAGCTGATGGCGCTGGGCGTGAAGGCCATCAAGATCGAAGGCCGGCAGCGCAGCGCGGCCTATGTGAGCCAGGTCACCGCCGTCTGGCGCGCGGCCATCGACCATGCCAGCGCGGCCCCCGGCCGCTACGCCGTGCAGCCCGACTGGACGGCGCAACTGGCCCGCCATGCCGAAGGCCAGCAACACACGCTGGGCGCCTACAACCGGCCCTGGCGCTGAGCGCGGGGTCGATGCCCCTTGCGCTGCCCCGCTGACGACGATCACGATGCCCCTCCCCATGCCCCAACCCGATGCCCGCCTGGCCCTCACCGTGGGCCCAGTGCTCTACCACTGGTCACGCGACAGCCTGTTGCACTTCTATGCCGATCTGGCCGACGGCCCCGCCGACTGCGTGGTGCTGGGTGAAGCGGTCTGTGCCCGCCGTCGCGAACTGCGGCTGGACGACTGGCTGGCACTGGGCCGAGAGCTCACCGCCGCCGGCAAGGACGTGGTGCTGGTGGCGCAGACACTGATCGAGACCGAGGCCGATCTGCGCCTGCTCGAACGGCAGGCGCAGCAGCATGATTTCGCCGTCGAGGCGGGTGATGCCTCGGCACTGCAGTTGCTAGCCGGACGCGTACCGCTGGTGTTGGGTCCGCACCTCAACATCTACAGCCGCGCCGCGCTGCAGGAGCATGCCGACCTGGGCGCAGAGCGCTGGGTGGCGCCAGTGGAGCTGTCGCTGGACGCGCTGGCCCTGATCAATCCGCCGCAGGCCCCGGTGTGCACGCGCGAGGGCCATCCCATCCAGACCGAATGCTGGGCCTTCGGGCGGCTGCCACTGGCGTTTTCGGCGCGTTGCTTCACCGCGCGGCACCACCGCGTGGCCAAGGACGATTGTGGCTTTCGCTGCCTGGCCGATCCCGACGGCCTGCTGCTGTCGTCCACCGAGGGCCAGCCGTTTCTGGTGCTCAACGGCACGCAGACGCAATCGGCCACGGTGCAGAACCTGCTGGGCGACGGGGCGCAGCTGCGTGCCGCGGGGGTGTCGCGCCTGCGGCTGTCGCCTTGCGCGCAGGGGTTCGAGCAAGTGCTGGCCGATTTCGACGCGGTGATGAATGCCGGCGCGCCTGCGGCCGGCCGCGCAGCCGCCTGGGCCGAGCGCGGTGTGCCGGGCCCGTTCAGCAACGGTTATGCGCGCCGCCTGCCCGGCATGGTCTGGGAACCGGCATGAGCCCCCTGTCGGGCCGGGCGACGGCATCCCCGACGAACCTTCCACCAAGGATCGCGCCATGAGCGTCGCCCATTCGTCCCACCCGTTGCCGGTCGGCCTGCCGGCCTGGCTGGGGCCGACGCACCGGCGCGTGTGCGCGCTGGTGGACCGGCTGCCGGTGGCGCCGCCGTCGTTCGTGCTGGCCCAGGTGCTGGACCGCGTGCTGCTGCCGCGCCTGCCCGCCGACGCCCGCCAGGCGCTGATGCTGCGCTGCGTGGAGCTGCGCATCAGCGACTTTGCGGTGCGGGTGCGGCTGCAACTCGGGCCGCGTGGCTTCGTGCCGGCGCGCGATGGCGGCGAGCCGGCGCTGCGCATCGTGGCGCCGGCGTCCAGCTACTTGCGCCTGTTGCGCGGCGAGGACGACCCGGACCGCCTGTTCTTCGAGCGCGCCCTGGTGATGGAAGGCGACACCGAGCTGGGCCTGGTGCTGAAGAACACGCTCGACGCCATCGGCCCGCTGTGGCCGCGCCGGCCTTGAACCCGACGGGCCCGGCGCCCGCCCGCGCGCCGATGCACGCCCGCACCGACCGGCCCCAGACGCTGGGCGAGGAGATCGCCAACGCCATCAGCCACGGCGCCGGTTGCCTGCTGGCGGTGGCCAGCCTGCCGCTGCTGGTGGGCCAGGCGCTGCAGCGCGGCGGTGCGGCCGAGGTGGTGGCCGCCAGCCTCTTTGCGGCCACGATGATCGTGCTCTACGGCGTCTCGACGCTGTACCACGCACTGCCGCGCGGCCGTGCCAAGCACTGGTTCAACCGGCTCGACCATGCCGCGATCTACCTGTTCATCGCCGGCAGCTACATGCCCTACCTGCTGGGTGTGCTGCGTGGCACCTGGGGCTGGACGCTGTTCGGCATCGTCTGGAGCGCGGCCACCTTCGGCATCGTCGGCAAGCTGTTCAACCGGCTGCGCCACCCGGGGTGGTCGACCGGTTTGTACGTGGCGCTGGGCTGGGTGGCATTGATCGCGGTGGCGCCGCTGGCCGAGCGCCTGCCGGGCGCCGGCCTGGCCTGGCTGGTGGCCGGCGGCCTGAGCTACACGCTGGGCGCGGTGGTGTTCATGCTCGACAACCGCATCCGCTACGCGCACTTCGTCTGGCACCTGTTCGTGATCGGCGGCAGCGCCTGCCATGTGGTGGCGGTGCTCTGGGCCGGCGGCTGAGGCAGGGATACTCGGCGCTTGTTCCATCCTGCGGGCGCTCAGCGGCCCGGCGCCGCCCCCCATGGCCAGCAACGCCCCGGCTTCACACGATCGCATCCCACCCCGGGCCTTGTGGCTGCTGGCGGTCATCACACTGGTGTGGGGCACCAACTGGTCGCTGTTTCCGGTGGTGGTGCGCGAGGTCTCGGTGTGGACCTTCCGCGCGGTGGGTGTGTTCATCGCCGGCATCACCTTGCTGGCGGTGGCTCGTGCGCGTGGCCTGTCGCTCGACATCCCGCGCAAGCACTGGGTGACGGTGGGCCTGGCCACCGCCTGCTACCTGCTGCTGTGGAACATCGCCAGCACCTACGCGGCGATCATGATCCCCTCGGGCCAGGCCGCGGTGCTGGGTTTCACGATGCCGCTGTGGGCCGCGCTGATCAGCTGGGCGGTGCTGGGCGAGAAGCTGGGCCCGCGCCTGCTGCTGGCGCTGGCGCTGGGCGCCGCCGCGGTGGGCCTGCTGGCCTGGCGCAGTCTGGGTGTTTATGCGCAGGCGCCGCTGGGCGTGGCGCTGGGGCTGCTGGCGGGCATCGGCTGGGCGGTGGGCACGCTGATCCTCAAGCGCGGCAACGTGGGCGTGCATGCGCTGGTGCTGTCGGGCTGGCAGCTGCTGATCACCGCGGTGCCCACCGCGGTGGGCGCGTGGTGGCTGGCGCCCGCCGGCGCCTGGGTGATGCCGTCGTGGTTCACCATCGCGCTGATCGCCTACATCGCACTGGTGCCCATGGCCATCGGCAACGCGGCCTGGTTCGCCATCGTCGGGCTGCTGCCGGCGTCGGTGGCGGGGTTGTCGGCGATCCTGGTGCCGGTGGTGGCGATGGTGGTGGGCGCGCTGCTGCACGGCGAGCCGCTGGGCCCCACCCAGTGGGCGGCGATGGCCTGCTGCGCGGCGGCGCTGCGGCTGGCACTGGTGCCCCCGGCGCGGGCCTGACCCGCCCGGGCGCGGTCAGAACAACTGGCCCTGCCCGTCGTCGGCCGGCGGGGTGCGCCGAGTACGCTTGCCAGACGAGTTACCAGACGAGTTATCAGACAGGTTGCCGGACGTCGCCCGGCCGCCCTGGCTGCCCGGCGGCGGCAGGCCGCTCTTGCGCGAGCCGTGCTTGTGCTGGATGGCGCCGGCCTCGGCGTGGGCCTCGTGCGTGCGGCGCAGGCCGTAGAGCCTTTCTTTGGCGGCGGCCACCGCGCTGCGTTCGTCGACGATGGGCTTCGGGTAGGCGGCGGTGCCCAGCTCCGGCAGCCATTGCCGCAGGTACAGCCCTTGCGGGTCGTGGTCCAGCGCCTGCTTGGCCGGCGGCGTGTCGGGCGCGGGCGACACCTCCAGTTCACGCAGCGTGGGCATGGCCGAGGGCAGCGACGACGGCGCAAAGCCCGGTGCGGCTTTGAATCCTGTCGGCACCGGCACGCACGGCGCGTCCATGCGTTGCTGCCAACGGGCCGCCCAGCCGCGCCGGTCCGTCAAGCTGCGCACCACGCCGGTCTGCGGCCACTCGGTCCAGGCCACGCCGTGGGCACGGCACCAGCGCGCCACCGCCTTGTCGCGCTCGTAGCTCCAGCCGGGGCCGGTCTCTGCGTGGCTGAACAGGCGGGCAAAGTTGAACTCACGCCGCAGCGCTGCCAGCACCTCGACCGCCTCGCCCGTGCGCACCAGCAGCGGCAGGCCGCGTGCCGCCAGCGCGTCGCGCAGCGGTGCCAGGCACTGCAGCAGCCAGGCCACGTGGCGCGGGTGGCATTCGGTACTGCCCGGCCAGGCGGGTTTGATGATGAACAGCGCCAGTGCCGCGTCGCCATGCGCCGCTTCGGCCAACGGCGCGTGGTCGGCCAGGCGCAGGTCGCGCTTGAACCAGACGACGGCGTCGTTCAAGCGCGGCCCCGGCGCGCCCGGCGCGGGTTCACAGCAGCGCCTCGGCGGTTTTCAGGTCGCGTGTGGCCCGTGTCCACCACTGCGAGAAGCTGTCGCAGCGGCGCGCCACGGACGGGAACAAGGTCGGCGCGGCATCGAGCTGCGCCACGCGCTGCAACCACTGGGTGAGGTGCGGGTCGTCGACGCTGCGCACCCGCGCCGCGCCGGCCAGCGTGGTGGCCAGGGTGTCGGCATCGACGCACCAGCGCTCGGGCGCCACCGCGGCCATCGCGGCGTCGACCCAGCGCCAGCGGGCCTCGGGCCAGGGCCAGACCGCGTGGTGTTCATGCGGAAACACGCCGATGACCACGGCCCCATCGGGTGGGTTCAGCAGATCGGCCGGCGGCGGCCGCAGCGCCCAAGGGTGCACCAGCCAGACCTCGCGACCGCGCAGCCGCAGGGCGGCCGCGGCATCGGGCGCATTCAGCCCCAGGTCGGCGGGTGGCGCAGTGAGCAGTGGCGGCTCGGCCGTGGTGGACGCGTTGGCGGCGCTACCTGCAGCCATCGCCTTTGGGGTGCTTGCACTGCGGGCGATGCGCTCCAAGACCTCGTAGGGCTGGTCGATCAGCGTGCCGGCGCTGTGCCAGTGTGCGGGTGCGTAACGCGCCACGTTCTCGGCGTTGAAGAGATAGGGCTTGTGGCTGCCGGTGCCCGCCACCCACTGCCAGCTGAGGTGGTTGCTGGCCAGATCGCCGTCGAGCAGGTGCGACACCAGCCAGTCGGCGCCCGCACGCCAGTGCACATGGCGCAAATGCACCACGTAGCTGGCCAGCCACATTCGGGCGTGGTTGTGCAGCGTGCCGGTGGCGTAGAGCGTGCGCACCGCTTCGTCGATGGCCGGCACGCCGGTGCGCGCCTGGCGGATGTCGGCCGGCAGCACCGGGTGGTAGGTGTCGTCGGGGCGCGGGCCGGCGTGCAGCGACTGCAGGATGCCGTCGCCCCGATGTGCCCAGGCATGGCGGAAAAACGCACGCCAGCCCAGTTCGAACACCAGCTTGTGCTGCGCCGCCAGCGGCCCGTGCTGCAGCACGCCGGCCAGCACCTCGGGCAGCGTGACCAGGCCGTGCGTCAGGTAGGGAGACAAGCCCGTCACCGCACCGTCGAGCCGGTTGCGCGTGCGTGCGTAGGTGGCGGGCCGAACGCGTGCGATGCGGGTTAGCGCGGCGCTGCGCGTGGGGGGCAGGGTGTCGGCCCAGGCCGTGGGCAGGTGGTGCAGCAGATCACCCACGGTCACGCCACCTCGCCGTTGCGGATGGCCGCCGCGCGCTCGCGGATGGCCTGCTTCTGTGCGTCGTCCAGCCGTGCCAGGTTCTTCACCTGCAGCGCCATGCGCGGGTT
>MESD01000195.1 GCA_001770815.1 Burkholderiales bacterium RIFCSPHIGHO2_12_FULL_69_20
GCTGGTGCTCATCATCATGCTGATCATCACCATCCCGATCCAGACCCACGCGGTGAAGATGAACATGCCCGTGGGCCCCAGCAGCGCGCCGCCCAAGCCGCCCGAGATCGTGCGCATCGACGTCGACTTCGACGGCACCATCGGCTGGAACGGCGTGATCGTGCCCGACCGCGCCGAACTCGAGAACCGCCTGGCCCAGGTCGCCGCCCTGAGCGACCAGCCCGAGGTGCACCTGCGCCCCAACAAGCTCGTCAGCTACAAGGTCGTCGCCATGGTCATGGCCAGCGCTCAGCGCCTGGGCGTCACCAAGATCGGCCTCGTGGGCAACGAGCAGTTCGTTCAATAACGGACCACCCGAGCGACACACCGGCGCGACACACCACAACATGAAGAATCAGGTTCAACTCATCACCTACGTCGACCGCTTCGGCGGCGGCGGCATCGCCAACCTGCAGGCGCTGCTGGCCGGCCCGCTGGCCGGCGTGTTCGGCGGCGTGCACCTGCTGCCGTTCTTCCACCCCATCGACGGCACCGACGCCGGCTTCGATCCGATCGACCACACCCGCGTCGATCAGCGGTTGGGCGACTGGGGCGACATCGCCGCGCTGGCGCAGCAGGTCGACGTGATGGCTGACGTCATCGTCAACCACATGTCGTCGGACTCGCCGCAGTTCCAGGACTTTGCCGCCAAGGGCCGCGCATCGGCCTACGACGGCCTGTTCCTGACGATGGATTCCGTCTTCCCGCAGGGCGCCACCGAGCGCGACCTGCTTGCCATCTACCGGCCGCGGCCGGGCGCACCGTTCAGCTTCGTCACGCTGGCCAACGGCGAGCGGCGCATCCTGTGGACCACCTTCACTGCGAAGCAGGTCGACATCGATGTGACGCACCCGCAGGGCCAGGCCTACTTGATGGCCATCCTGCGCACCTTGGCGGCATCGGGCGTGACCATGATCCGCCTCGATGCGGTGGGCTACGCCATCAAGAAGGCCGGCGACAGCTGTTTCATGATGCCCGAGACCTTCGACTTCATCGACCGGTTCGCCGCCGCCGCGCGTGGCCTGGGGCTGGAGGTGCTGGTGGAGGTGCACAGCTACTACCGCAAGCAGGTCGAGATCGCGCAGCGGGTGGATTGGGTGTACGACTTCGCGCTGCCGCCGCTGGTGTTGCACGCGCTGTTCTTCGGCACCGCCGGACCCCTGCGATCGTGGGCGCAGCAGCGCCCGGCCAATGCGTTGACGGTGCTCGACACCCACGACGGCATCGGCATCATCGACATCGGCGCCGATGCCAGCGACCGCTCGGCACGGCCCGGCCTGGTGCCACCGGCCGAACTGGACCGGCTGGTGGAAATGATCCACGAAAACAGCGGCGGACAAAGCCGCGAGGCCACCGGCGCCGCGGCCAGCAACCTCGACCTGTATCAGGTGAACTGCACCTTCTACGACGCGCTGGGCCGCGACGATGGCGTCTACCTGATTGCCCGCGCGGTGCAGTTCTTCCTGCCCGGCATCCCGCAGGTGTACTACGTCGGCCTGCTGGCCGGCGAGAACGACATGGCCCTGCTGCAACACAGCGGCGTGGGGCGCGACATCAACCGCCACCACTACAGCCGCACCGAAATAGAGGCCGACCTGGGCAAGCCGGTGGTGCAGCAGTTGCTGCGCCTGATCCGCCTGCGCAACCGCCATGCCGCGTTCTCGGGCCAGTTCTCGGTCGAGTCGCACAGCGACAGCCAGCTGGCCCTGTGCTGGGCGGCCGGCGAGCACATGTTGCAGCTGGACGTGGACTTCAGCAGCCGGACCGCCACCATCACCGGCCGCAGCCCGACCGGCGACGATCGGTGGGCGCTGGCCGGCGCGGCAGCCGAATCGACCGCTTGAAGCCGGCCCAGCTCGCGGGTCGATGTCCAGTGCCGCCGGGCCCGGGTCGCCAGGCCATCCACACCCGGTCCAATCGTTTGCCTTCTTGACGCCGAACTCGGCCAACCCGCCGCTGAATCCCAGAGCCTCAGCCAGAAAGTTTCTGGAAAACCCTAGGAAATATTCGCAACAAAGTCGTTGAAGAAAGCACAACAATCGTTTGCAATACTGATGCGGCAGCGACGTGCCTCCGCATCAACGGTCCGAGGGCCAATGCCCATCCATTCCCCCACCGCCACTGACCTGCCAGGAGACAACATGAACATCGACCAACCCCAACGCCACAAAGGCCCCCAGCTCACCAAGATTGCCTCGCTGCTGGCGTCGTCGGCCTTCGCCGTGATGCTGTGCGGTCCGGCATTCGCGCAGCAGACTGCCACCGCCGAGGCACAGGCGGCCGATGACAAGAAGGACACCGCCAACCTGAACCGCGTGGTGATCACCGCCACCAGCGCGCCGAAGTCCAAGCTGCGCAGCTCGGTCTCGGTGACCGACGTGGACGCCGACCAGATCAAGGAGTTCGGCGCCCGCACCGAGGCCGAAGTGCTGCTGCTGATCCCCGGCATCCGCACCGAAGCCACCGCGGGCCCCGGCGGCAACGCCAACATCTCGGTGCGCGGCCTGCCCATCGCATCGGGCGGCTCCAAGTACGTGCAGCTGCAGGAAGACGGCTTGCCGACCGTGCAGTTCGGCGACATGAACTTCGGCAACAACGACTACTGGACGCGCTTCGACAACAACGTCGACAGCCTGCAGACGCTGCGTGGCGGTTCGGCCTCGGTGTTCGCCTCGCACGCCCCGGGCGCGGTCATCAACTACATCAGCAAGACCGGCAAGCAAAAAGGCGGCTCGATCGGCCTGACCTATGGCCTGAACTACAACGAGACCCGTGTTGACGGCGACTTCGGCATGAAGCTGGCGCCGGACCTGTACTTCCATGTCGGAGGTTATGTCCGCAACGGCGAAGGCTCGCGCGACACCCAGGTCAACACCCTCAAAGGCTACCAACTCAAGGCCAACGTCACCAAGGAGTTCAACGGTGGCAAGGGCTACGTGCGCGCCTACGTCAAGCTGCTGGACGAGAACGCGCCCACCACGCCGCAGACCTTCCTGAAGGCACAGCTCTCCGGCGACACCTACACCGGCTTCGCCAAGGCACCGGGCTACGACGGCACGCGTGATTCGCAGTACTCCACGCTCAACGCGTCGATGCTGAGCGTCAACCCGGCCACCGGCGCGGTCACCACCTCCAGCCTGCTGGACGGCATCACCGTCAATTCCAAGTCGCTGGGCCTGGAGTTCCACAACGAGCTGGCCGGCGGCTTCACGGTGGACAACCGGTTCCGCTACTCCGACAACTCGGGCGCCTTCCAGGCCCAGTTCTGGGACATGCAGACGCTGTCCAACCTGCTGGGCACCAGCGGCAACACGGCCCGGTATTTCAACGGCGCCAAGGCCGGCACCGTGGTCACCGATGCCAACCTGGCCGCCGGCCTGGTGAGCAAGGGTGCGGCGATCAACACCCAGTCGCCCGACATGGGCAACCTGGTCAACGACCTGTCGCTGTCCAAGCAGCTGCAGCTCGGCTTCGGCACGCTGGACGTCAAGGGTGGCTGGTTCCATTCGCGCCAGAACGTGTCGCAGCGCTGGGCCATCAGCGAACGCGTGATGGAGGTGGGCCGCAACGGTGCGCTGATCGACCTGTACGACCCCAGCGGCGCCGCGCTGACCTCGGCTGGCCTGACCGGCTACAACAACCAGTGGGGCGTGGCCCGTGTGCTCGACACCACGTTCACCACCGACGCGCCCTACCTGTCGCTGAACCTCGCCTCAGGTCCGTTCGACGTGGACGCCGGCGTGCGCCGCGAGTCCTTCCGCTCCAAAGGCAGCTACGCCGGCCCGAAGCAGGTGGCTGGCGGGCAGGACGTGAATGGCGACGGCACGATCGCCGGCGCGGAGACCAATGTCTTCGTCTCCGACATGGCCAACCCCGGCAAGGTCGACTACAAGATCAACTACACCAGCTACTCGCTGGGCCTGAACTACCGCCTGAGCAACAACCTGAGCCTGTTCGTGCGCCACAGCAAGGGCTACCGCGCGATGGCCGACCGGCTGCTGTTCACCGACTTCATCAACACCACCACCGGCCGGCTGACCGATTACGGCCAGACGATCGCGGCGGCGCCGGTGAAGCAGTCGGAAGTGGGGCTGAAGTTCCGCGGCAACACCGACCTGCTGAACTACAGCGTGGCGGCCACGGTCTTCCAGTCGACCACCGAGGAATTCGACTACGACCAGACCCGTCAGGATGATCCCAGCAAGCCCAACTACGCCGGCCCCAAGCTGGACGTCAAGGGCTACAAGGCCAACGGCGTCGAGTTGGAAACCGGTGGCTCGATCGGCAACCTGGGTCTGAACGTCAACCTGGTGTACTCGGACGAATCGCTGGCTTCCAGCCTCTTCAACGCGGCCGCCGTCGGCAAGACCGAAGGCGGCGTGCCGAAGTGGCGCTACACGATCTCGCCGCGCTACGCCATCGGCGACGCGGTGATCGGCGCCACGATCCGCGGCCAGTCCGAGGTGTTTGCGGACGGCAACAACGTGCGCAAGATCGACGGCCACTACATCGTCAGCGCCTTCGTCAACTACGACTTCGGCCGTGGTGTGATCGGCACACTGAACGTCAACAACCTGCTCGACAAGGTCTACCCCAGCAGTGGTGGTGGCTTCGTGGGCGGCAGCACCACGCTGTTCGGCGCCGGTGTCGAGACCGGCCGCACGATCAGCGCCTCGCTGCGTTACGCGTTCTGAGCGTGACTGCGATCGGCCCGGCAACGGGTTGATCTGGTTGACGGGGGGCGCAAGCCCCCCTTTTGCGTGGTGCGTCGCGCCGGCCATCGACGGCCGGCGGCGCACGCAAGAATCGGCACCGCGGGTGGGTGTACCCGCTGCCAACCCAGGAGCCCGACATGCCCGACCCCAACCGCAGCTTGCGCAACATCGTGGTGGTGGGCGGCGGCTCGGCCGGCTGGATGGCCGCGGCCGCGCTGTCGCGCGCGGTGCACCGCGACTGCACGATCACGCTGATCGAATCCGACGAGATCGGCACCGTGGGCGTGGGCGAGGCCACCATCCCGCCGATCCAGACCTTCAACCAGATGCTGGGGCTGGACGAAGCCGAGTTCCTGCGGCGCACGCAAGGCACGTTCAAGCTGGGCATCGAGTTCGTCGACTGGGCCCGGCAGGGCCACCGCTACTTCCATCCCTTCGGTCCGCATGGCCACCAGTTCGACCTGTCGCCGCAGCACCAGTACTGGCTGCGCGGCCGCCACCAACCGGGCATGCCCGGTCTGGACGAGCACTCGCTGGCCTGGGTGGCCGCCAGCCGGGGCCGCTTCGACAAGCCCTCGCGCGACCCGCGCACGGTGCAGTCGACCTACGACTACGCCTACCACTTCGACGCCGGCCTCTACGCGCGCTTCCTGCGCGAGGTGAGCGAGGCACGCGGCGTGCAGCGCCTGGAGGGCAAGATCACCGAGGTGCTGCTGCGCGCGGACGATGGCTTCGTCGACCTGCTGCGCCTGGCCGACGGCCGCACCGTGGCCGGTGACCTGTTCATCGATTGCTCGGGCTTTCGCGGCCTGCTGATCGAAGAGGCGCTGCATACCGGCTACGAGGACTGGACCCACTGGCTGCCCTGCGACCGCGCGATGGCCGTGCCCTGCGCGCCGGCCGGCCCGCTCACGCCCTACACCCGCTCCACCGCGCGCGAAGCCGGCTGGCAATGGCGCATCCCGCTGCAGCACCGCACCGGCAACGGCTATGTCTTCTGCAGCCAGTACCTCAGCGAGGACGAAGCCGCCAGCCAACTGCTGGCGCGGCTGGACGGCCAGGCGCTGGCCGACCCGCGACCGCTGCGCTTCACCACCGGGCGGCGAAAGCAGTTCTGGAACAAGAACGTGGTGGCGCTGGGCCTGGCCAGCGGTTTCATGGAGCCGCTGGAGTCGACCAGCCTGCACCTGGTGCAGTCGGGCATTTCGCGGTTGCTGGCCTTGTTCCCTGACCGCGATTTCGACCCGCTGGTGATCGCCGAATTCAACCGCATCGCGATCAACGAGTTCGAGCGCATCCGCGACTTCATCATCCTGCACTACAAGCTGACCACGCGCGACGACAGCCCGCTGTGGCGCTACTGCGCGGCAATGCGCATCCCCGACACGCTGCAGTACAAGATCGACCACTTCAAGCGTTATGGCCGGCTGGTGACCGAGGGCATGGAGCTGTTCGGCCCGGCCAGCTGGCTGGCGGTGCAGGTGGGCCAGCAGAACTGGCCCGTGCGGCACGACCCGATCATCGACTTGCGCAACGTGGACGGCGACGCCATCCTCGCGCGCATGCGCCAGGCCATGGTGCAGGCGGCCGAGGCCATGCCCACGCACGAGGCGTTCATCCGAGGCTACTGCGGGGCGCGGGCCTGACGCGGGATGCGTCGCGCATGCCGCGCATCAGCCGCCATCGCCGGTGCTTTCTTCTTCTGCCGGGCCTGCTGCTCGGCCCCAGGCCCATGACCCACGCCGCCGTTGCCGCCCACACGCCGCAGTTCCGCCCCGCCTTCCACTTCACGCCCGCCGGGAACTGGATGAACGATCCGAATGGCCTGATTTTTCACCGGGGCGTGTACCACCTGTTCTTCCAATACCACCCCGACAGCAGCGTCTGGGGCCCGATGCACTGGGGCCATGCCACCAGCACCGACCTGCTGCGCTGGCAGCAGCAGCCCATCGCGCTGCGGCCCGATGCGCTGGGCATGATCTTCTCGGGAAGCGCCGTGGTCGATCATGAAAACCGCGCGGGCTTCGGCCCGACCGGCTCGTCGCCACTGGTGGCGATGTTCACCCACCACGACAGGGCCGCCGAGAAGGCGGGCCGCATCGACCGCCAGCACCAGAGTCTGGCCTACAGCCTGGATGAAGGCCGCAGCTGGACCAAGCACGCCGGCAACCCGGTGATCGCCAACCCGGGCCGGCAAGACTTCCGCGATCCCAAGCTGCGCTGGCTGCCCGAGCGTCAGCGCTGGATCGCCAGCCTGGCTTGCGGCGACCGCATCGCCTTCTACAGTTCGCCCGATCTCAGGGCCTGGACGCTGGAAAGCGAATTCGGCGCCGGGGTGGGCGCGCACGGTGGCGTCTGGGAATGCCCCGACCTGTTGCCGCTGACCGGCCCCGATGGCCGCACCCGCTGGGTGCTGCTGGTCAGCCTGACGCCGGGCGGGCCCAACGGCGGATCGGCCACGCAGTACTTCATCGGCCAGTTCGACGGCCACCGCTTCACGCCCGACGACACCCAGGTGCGCTGGCTGGATGTCGGCCCCGACAACTACGCCGGCGTCACCTGGGACGGCGTGCACGACCGCGCGCTGTTCATCGGCTGGATGAGCAACTGGCGGTACGCCAAGGACCTGCCCACCGCGCCCTGGCGCAGCGCGATGACGATGCCGCGTGAACTGGCGCTGCGGCAGGCGGATGACGGGATGTGGGTGGCGTCGCTGCCCGCGCGCGAGCTGCTGGCGCTGCAGCAGCCCGCCACGCTGACCTGCCGCCAGCAGCGCATCGACCGGCCGTTGGACCTATCGGCCGGATTGAGCGGCAGCCAGGGCCGCTTCGTGCTGCGCCTGGCCACCGCCGCGCTGCGCGGCTTCACGCTGGCGCTGGCCAACGACGCCGGCGATGCACTGCGCATCGGCTACGACGACACCGCCCACCAATGGTGGGTGGACCGCCGGGACAGCGGCGAGGTCGGCTTCCACCCGGACTTTGCCGGCCGGCATGCTGCCCCCCGCCTCGGCGTGGGCAACGCCGCCGACCTGCAGCTGTGGTTCGACGCCACCTCGGTCGAGCTGTTCGCCGATGGTGGGCTGAGCACGATGACCAGCCTGTTCTTCCCGCGCCAGCCCTGGCAGCGCGCCACGCTGGCCTCGCCTGATCAGCTCATGCTCGACGAGCTCACCATCCAGCCGCTGCGCGACCCGCGCTGAGGCCGGCGCGCAGGCTCAGGCGTGCTCGGGCGCCTGCACCGGCACCTTGACGAACAAGGTGGCCACGGCCGCGCAGATCAGCAGCGCGCCGGCCAGCAGGATCACGTTGCGCGCGTCGCCGCCCAGCAGCGGCTTGTAGTACAGCGGCAGGGTCACGCTCTGGATCAGCATCGGGATCACGATGAACATGTTGAAGATGCCCATGTAGACCCCCGTGCGCTCGGGCGGGATGCAACGCGCCAGCATCACGTACGGATTGCCCATGATGCTGGCCCAGCCCAGGCCTACGCCGATCATCGGCACGAACAGCCAGGCCTTCTGTTGGATGCCGGGGATGGCCAGCATGCCCAGGCCGGCGGCGGTCAGGCAGGCAGCGTGCATCTTCTGCGCACCGAAGCGCCGGGCAAACGGCACCAGCGCAAACGCCGCCAGGAAGGCCATCGCGTTGTAGAAGCCGCCGATCTGGCCATTGGTCAGCACCGCGTCGCGAAAGCCCGTGCTGGTGGGATCGCTGGTGCCGAAGATCGAGCGCGCGATGCTGTAGGTGATGTACTGCCAGTAGCAGACCATGCCGTACCACTGAAACAGCTTCATCACCGCCATCTGGCGCATGGCTTGGGGCATCTCCACCACGGCGTCCCAGATCTCGCGCAGCGTGGCGCCCACGCCCGGCGTCTTGGCGGCGATCTCGGCGCGCTGTGCCGGCGTGAGTGGCAGCTCGGGCACGCGCCAGATCGAGTAGGCGATGGTGCAGACCGACAGCACCGCACCGATCAGGAACGAGATCTTGGTGATCACCGGGATGTTGTTGGCATCCACCAGGTCCTTGTTCATGCCCGCCCACACCAGCAGCGAGGGCGCGAGGTACGACAGCGTCTGCGCCAGGCCGGTGAAGGCGCTCTGCGTCAGGTAGCCCAGCGCATGCTGCTTGGGATCAAGCCGGTCGCTGATGTAGGCGCGGTAGGGCTCCATCGTCACGTTGTTGGCCGCATCCAGGATCCACAGCAGGCTGGCGGCCATCCACAATGCACTGCTGTAGGGCATGGCCAGCAGGCTCAGTGAGCACAGCACCGCACCGATCAGGAAGTACGGCGTGCGCCGGCCGAAACGCGACGCGGTGCGGTCGCTCATCGCGCCGATGATGGGCTGCACCAGCAGCCCGGTCATGGGCCCGGCCAACGACAGCAGCGGCAGCGCCGCTTCGTCGGCCCCCAGGTAGCTGTAGATCGGGCTCATGTTGCTCTGCTGCAATCCAAAGCTGAACTGCAGCCCCAGGAAGCCCACGTTCATCTGGACGATCTGGCGCAGCGACAAATGCGGCTTGGTGGGGCCCGGGGTCATGGTGGCGGCTTGGCTGGCAATGATGGCCGCACTCTATGGTCTTTGCAAACGATTGCAATTGCGGGTTTCCCTGGTTGCCACGGGCCAGGGAGCCACCGGGCACCGGCAGAGACAGTCCGGGGATAGCCCGAGGCGCGCGACGCCGGCCGGTGGCTAGACTGCGTCGGCGTGGCCGCACCGGCCGTCGATGAACCCCGCTCCTGAAAGCCTCTGCAATGAAGAAATCCCATGACATGGCCGCGCGCCTGACGCGCTGGCTGGGCGTGCTGGCCGCCGCCGTCACGCTGGCCGCCTGCAGCACCACGCCCACCGCGCCGCGCTTCCAGGGCGAGACACCTGCCTCGTTGCTGTGGACCGGCAACAGCTTCTTCTACTTCAACAACAGCATGCATGGCCACCTGGGCGGCCTGCTCAATGCGGCCGGGGTGCGCGGCATCCGCCAGACCTCGGTCACCATCAGCGGGGCCGGGCTCGACTGGCACGACATGGGCTCGCACTTCAAGCCCGGCACCGGCATGCTGCGCTACAGCTTCACGCCCGGCAACGACGTGGCCTTCAACCAGTTCGAGCGCGCCTACGACATGGTGCTGATGATGGACTGCAGCCAGTGCCCCATCCACCCCAAGCTGCAACAGGCCTTCCACGACACCGTCAAGGCGCATGCCGCCACGGTGCGCCAGGCCGGCGCCGAGCCTGCGCTGTTCCTCAGCTGGGCCTACCAGGACCAGCCGCAGATGACCGAGCAACTGGCGGCCGAATACATCAAGGCCGGTCGTGCCCATGCCATGCGGGTGGTGCCGGCCGGACCGGCGTTTGCGGCGTCGATCGCCAAGCGCCCCGACATCAACCTGTACGCCCCCGACAAGCGGCACCCCAGCCTGGCCGGCACCTATCTGGGCGCGTCGGTGGTGATGGCCAGCCTGTTCAAGAAGTCGCCGGTGGGCAACAGCTACACCGCCGGCCTGCCGGCCGAGGTGGCGCAGCACCTGCAGGCGGTGGCCTGGGACACGGTGCAGGCGTTCAAGCCCTAGCGAACCCGGTGCGCGGGCGCAGCGGTGCCCGCGGGCGCCGCGTCAGGGCTCGTACTGGAAGCCGGGCGCAGGCGGCTGCACCTGTGCGGTGCGCGCATTCGCCACGATGCCGTCGGCCAGCACCAGCACGCTGCCGGCGGCGGTGATGGTGGTGGAGGTGGTGGCCATGCCGCGCAGGGCCAAGGGCGTCTTCAGGTCGGCGCTGGCCGTGGTGGCCAAGGCCGGCGCGCTGCGCTGGCCGCCAGGCCCCTGCATCGCCTGCGTGGCGACCGGCCCGGCCGGTGCGGCAGCGGGCTGGGCACCGGCCTGCGAGGCCAGCAGGCTGCAAGCCGCAACAACGGTCAGGATCGGGTGGCGAGCGGTCATGGAGGCCCCAGTGGTGATGGTGGTGCAGCCCGGCCCGCAGATCGGGCCTGGTCACACCGCTGCCTTCGACCGCGCGGCGCCGCGCTGTAGGCCTGCGCGACGGCCTGCGCCCGCCCGGCGTGACGGATGTCACGAACCAGGCAGCGCTCAGCGCGCCACCAGCGCCCTGGCCTTGGCATTGGCCGCCGTCAGCGCCGGCCCGGCCTGGGCACGGCGCAGCAGCACGTTCTCGATCGCGTTGCCGATCAGCTGGTCGATCTCGGCCGCGTTCTCCACGATGGGTGGGGCGAAGGTGCGACCGCGCGCCATCGTGACGAAGGCGCCGGCGTCGACACCGCGCTGGCGGAACACCGCCAGCGTCTGCTCGGACAAGCCCGCCAGCGCCGGGAACACCGTGCCCGCCGCCGCCAGCTTGCGCTGGCAGTCGGCCGAGGCCAGGTGCCGCACCCAGGCCCAGGCCGCCTCGGGGTGCCTGGTGCCGATCCAGATCGAATCAGCCAGGCCATTGAGCATGCTGCTGCGGCCCTGAGGGCCGATCGGCAGCGGCACCCAGGCGTAGGCAAAGCGCACCTGGCGCGCGTAGTGGCCGATCATCCAGGCGCCGGCGGGCACCATCGCCACGCGGCCGGTGATGAACAGCGTGTCCACGCCGAGCTTGCCGACGGCCTGCGGCGCCAGCGACCAGCCGCGCACCGGCAATCCGGCCAGCCAGGTGATGGTCTCGGCCAGGCGCGGATCGTCGAAGCGCAGCGCGGCATCCCAGGGCCGGGCCTGGTGGACGAAGCCGTTGCTCACCGCGAACGACGCCCATTCGGTCTGGCCACTCATGCCGCCAGGGCCCGGGTTCTGGTAGCCAAACACCTGCACCCGGGTCTTGTCGAAGCCGGGATCGCTGGCGTTGCGGCCGGCGGCGTCGCGCGTCAGGCGCGCGACCACGGCGCCGAAGCTGCCGCCATCCTGCGGATTCCAGCGCAGCGCACGCAGTTGGTCCTCACTCACGCCCTGCGCCCGCGCATGGTCGAGGTTGACGATCAGCGCCACCGTGTCCCAATCCTTGGGCAGGCCGAATTGCCGGCCGTCGCGGCCCCAGGGGGCGGCCAGGCCAGGCTCGTAACGGGCCAGGTCCAGCCCGTCGCGCCGGATATAAGGCGCCAGGTCCACCAACTGGCCATTGGCCACCAGGTCGGGGTACTTGGACAGGTGGTTGGTGAAGACGTCAGGCGCTGTCTCGGCCACCAGGCCGGTGGACAGCGTGGTCCAGTAATCGTCCCAGCCCTGCTGCTGGATGCGGATGCGTATGCCGGGGTTCTGGCGCTGGAAGTCGTCGGCGCACTGCTGGTAGAGCGGGCGCTGGTTGGCGTCCCACAGGGCGTAACGCAGCGTCACCGGCGGGGCCGCCGCGGCTGGGTTGACGGTGGACAGCAGCGCCGCGGTCAGCCCCACCATCAGCCCCACGCCCAGCCGCAGCGCACGCGCCGAAGCCCAGGCCCGCAGCCGGTCGACGCGATGAGTTGATTGACCGGCCATCATTTGCCGCCGCTGTACTGCACCGACTCGACCACCCGCCGCCCGAACGCGACCAGCAACAGCAGCGTGGGCAGCAGGGTCAGCGTGGCCGCGGCCATCAGGCCGGTCCAGTCGGGCTGGCCCTGCGGCGTCTGCGACTTGAAGTGCTGCAGCGCCACCGGCAGCACCTGGCTGTCTTCGCCCGGCGCCACGATGAAGGGCCAGAAGAACTCGTTCCACGCGGCGATGCCCGAGAGCATGGCCACCGTGGCCAGCGGCGTGATCGACAGCGGCAGCACCACGCGGCGGAAGATGCAGAACGGCGTGGCGCCATCGAGCAGCGCCGCCTCTTCCAGATCGCGCGGCAGCGACAGGAAGAACTGCCGCAGGAAGAAGATCGAGAAGCCCGAGATCAGCGCGAACGGCGCCACCATGCCAGCCATGCTGTTGAGCCAGCCCAGCTGCTTGATCAGGATGAAGTTGGGGATGAACAGCACCACGCCAGGCAGCATCATCGAGCCCACCACGGCCGCAAACATCAGCTGCTTGCCCGGGAACTGCAAACGCGCAAACGCATAGGCGGCCATCGCGCTGTTGCCGGTCTGCAGCAGCACCACCAGCACGGTGAACAGCACCGAGTTGCCCAGTGCCCGAAGGAAGTTGACCTCGGCGCCCGAGCCGCCCACGGCCATGCTGTCGTCGGCGCTGACCAGGCCCAGCACGCGGCGGAAGTTCAGCAGCGTGGGCTCGGCCGGCAGCGCATCGGCGGCATGCGCCAGCAGCGCCTGCGGATGCTCCAGCGCGGTCTTCGCCACCAGCCACAGCGGCCCCAGCGTGATCGCCAGCATCGCCAGCAGCAGCGCCCAGGCCAGCCAGCGGCCCCAAGATGCGCGGCCGTTCATGGCCACAGGTTGCAGGACGACAACGGTCGCCAGCAAACGGACACCGCAGGACCGGCTTTGCCGGTCTGCTGGCGGCGCCCCCCGGGTGGGGAGGCGCCGAAGGCGCATCGCGGGGAGCTCATTTCATCAGGCCAGGTCGTTGTGGTCGGCACGCATGATGCGCATCTGCACCACGGTGTAGGCCAGCATCAGCCCGAACAGCACCATCGACATGGCCGAGGCGTAGCCCATCTTCAGGTAGCCGAAGGCGTTCTGCACGATGTACTGCACGATCACCGCGGTCGAGCCCGCCGGCCCGCCCTGGGTGGTGACGGCCACGGTGTCGAAGATCTGGATCGAGCCGGTGACGCTGGTCACCAGCACGAACACCATCACCGGGCGCAGCAGCGGCAGCGTGATGCGCCGGAAGCTCTGCCATTCGGTGGCGCCTTCCAGCGCGGCGGCTTCGTACAGGCTGCGCGGGATGTTCTGCAGCCCTGCCAGGAACAGCATCGCCACCAGCCCCATGTGCCGCCACACGTTGACCGCAGCCACCGACAGCAGCGCCTGGTCGGGCCCGGCGAAGAAGGGCTGGGCGTCCGCCCCCAGCGCCAACAGCCCGTGGTTGACCACGCCCAGCACCGGGTCCAGCAGCCACAGCCAGATCAGTGCCACCAGCACGTTGCTCAACAGGTAGGGCAGCAGCACCACCGCCTTGACGAACAGCGAGCGCGTCAGCCGGTCCATCGCCACCGCCAGAGACAGCCCCAGCACCGTCTGCAGCGGGATGTTGAGCAGCACGTAGTACAGCGACAGCTCCAGCCCGCGCCAGAATCGATCGTCGTCCAGCAGGCGGGCGTAGTTGGCCCAGCCCACGTCGCGCGCCGGGCGCAGCAGGTTCCAGTCGGTGAAGCTGATCTGCACCGCCCGCACCGCCGGCCAGCCGTAGAACAGCACCAGCCCCACCAGCGCCGGCAACAGCATGGCCCAGGCCGTCCAGGTCTCGCGCGATTGCAGCGTGGCGCGCGCGCCGGCCCAGCGGCCGGGCCGGGTCTCGGCGGCTGGCGCGGCAGGGCCTGGGTTGGGATTCATTGCCAATATTATTAGCATCCATCAGGCACCCGGCCATCGGGACTATCACTGATGGGTCATCGATGGCGCCTGGGCCTGATTACCATCGCATCACCGTTCGCCGCCTTGCCGGCCTCCCTG
>MESD01000196.1:0-11005 GCA_001770815.1 Burkholderiales bacterium RIFCSPHIGHO2_12_FULL_69_20
GGTGGGCGACCCGGTGCTGGCCATCGGCGCGCCCTACGGCCTGACGCAGACGGCCACCGCCGGCATCGTCAGCGCCACCGGCCGCGCGCTGCCGGGCGATGGCGCGGTGCCCTTCATCCAGACCGACGCGGCGGTGAACCCGGGCAACTCCGGCGGCCCGCTGTTCGATGCGGCCGGCAACGTGGTGGGCATCAATGCGCAGATCTACTCGCGCACTGGCGGCTTCCAGGGCGTGAGCTTTGCCATTCCCGTGGACGTGGCGATGCGTGTGAGCCAGCAGATCGTGGCCACCGGCCGCGCCCAGCATGCCCGCCTGGGTGTGGCGGTGCAGGACATGACCCAGCCGCTGGCCGACAGCTTCGGCCTGTCCAAGCCCGATGGCGCGCTGGTGTCGCAAGTGGCGCCCAACAGCCCGGCCGCGGCCGCCGGGTTGAAGGCCGGCGACGTGATCCTGCGCATCGACGGCCAGCCGATGGTGCAGGCCGGCGCCTTGTCGGCCCGCATCGCGCAGGCGGTGCCCGGTGACCGCATCCAGCTGAGCCTGTGGCGCCAGCAGAAGGCCCAGGAGCTGACGGTGACGCTGGGCCGCGCCGACGACGGCAAGACCACCGCTGCCGCAGCGGACCCCGACGACGAGGCCGGCGGCGGTGGCCGCCTGGGCCTGGCGCTGCGCCCGCTCAGCCGCGACGAGCGTCAGCAGGCGCAACTCGACCATGGCCTGCTGGTGCAGGGCGCCCAGGGCGCCGCGGCCAAGGCCGGCCTGGCGCGCGGCGACGTGGTGATGGCCGTCAACGGGCAGCCGCTGGCCAGCGTGGACGAGCTGCGGCGGGTGCTGGCGGCAAGACCGAAGCGGGTGGCGCTGCTGGTCTGGCGCGACGGCGAGCAGTTGTTCGTGCCGGTGCCGCTGGTCTGACGGCTTGGCCCCCAAGTCGCTGCGCTCCTGCCCCCCGAGGGGGCGCTCAGCCGCCTTGGGACAGCCTGGCGCCGGCTGAGGCCGGAACTGTGGCCTAATTGAGGGTTTTCGCATCACCCATTCCCCGGAGCCCTTCATGGCCATCAAGATCCGTACCGAAGCCGACCGCAAGGCCACGCCCCGCCCGCCCGTGCCCAATGGCGTCACCCTCACCGTGGGCCGCGGCCAGAAGCGCAGCCTCGAGCGTGGCGCGCACACCCGCAGCAAGAAGCGTCCGGGCAAGCGGCCGCACCAGGGCTGATCCACGCTGGTCAGCCTTTGACACCGCGCCGGCCCGTCCGGCGTTGAAAGCGGGCGCCTGGCGCCCGCTTCGCCTTTGCGGGCCAATGTCCGCATCAACGCCCGCATCGTCCCTGTGCGTGTGCCCATGCTGCGAATCACCGAACTGCGCCTGCCGCTGAACCATGCCGAGCCCGCCCTGCGCGCGGCGGTGCTGGCGCGGCTCGGTCTTCGGGCCGACGAGTTGCAGGCCTTCACGGTGTTCCGACGGGCCTGGGACGCGCGCAAGCGGTCCGCGGTGGTGCTGATCTACACGGTGGACTGCACGCTGGCCGCCGGCGCGGACGAGGCCGCGCTGCTGGCGCGTTTCGCCGGCGACACCCATGTGCGGCCGGCGCCCGACACCACCTACCGCTTCGCCGGCCATGCACCGGCCGACTTCTTCGCGGCGCAGCGCCCGCGCCCGGTGGTCATCGGCTTCGGCCCCTGCGGCATCTTCGCGGCGCTGATCCTGGCGCAGATGGGGCTGCGACCGATCGTGCTGGAGCGTGGCAAGGCCGTGCGCGAGCGCACCAAGGACACCTGGGGCCTGTGGCGCCAGGGCGTGCTCGACCCCGAATCGAACGTGCAGTTCGGCGAGGGCGGCGCCGGCACCTTCAGCGACGGCAAGCTGTGGAGCCAGATCAGCGACCCGCGCCACCTCACGCGCAAGGTGCTGACCGAGTTCGTCAAGGCCGGCGCGCCCGAGGAGATCCTCTACGTCGCCAAGCCGCACATCGGCACCTTCCGGCTGGTGGGCGTGGTCGAGAAGATGCGCGCTGAGATCGAATCGCTGGGCGGCGAGATCCGCTTTCAGCAGCGGGTGGTCGACCTGCTGGTTGAAACCGCGCCGTCGCAGGGCGGGGCCCCTGCGACTCGGCATGTCCGAGGCGTGGTGCTCGCCAGCGGTGAGCAACTGCGCGCCGACCAGGTGGTGCTGGCGCTGGGCCACAGCGCGCGCGACACCTTCGCCATGCTGCAGCAGCGTGGTGTGCACCTGGAGGCCAAGCCGTTCTCGGTGGGTTTCCGCATCGAGCATCCGCAAAGCCTGATCGACCGTGCCCGCTTCGGCCCCAGCGCCGGCCACCCCATCCTGGGCGCGGCCGACTACAAGCTGGTGCACCACGCCGGCAACGGCCGCGCGGTCTACAGCTTCTGCATGTGCCCGGGCGGCACCGTGGTGGCGGCCACCTCCGAGGTGGGCCGCGTGGTGACCAACGGCATGAGCCAGTATTCGCGCAACGAGCGCAACGCCAATGCCGGCATCGTGGTGGGCATCGCGCCGGCCGATTACCGCCAGCAGCCCGGCAGCGGCCCGGTGAACCCGCTCGACGGCGTGGCCTTCCAGCGCCACTGGGAGTCGCGCGCGTTCGAGCTGGGCGGTGGTGGTTACCAGGCGCCGGGGCAACTGGTGGGCGACTTCATCAAGGGCCAACGCTCGACGGTGCTCGGCAGCGTGCTGCCCTCGTACCAACCCGGCGTCACGCTGACCGACCTGGCCCAGCCCGGCCGCGGCAGCCTGCCCGACTATGCGCTGGCCGCGATCCGCGAGGCGCTGCCCGCCTTCGAGCGGCAGATCAAGGGCTTCTCGCTGCCCGATGCGGTGCTCACCGGCGTGGAGACGCGCACCTCGTCGCCGTTGCGCATCACGCGCGGCCGCGACCACCAGAGCCTGAACACCACCGGCCTGTACCCGGCGGGCGAGGGCGCGGGTTATGCGGGCGGCATCATGTCGGCCGGGGTGGACGGCATCGAGGTGGCCGAGGCGCTGGGTGCCAGGCTGCTGGCCCAGGCCACCATCCAGTCGGCCTGAGCCGTCGCGGTTAAGGCCCTCAAAAGGGCCGGTTACTGAAATGAGAATGGCGCCGGGCCCGGGCGGGCCGCACAGTAGGGGATCGAACTCCCCGGCCGACCACGGCCCCCTGCGCCCATGACCGACCACCGCTTCTCCGACATCCGCGACGCCGTGCGCGCCCTGTGCGCCGAGTTTCCCGACGCCTACCACCGCGAGGTCGACTCGCGCCGCGCCTACCCCGAGGCCTTCGTCGACGCGCTGACCAAGGCCGGCTGGATGGCCGCGCTGATCCCGCAGGAGTACGGCGGCTCGGGCCTGGGCCTGGCCGAGGCCTCGGTGATCATGGAAGAGATCAACCGTGCCGGCGGCAACTCGGGCGCCTGCCACGGCCAGATGTACAACATGGGCACGCTGCTGCGCCACGGCAGCGCGGCGCAGAAGGCGCTGTACCTGCCAAGAATCGCCACCGGCGAGTTGCGCCTGCAGAGCATGGGCGTGACCGAGCCCACCACCGGCACCGACACCACCAAGATCAGGACCACCGCGGTGAAGAAGGGCGACCGCTACCTGATCAACGGCCAGAAGGTGTGGATCTCGCGCATCCAGCACAGCGACCTGATGATCCTGCTGGCGCGCACCACGCCGCTGGCCGACGTCCAGAAGAAGAGCGAGGGCATGTCGATCTTCATCGTTGACCTGCGTGAGGCCATCGGCAAAGGCCTGGACGTGCGGCCCATCCCCAACATGGTCAACCACGAGACCAATGAGCTGTTCTTCGAGAACCTCGAGATCCCCGCCGAGAACCTGATCGGCCAGGAAGGCCAGGGCTTCAAGTACATCCTCGACGGCCTGAACGCCGAGCGCACGCTGATCGCCGCCGAGTGCATCGGCGATGGCCGCTGGTTCATCGACCGCGTCAGCGCCTATGTCAAGGACCGCATCGTCTTCGGCCGCCCGATCGGCCAGAACCAGGGCGTGCAGTTCCCGATCGCCGAGGCCCACATCGAGGTGGAGGCCGCCGACCTGATGCGCTGGAAGGCCTGCGAGCTGTTCGACGCCCACCAGCCCTGCGGCGCCGAGGCCAACATGGCCAAGTACCTGGCGGCCAAGGCCAGCTGGGAGGCGGCCAACGCCTGCATCCAGTTCCACGGCGGCTTCGGCTTCGCCTGCGAATACGACGTCGAGCGCAAGTTCCGCGAGACACGCCTGTACCAGGTGGCGCCGATCTCGACCAACCTGATCCTGAGTTATGTCGCCGAGCATGTGCTCGGGCTGCCGCGGAGCTTCTGAAGTGTTGCCACTCGAAGGCATCACCGTCGTCACGCTCGAACACGCGATCGCCGCGCCGTTCTGCACCCGCCAGCTGGCCGACCAGGGCGCGCGGGTGATCAAGGTCGAGCGGCCCGGCGTGGGCGACTTCGCGCGCGCCTACGACACGCGCGTGGACGGCCTGGCCTCGCATTTCGTGTGGACCAACCGAAGCAAGGAGAGTCTCACGCTCGACCTGAAGGCGCCAGCCGCTGCCCAGGTGCTGGCCCGGCTGCTGGCCGATGCCGACGTGCTGGTGCAGAACCTGGCGCCGGGCGCCGCGGCGCGCATGGGGCTGTCGTACGAGACTCTGTCGGCCAAGCACCCCAAGCTGATCGTCTGCGACATCTCGGGTTACGGCGACGATGGCCCCTACCGCGACAAGAAGGCCTACGACCTGCTGATCCAGAGCGAGTCGGGCTTCGTCTCGATCACCGGCACGCCGGATGATCCTTCGAAGGCCGGTTGCTCGATCGCCGACATCGCCGCAGGCATGTACGCCTACAGCAACATCCTCACCGCGCTCATAGCACGCGGGCGCACCGGCCGCGGCAAGCACATCGACGTGTCGATGCTCGAGAGCATGGTCGAGTGGATGACCTACCCGCTGTATTACGCGTACAAGGGCGCCAGCCCGCCACCGCGCGCGGGTGCGGCGCACGCCACCATCTACCCCTATGGCCCGTTCGCCACCGGCGACGGCAAGACGGTGATGCTGGGCCTGCAGAACGAGCGTGAATGGCTGGCCTTCTGCCGGCAGGTGCTGGGGCAGCCGGCGCTGGCCACCGATGAGCGTTTCAACGCCAACGCCCGGCGCACGGCGGCACGGGCCGAGCTGAAGGCGCTGATCGAGTTGGCCTTTGCGCCGCTGACCGCCGAGCAGGTGGTGCAGCGGCTGGAAGCCGCCGGCATCGCCAATGCGCAGGTCAACAGCATGGCCGACGTGTGGGCGCATCCGCAGTTGCAGGCGCGCGGCCGCTGGACCGAGGTGATGACCCCCGCCGGCCCGGTGCCCGCGCTGCTGCCACCGGGCTGCACCGAGGCCCGCATGGACGCCGTGCCCGCACTGGGCCAGCACAGCCGCAGCGTGCTGGCCGGCCTGGGCTTCGACGCCGCACAAATCGAACAATGGGCGCAAGACGGCGCCATCTGAACAGGGAGACCCGATGACGACCCCCGACCCCACCGCCGCGCTGGCACAGTTTGCCGCCACGCTGCGCTTCGATGACATCCCCGCGCCGGTGCTGCGCCGCGCCGAAGACCTGTTCCTCGACTGGTTTGCCTCGGCGCTGGCGGGCAAGGGCGCGCGGCCGGTGGAAAGCATCGTGCGCTTCATGCGCCGCATGGGGCCGGCCGAGGGCGCATCGCAGATCCTGATCGACCGCAGCAGCAGCAGCCCGCTGGTGGCGGCGGTGGCCAACGCCGC
Source organism: Burkholderiales bacterium RIFCSPHIGHO2_12_FULL_69_20 (assembly GCA_001770815.1). Lineage (GTDB taxonomy): Bacteria > Pseudomonadota > Gammaproteobacteria > Burkholderiales > Burkholderiaceae_C > Pseudaquabacterium. The sequence continues at coordinate 5,761 of MESD01000196.1, forward strand.
CGCGTCGCACTTTGCCGAGCAGGACGACGTGCACAACGGCTCGGTGTTCCACCCGGCGGCGGTGGTATTTCCGCCGGCGCTGGCCGTGGCGCAGGCCATCGGTGCCAGCGGGGCCGACCTGCTGACCGCCAGCGTGGTGGGCTACGAGGTCGGCATCCGGGTGGGCGAGTTCCTTGGCCGCTCACATTACCGGATATTCCACACCACCGGCACGGCGGGCACGGTGGCCGCCGCGGCCGCGGTGGGCTGGCTGCTGAAGCTCGATGCGGCGCAGATGCGCCATGCCTTCGGCTCGGCCGGCACGCAAGCCGCGGGGCTGTGGGAGTTCCTGCGCACGGCGGCGGATTCCAAGCAGCTGCACACCGCGCATGCGGCCGGCGCCGGCCTCACCGCGGCTTATCTGGCGGCCGATGGCTTCACCGGTGCGTTGGCCATCTTCGACGGCCGGCAGGGCATGGCCGCAGGCATGTCCAGCGACGCCGATGCGAGCAAGCTGGCCGACGGGCTGGGCAGCCGTTGGACGCTGGCCGAGACCTCGTTCAAGTTCCACGCCTCGTGCCGCCACACGCACCCGGCGGCCGATGCGCTGGCCGCGCTGATGCGCGAGCACCACCTGGCCGCCGACGCGGTGGCCAAGGTGGTGACGCAGGTGCACCAGGGTGCCATCGACGTGCTGGGCCCGGTGGTCGATCCGCAGACGGTGCACCAGGCCAAGTTCTCGATGGGCACGGTGCTGGGCCTGGTGGCGGTGCAGGGCCGCGCCGGGCTGACCGAGTTCGACGCCGACTACAAGGCGCCGGCCGTGGTGGCCTTCCGCGACAAGGTGAGCATGGTGCTCGACAACGAAGTCGACGCCGCCTACCCGGCGCGCTGGATCGGCAAGGTGCAGGTCACCACCACCGACGGCCGCCAACTGGCCGCGCGGGTGGATGAGCCCAAGGGCGACCCCGGCAATACGCTGAGCCGGCCCGAGCTGGAAGACAAGGCGCTGCGCCTGGCCGCCTACCGCGGCGGCGCCAGCGAGGCCGAGATGCGGCAGGTGATCGCGCAGGTCTGGGGGCTGGCGCAGTCGCCCGCCGTGCCGCGATTCCTGGCGTGAGCATCGGTATGAATTTGCCGGTGCACCGCTCGCTGCTGTTCGTGCCCGGCAACCGGCCCGAGCGCTTCGACAAGGCGCTGGCGGCCGGTGCCAGCGCGGTGATCATCGACCTGGAAGACGCCGTGGCGCCGGCCGACAAGCACACCGCCCGCGCCGCGGTGGCCGCGTGGTTGCGGCCGCATCACGCGGTGGTGCTGCGCATCAACAGCGAAGACACGCCCTGGTTTGCCGACGACCTGGCGCTGTGCGCTGCGCCCGGCGTGGCCGCGGTGATGTGCCCCAAGGCCGAGCGCGCCGAGACGCTGGCGGCCGTGATGGCGGCGGGTGCGCGTGCGCTGCTGCCGCTGGTTGAAAGTGCTGCCGGCCTGGCCGGCCTGTCGGCGCTGGCAGCAGCACCCGGCGTGTGGCGCCTGGCTTTCGGCGCTATCGACCTGCAGGTGGATCTGGGCCTGAAGGACGCCACCGAGGACGAGCTGCTGCCGTTCCGCCTGCAGCTGGTGCTGGCCTCGCGGCTGGCCGGCATCGGCGCACCTGTGGACGGGGTGAGCACCGCCATCGACGACGAGGCCCGCCTGCAGGTCGACGTGCAGCGCGCGCGCCGGCTGGGCTTTGCCGGCAAGCTGTGCATCCACCCGCGTCAGGTGGCCCCGGTCAACGCCGGCATGGCGCCCAGCGCGGTCGAGCTGGCCTGGGCGCAGCGCGTGCTTGATGCCGCCGGCGCGGCCGGTGGTGCGGCGGTGGCGGTGGACGGCAAGATGGTCGACAAGCCGGTGCTGCTGCGCGCCCAGGCCGTGTTGCGCGAGGCGGCGGGCAGCGCCTGATCGGCTGCGGCGCGCAGCCGCTTCATCCGCGGCCCGCTCACAGATCCGTGCGCAGCTTCCAGAGTTCGGGGAACAGTTCCACGTCGAGCATGCGCTTGAGGTAGCCCGCGCCGCTGGTGCCGCCGGTGCCGGTCTTCATGCCGATGATCCGGGTCACCGTGGTGAGGTGGCGAAAGCGCCACAGCCGGAAGGCGTCTTCCAGGTCGGTGAGCTCTTCGCCCAGCTGGTACAGCTCCCAGTGCGTCTCGGGCGCGCGGTAGACCACCAGCCAGGCCTGCTCGACCGCGTCGCTGGCGGCATAGGGTTGGGTCCAGTCACGCTGGGTGTGGCTGTCTGGAACTGCCAGGCCGCGGCGCTGCAGCAGGCGCAGGGCCTCGTCGTACAGCGACGGTGCGCGCCAGGCCGCCTCCACCTCGGCCAGCCGGGCCGGGGCATGGGCATGCGGCTTGAGCATGGCCGCGTTCTTGTTGCCGAGCATGAACTCGATGCAGCGGTACTGCCAGCTCTGGAAGCCCGACGAGCGCGCCAGGTAGGGCCGGATGGCGCTGTACTCGGGCGGCGTCATCGTGGCCAGCACGTCCCAGGCGTGCACCAGCTGTTCCATGATGCGGCTGACCCGCGCCAGCATCTTGAAGGCGGGGCTGATCCGGTCGGCAGCGAGCGCCGCCACCGCGGCGCGCAGCTCGTGCAGCATCAGCTTCATCCACAGCTCGCTGGTCTGGTGCTGCACGATGAACAGCATCTCGTCGTGCGCCGGCGACAGCGGGTGCTGGGCGCTGAGCACGGCGTCGAGCTGCAGGTAGTCGCCGTAGCTCATGTCGCGCGAGAAATCGAGCTGCGCGCCTTCGTGGCGCGGCGCGGCGGGGGCGCCGAACGGGCACCCGGCGCTGGCGGTGTTGTCGGTGTCGTCGGTCGGGATCATGTCACCAGCCCTCGTTGGTTGAAGCGCGGCTCACGCCACTCGCTGCTGGCCAGCACCTGGCGCAGCTGCTCGACCGCGTCCCACACGTCGACGAAGCGGGTGTAGAGCGGCGTGACGCCGAAGCGCAGGATGTCGGGCAGGCCGTCCCGGGCATCGCCGGCGCGGAAGTCGCCCACCACGCGGCGTGCGATCAGCGCCTGCACCACGGCGTAGGCCGCACCGGCCCGGCCCGGCGCGCTGTCGGGATCAAAGGCCAGGCACACCTGGCTGCCGCGGCGTGCATCGTCGTCGGGCGAAGCGAAGGTCAGGCCCTGGCCGGCGCAGCGGCTGTGCACCAGATCGATGAACAAGCGGGTCAGCGCCAGCGACTTGGCGCGCAGCGCGGCCATGCCGCCCAGCGGCTGGGCGGCCAGCAGGGTGTCGACGCCGCACTCCAGCGCGGCCATCGCCAGCACCGGCGGCGTGCCGCACAGGTAGCGGTTGATGCCGGGCGCGGGCTGGTAGCCGGGCTCGAAGGCGAACGGCGTGGCATGGCCATGCCAGCCGGCCAGCGGTTGCCAGGCGCGCTCGGCATGCGCGGGTCGCACCCAGGCAAAGGCCGGCGCGCCGGGGCCGCCGTTGAGGTATTTGTAGCCGCAGCCCACGGCATAGTCGGCGCCGTCGGCGGCCAGCGCCACCGGCAGCGCGCCGGCCGAGTGCGCCAGGTCCCACACCGCCAGTGCGCCGGCGGCATGCGCTGCGGCGCTGAGCGCCTTCATGTCGTGCAGGTGACCGCTGCGGTAGTTCACCTGGGTCAGCATCAGCACGGCGGTGTCCGACCCCAGCGCGGCGGGGATGTCGTCGGCCCGGTCGACCAGCCGCAGCGTGCAGCCGTGCTGGCGGCCCAGTGATTCAGCGATGTAGAGGTCGGTGGGGAAGTTGCTGCGCTCGCTGACGATGATGGTGCGTTGCGGCGCGGCCTCACGCTGCAGGCTGAGTGCGGCCGACAGCACCTTGAACAGGTTCACCGAGGTGGAATCGGCCACCACCAACTCACCCGGCCCCACGCCCACCAGCGGCGCGATCTTGTCGCCGATGCGCTGTGGCAGCGCCATCCAGCCGGCGGCGTTCCAGCTGCCGATCAGGCCCTGGCCCCATTCGTCGGCCACCACCTGCTGCACCCGCGCGGCGGTGGCGGTGGGCAGCACGCCCAGCGAGTTGCCGTCGAGGTAGATCAGGCCCTCGGGGATGCTGAACTGCTGGCGCAGCGGCGCCAGCGCATCGGCGGCGTCCAGCGCCAGAGGGTGGTCACGGGTCATGGTGTGTGCGGCGTTTCGGCAGGTGTTTGGAGGGTGTTCGGGTTCAGAGTGCGCGCAGCACGGCGCGCACCGGTGAGGCATCGGCGGTCATCAGCTTCAGTGGCAGGGCGATCAGCTCGTAGTCGCCCTCGGGCACGTCGTCGAGCACCAGGTTCTCCAGCACGCGCAGCCCACGCTGGCGGATCACCTGGTGGCTGGGCAGGGCCTTGCTGTCGGCGGGGTCGATGCTGGCGGTGTCGATGCCGATCAGCTGCACGCCGGCATCGGCCAGGCGGGCCACGGTGTCGGGCGCAAAGGCGGTGAGCTGCGCATCCCAGCCGGCCGGTGCCCGGGCATAGGTGCGCACCAGCACCCGGGGCGGCAGGCCGTGCAGCGCATGGGCGAGGTGCGCCCATTCGATCAGCGGCCCGCAGCCGATGGCGTGGATCACCCGGCAGGGGCCCAGAAAGGGCTCGAGCGCCAGCGCGCCCACCGCCGCGCCATCGGCGCTGTAGTGCAGCGGGGCATCGGCATGGGCGCCGGTGTGCGGGCTCAGCGTGAGCGTGCTGACATTGACCGGGCAGTCGGGCGAGAGCGTCCAGCCCCATTCAAGCTGAAACGGCGCGTCGCCCGGAAACACCGGCGAGCCGGGCTGCACGGGCGGCGAGATGTCCCAAAGGCGCTTCATCGCGGCATCATAGGCGGCGATGATTTAATTGACAACTAAAGCAGTTGCCGGCGCAAAGCCCTGGTGGCGCGCCACGCTCAGGGCTTCTTCTCCAGCCGCATCACATCGTTGTCGCGCCGCATGCTGAAGCGGTTCAGGAAGCTGTTGCCCAGCAGGATCATCGGCATGTCCGAGGGCACCACCACCGCGGCCACGTTGGCAATCTCGACGGTGCCCACCCGCACCGAGGTGAGGTTGATGGCGTAGATCGGCACCGGCCCGTTGGCGGTGCTGGTCAGGCCGGGGCGGCCGCGCTTCCAGTCCAGGCCGATGCGGTTGGCCTCGCTCTGGCTCATCGCCACCGACGTGGCACCGGTGTCGACCATGAAGCTCACCGGCTTGCCGTTGATCGTGCCCTGGGCATTGAAGTGGCCCCCCGGGCCCATCGGCAGCACGATC
>MESD01000196.1:11172-24728 GCA_001770815.1 Burkholderiales bacterium RIFCSPHIGHO2_12_FULL_69_20
CGATTGGGCCCAGCCGGGCGGGCCCGACAGGACTGCCGCCAGCAACACCATCGCAGCCCGGCGGTCGACCACCGGGCTCAATCCCTGAAATTATTGAAGGCCAACGGCACGTCGGCCACATCCTTGCGCAGCAAGGCCATGGCCGCCTGCAGGTCGTCGCGCTTGGTGCCGGTGATGCGCACGGCGTCGCCCTGGATGGCGGCCTGCACCTTCAGCTTGCTCAGCTTGACGATGCCGACGATCTTTTTGGCCGTGTCGCTGTCGATGCCCTGCTTGACCGGCACGCTCTGGCGCACCTTGTCGCCACCCATCTTCTCGATCTTGGCGCTGAAATCGAGGAAGCGGATGTCCACCCCGCGCTTGGTGAGCTTGCTGGTGAGGATGTCGCGCACCTGGGCCACCTGGAAATCGCTGTCGGCATGCAACTGCAGCGTGCGCTCCTTGCCGGTGTCGGTGCTCTCGATCTTGGCCGCCGAGCCCTTGAAATCGAAGCGGGTGCCGATCTCCTTGTTGCTTTGATCCACGGCGTTGCGCAACTCCACCAGGTTGGGTTCGAGGACGGTGTCGAAGCTGGGCATGGCAGGCGGCGTTTCAGAGTGGAGGCAAGCCGAAAATTCTGCCACGCGCAGGGCGCCTGCGGCCGCTGATCGAGGCCCGATCTGGCGGCGGCGCCGTTGCCGCCCCGGACCGGGTGGACCGGCCGGTCAGGGCGCGAAGCCCATGCGCTGCAGCAGGGCGCGGGCGGTGGTCAGGTGCTCACGCAGCATGGTGGCGGCGGCGGCGCTGTCGGCGGGTGTGAAGCCGGCGCCGTCACGCTCGATCTCCAGTGCCACGGCCTGCACCGCGCGCAGGCCCATGCTGGCGGCCGCGCCCTTGACCGCGTGGGCCAGTGCCGGCAGCGCGGCGGCATGGCCGGCATCCAGCGCAGCCAGCAGCGCCGCCTGGCTGCCCGACTCGTCGTCGAGAAATCCGGTCAGCACCGATCGGTAGCCCGCCAGCGACACGCCCACGCACACATCGCCGATCACCGCCATGTCCAGGTGCGTGGCCACGTCGCTGGCGCGAAAGCGCCGCCGTGCGGCACCGGCAGCCGGCGTTGCGCCGGCCTCGGGGGCCGTGGCGGCGGGGGGCGCGGGGGCGCGCGGGGGTGGCACGGTAGGCGGCACGGTGGGTGGGGTGGGTTCGACAGGCGCGGACGCGGGGCGGCGGCCCTGGGCGCGATCACCGAAATGGGCCAGCAACAACGCCTCGATATCGTCCGGTTGCACCGGTTTCGAGAGGAAATTGTTCATGCCCGCGGCGAATACCCGTTCGCGGGTTTCGGCAAACACGTCGGCGGTGAGCGCCACGATCGGCACCTGGGCCATCGGCGCGGGCCCGGCGCGCAGGGTGCGCGTGGCCTGCAAGCCATCCTGCACCGGCATGTGCACGTCCATGAACACCAGGTCAGGCAGTTGCTGGCCGACCGCCGCCACCGCCTCGGCACCGTCGTTGGCCAGGCGCACGCGGTGGCCCATGCGGCTCAGCAGGGCGGCCATGAACTTGCGATTGACCGGGTGATCGTCGACCACCAGCAGGTCCAGCCCGCTGTCAGCCCGGCCGGTGGCGGTGCGCGCCGGTGCCGGCGCAGGCCGCTGGCCTTGCGCCGGCAGGGCACCGCGGCCAGCCACCGTGGTCAAGCTGCCCACCGCGGCCACCGGCAGCGCCAGCCTGAGCGTGAAGGCCGAGCCCTGGCCGGGTGCACTGTCGGCCGCGATGTCGCCGCCCATCAGGCGGGCCAGGCTGCGCGAGATCTCCAGGCCCAGGCCGGTGCCGCCATAACGCCGCGAGGTGCTGGCGTCGCCCTGGGCAAAGCGCTGGAACAGGCGCTCGCGCATGGCGTCGTCCATGCCGATGCCGGTGTCGCGCACCGTGAAGCACACCTCGTGCACGGCGCCGAGGCTGTCGTGCCATGCCAGGGCTGAGGCGCTGGCACGCAGCGACACCGCGCCGCGGTCGGTGAACTTCACCGCGTTGGACATCAGGTTGAACAGGATCTGGCGCAGCCGCTTGCCGTCGGCCAGCACCCACTGCGGCACCTCGGGCGCCACCTCGGCCTGCAGCGACAGGCCCTTGGATTCGGCACTCAGCACCATCAGCGCTTCCACGTCGCGCAGCAGGTGGTGCAAGTCCAGCGGATGGGGCGTGATGTCGAGCCGGCCCGATTCGAGCTTGGAGATGTCGAGAATGTCGTCGAGCAGCTCCAGCAGGTGGGTGGCCGATTGCCGCGCGGTGCGCAGGTAGTCGGCCTGCTCGGCGTCGAGCCGGTTGGTCTCCAGCAGCGCCAGCATGCCCAGCATGCCGTTGAAGGGCGTGCGCAGTTCGTGGCTCATGTTGGCCAGAAAGGCGCTCTTGGCCTGGCTGGCGGCCTCGGCCTCGGCGCGCGCGTCCTGCAGCCGGTCGGCCACCTGCTGCAGCTCGCCACGGCGGCGCTCGAGCGTGCGGAACTGGCGCACCGTCAGCAGCGCAAAGGCCAGCGTCAGCAGGCTCTGGAAGATCGTCAGCCCGATGCCCAGCCGGGTCTGGTCGCGCACCGCGTCGTTGCGGCGGCCGATCTGCTCGGCGATCAGCTGGTTGGAGCTCAGCGTCAGGTCGTGGATAGGCGCCTGCAACGGGGGCAGGTCTCGCAGCGCGGCAGCCAGCTGGCGCGGTGTCAGCGGCGTGGTGGCGGTCTCGCCCAGCGCCGCCTCGTGCCGGTCGATGAAGGCCTGCACCGCGGCCACCGTCTGCAGGTGCGTGGGGCCGAAGTCCACCAGCTGGCTGACCCGCTCGGGCCCGACCAGCGGCAGCCGGCTGGCAAACAGCTCGAAGCGCTGGCGCACCCGCTCGGTGAGCTGCTCGCTGGGATCGGTCTGCGCCTCGCGCAGCAGATCGCGCAGTTGCAGGAACTCGCTTTCCAGCTGAAAGAAGCTCCACACCAGGTTGTCGCCCTCGTAGCGCACGGTGGCACTGAGCAGCGCCACCTGGCGCTTCTGCACCCAGGCGATGGCGGCAAAGGCCAGCACCAGGCCGATGCCGGTGGCCAGCAACCAGTGGTTGTGACGGCGCCAGGCGGCGGCGCGCGGCGCGGCGGCGGGGGTCGGCACGGTCACGGGCCGTGGGTCAGCGCACTTCCAGCCGGCGCAGCTGCCAGGCCGAGCGGCTGTAGTAGCGCTCGCTGCGCAGATCGGCGCTGTCGTCGTAGGGGTAGATGATGAACAGCGGCCCCCTCTCGCGCAGCGTCATCGGCTTGTCGTCCAGGCGCGTGGCCATCAGCACCTTGTAGCGCTGGGCGTCGTCGGCCGGGATCTGCACCTTGTAGTCGTTCAGCGCCACGGCGCGCAGCGTGCTGCCCTGGGCGCCGGCAGCGGCCAGCACATCGCGCAGCAGCGGGCCCGAGAACTTGTGGGGTGCCTTGTACCAGGGCGTGCTGGTGGTGAAGCTGTGCTGCGGCAGTGCATCGAGCATGGCGCGGTCGAAATCGGCCCGGCCCGCGGCGTTGGCGCGGGTCAGCTGGCCGGTGATCGAGAGCAGCACCTTGCCTTTGGGGGGATCCAGCGCCCAGGCCGGCAAGGACGCCAGCAGCGCCGGCAGGGCCGGCAGTGCCAACAGCGCGGCCAGCGCCGCGCGGCGCCACCCGCGCGCCAGGCGACAGGCCAGCGAGGCGGGGGGGGACATCGCGCGGGGCAGGTCGGCAGGCGGTGGCGTCATCGGCAGGTCTCGGTCGGATTGCGGCAGAAAGGCGATCTTCGGGCAGCCGGCCTGCATTTTTCAATGGCCTGGCGTGCCGGCACGGGCGGCCTATTTTGATCGCCCGCCAGCTGGCACCGGTAGACGGGCATGCATCGGCCAGAATCCGGCCATGCCCATTGCATCGTCCCCGCTGGCCATCGACCGCGCCGCCAACCTGCGCGCGCTCAACAGCTTCGGCCTGCCGGCGGTGGCGCACACGCTGGTGCACATCCGCAGCGATGCCGATGTGCGCCGCGTGCTCGACCACCCCGAGCTGGGCCGCGCACCCAAGCTGGTGCTGGGCGGCGGCAGCAACCTGGTGCTGACGCGCGATCCGTCCGAGGTGGTGCTGCGGGTCGAGGTGATGGGCAAGCGCCTGGTGGCCGAGCGCGAGGACGCGTGGATCGTCGAGATCGGCGCCGGCGAGGCCTGGCACGACGCCGTGGCCTGGACCCTGGACCAGGGCTGGCCCGGGCTGGAGAACCTGGCGCTGATCCCCGGCACGGTGGGCGCCGCGCCGGTGCAGAACATCGGCGCCTACGGCGTCGAGCTGGCCGACCGCTTCGAGTCGCTGGATGCCGTCAGCCTGGTCACCGGCCGGGTGGTCACGCTCGACGCGCGCGCCTGCGCCTTCGGCTACCGCGACAGCGTATTCAAGCAGGCGGCACAGCCGGGCAACTTCGGTGGCCTGGCCGGCAAGAGCCTGATCACCCGGGTGCGGCTGCGCCTGTCGCGGCCCTGGCAGCCGGTGCGCAGCTACCTGGACATCGAGCGCCGCATGGCCGAGACCGGCAACGCCGCGCCCGACGCGCGCACGATCTTCGACTGGGTGTGCGCCATCCGCCGCGCCAAGCTGCCCGATCCGGCCGAGATCGGCAACGCCGGCAGCTTCTTCAAGAACCCGGTGGTCAGCGCCGAGCAGTGCCGCGACATCATCGGCCGCGATCCACACATCGTGCATTACCCGCTGCCCGACGGCCGCTTCAAGCTGGCGGCGGGCTGGTTGATCGACGCCTGTGGCTGGAAGGGCAAGCGCGTGGGCAATGCCGGCGTCTACGAACGCCAGGCGCTGGTGCTGGTGAACTGCGGCGGCGCCACCGGCGCCGAGGTGGTGACGCTGGCGCGTGCCATCCAGGAAAGCGTCTACGGCCGCTTCGGCATCCGCCTGGAGCCCGAGCCGGTGCTGATGTAAGCCGGGCTGCACGAGGGCCCGCCGCGGCCGGGCGGTAGCTGACGCGGGCGCCGGTGTGACGCGGGCGCCGGTGCGGGCGGGCTCAAGTGCGGCGCCGGCGTACCGAAGAACAGGGCTTCCTGGTCACCCGCGCGCCACCCCGCTCATGAACGACGCCACTGTCACCGCACCCGGGGGGGTGTCCAGCGCCCGGCCCGCCACCGGCGCAGCACTGTTGCTCGTCGATGACGAGCCCTCGGTGTTGAGCGCGCTGCGGCGCTTGTTCAGAACCCAGGGCTACCAGGTGCGGCAGGCCACCTGCGGCGCCGACGGGCTGGCGCTGCTGCGTGAGCAGCCGGCCGACCTGGTGATCTCCGACATGCGCATGCCCGAGATGGACGGTGCCCACTTTCTGGAGCAGGTTCACCAGGGTTGGCCGGACACCGTGCGCATGCTGTTGACCGGTTATGCCGACATCAACGCCACCATCGCGGCGATCAATCGTGGCGAAGTCCACCGCTACATCGCCAAGCCGTGGGACGACCAGGCGCTGCTGCTGATCGTGCGCGAGGCGCTGCAGCGGCGAGGCCTGGAGCGCCAGAACGCCGAGTTGCAGGCGCTGACGCAGCAGCAGAACGCCCAGCTGGCCGACGTCAATCGCACGCTCGAGGCCCGCGTGGCCTCGCGCACCGCCGAGTTGCAGCAGGTCAACGACATGCTGGAGACGTCATTCGCCGATCTGGACCAGACCTTCACCCTCGCGGTCAACGTGTTCTCGGCGCTGCTGGAGATGCGCGGCGGCGTGGCGGGCCACTCGCGCCGGGTTGCCGAGCTGGCTGGCGAGACCGCCCAGCGCCTGGGCCTGCCTGAGCGCGAAGTGCGCGATATCCGGCTCGGCGCGTTGCTGCACGACATCGGCCAGATCGGGTTCCCGGACCGCATGCTCGGGTGTCCGGTATCCACCTACGGCGCCGACGAGGCCATGCGCTATCGCCGCCACCCGATCGACGGCGAGACGGTGCTCATGCCACTGGGCCAGCTGCGCGGTGCGGCCCGCATCGTGCGGCAGCACCATGAGCGCTTCGACGGCAAAGGCTTTCCAGACGGCCTGGGCGGTGAGCAGATTGCGCTGGGCGCGCGCATCGTCGCTGCCGCGAGCGACTACGACGATTTGGTCAACGGCATGGCAGCGCAGACCCGGCACAGCACCCAACGTGCCCTGCAGTTTCTGCGTGGCGGCATCGGCAGCCACTACGACGGCAGGGTGATCGAGGCGTTGCTCGCTGCCATCGCCTGCGTTGAATCGCGCGCCACCACCGACTGGCTGATCGACGTACGTGATCTGCGCCCCGGCATGACGCTGGCGCGCGACCTCACCTCGCCGCGCGGCGCCATCCTGCTGGCGGCCGGCTATGTGTTCGACGACCGTGTCATCCGGCAGGTGTGCGAATTTGCCAACCGCGAAGGTGCCAAGCTGGCGTTGCACGTGCGCCGTGCTGCCCAAGCCGCTGTGCCGCAGCCCGAGGGTGTGCAATGACCGACCTGTCCCGACCCGACCCCGCCGTCTTGCAGGCGCACGACATGCTGGCTTCGATCGCCGTGCCGGCCGCGCTGCACCTGGGGCAGGCCATCGTTGCCGCCAACGACGCCATGTGCCGGCTGACCGGCCGGTCGCTGGCCGCGCTGCAGCAGCTGCCCCACCTGGCGCTGCTGGCAGACGACGACCAGGCGGCGGTCGAGCAGGCCAGCCGCGAGTGCCTTGACCATGGCCGCACGCCGTCGGCACTGAACGTGCGCCTGCGCACCCCCGACGGCAGCCAGCGCCCCGTGGAGCTGCACCAGCGCCCGATGGCCTGTGGCGCCGGCCGCGCCGTGATGATGACCTGCATCGACCAGTCCGACATCCTGCATGTGCAGAGCAGCATGATGGCGCTCAGCGAGATGCTGCGCCAGATCGTCGACGGCGCGCCGATCGCGTCGCTGGTCATCGACAGCCAGCACTGCGTGACGCACTGGAACAGCGCCTGCGAGCAGCTGACCGGTGTTCAACGCGCCCAGGTCGTCGGCACCGACGAGCATTGGCGCGCGTTCTACGACCGACGCCGTCCCTTGTTGGCCGACCTGATCGTCGATGGCTTCGACACCGGACAGCTCGAGGCGCTCTATCAGGGCCTGGCCAAGCCCTCGGCGTCGATTCCGGGCGCCATCGAAGTCGAGGCGTTCTTTCCACGCTTCAGCGCGCAAGGGGCCTGGTTGTTCTTCACGGCAGCGCCGCTGCGTGACGCAGCCGGCCGCGTGATCGGCGCGATCGAGACCTTGCAGGACGTGACCGAGCGGCGCCGTGCTCAGGACGACCTGCTGCAGCACCGCAACGAGCTGGAGCGGCTGGTTGAACAGCGCACCGCCGAGTTGACGGCGGCGGCGCGTGAGCTGGAGATGTTCGTCACCAGCGCCCCGATCGGTGTGTCCTACTCGTCGGCCGGGGTCATCCGCAAAGTCAACCGTGCCATGACCGACATGTTCGGCTGCTCGGCCCAGGCGATGTGCGGCGCCTCGGTGCGCGCCTTCCACGTCTCGCCGGATGCCTTCGCGGAACTCAAGCAGCGTGTCATCGACGTGCTGGGCCAGGGCGAACCGCTGCACCACGAGATGTGGATGCGCCGCGCGGACGGGCGGCAGATCTGGGTGCAGATTGATGCGCACACGGCAGACGGCAACGACGTTCAGCAAGGCATCTGGTGGATGATGCAGGACCGCACCGAGATCCGAGCCGCCCAGCAGCAGTTGCACGCACGCCTCGACGAGGTGCAGCTGATCAACCGCAAGCTGGAAGAGGCGCAGAACCAGCTGCTGCAGCAAGACAAGCTGGCCTCGATCGGCCAACTCGCCGCGGGCGTCGCGCACGAGATCAACAATCCGGTCGGCTTCGTCAGCTCCAACCTCCATACGCTGCGCCAGTATGTCGAGGGGCTGCTGGCGCTGCCTGCGGCCTTCGAGGCGGTGCTGCAAGCGCCCGGCGACATCCAGGCCATGGCCGAACTGGACCGGTTGCGCGACGAGGTCGAACTCGAGTACCTGCGCGAGGACCTGCCGCAGCTGCTGGATGAATGCGCCGATGGCCTGGGCCGGGTGAAGAAGATCGTGCAGGACCTCAAGGACTTCTCGCGGGTTGATCAGGCCGACTGGCAGGAGGCCGACCTCAACGCGGGGCTCGAATCCACGCTGAACGTCGTGCGCCATGAGGTCAAGTACAAGGCCGAGGTCATCAAGCAGCTGGCGCCGCTGCCGCCGGTGATGTGCCTGGCCGCGCAGCTCAACCAGGTCTTCATGAACTTGATCGTCAACGCGGTGCATGCGATCGCCGAACGCGGCACGATCACGCTGTCGTCGGGGGTTCAGGACGGCTGGGTCTGGGTGCAGGTCGACGACACCGGCTGTGGCATGACCGAGGACGTGTGCCGCCGGATCTTCGAGCCCTTCTTCACGACCAAGGATGTCGGCAAGGGCACGGGCCTCGGGCTGTCGCTGTCGTTTTCCATCGTGCAGAAACATGGTGGCGTCATCGCACTTCGATCGACGCCGGGCGTCGGTTCGTCGTTCAGGGTTTGGGTGCCCGAGGGGGGTCCGCAGGTGTTGGCACCCGGTGCCCAGCCACCGGCCTGGGCTGCAGCGGCCACCCCATGAATTGCGAACCGCATCGCCGCACGCACCAGCGCACCCTGCTGCTGGTCGACGACGAGGAGCACATCCTGTCCGCCTTGAAGCGCCTGTTCCGGCGTGACGACTACCGCGTGCTGACCGCCTGCTCGGGCGCGGTAGGGCTGGATTTACTGGCCGCGAACGCAGTCGACGTGATCGTCTCGGACCAGCGCATGCCCGGCATGACCGGCATCGAGTTCCTGCGCCGCGCCAAGGCACTGCGCCCCGACACCGTGCGCATGACGCTGTCGGGGTACACCGACCTGCAGTCGATCATCGACGCGGTCAACGAAGGCGCCGTCTACAAGTTCCTCACCAAGCCCTGGGACGACGCGCGCCTGCGCGAGCATGTCGCGCAGGCGTTCCGTGTCACCGAGCTGGCCGAGGAGAACCACCGCCTCGCCCATGAGATCACGTCGGCCAACACCGAGTTGGCCGACACCAACCGGCGCCTGAAGTGCCTGGCCGAGCGGGAACACGAGCGCGTTGACGCGATGACCGGCGCAACCGATGCCGCGCGTGCGCTGGTGGACCTGATGCCCGTGGCGGTGTTCGGTTTCGACCCTGAAGGCTGGTTGGTCTACGTGAATCGCACCGCCTTCGACTGGCTGCCCGCCTGGGCGGGCGGGCTCGGCGCCCAGCCCGATGGCGACCTGCTTGCGGCATTGCAACGGGCACAGCAATCGCCGCAGGCGGCGGTGCCTGTCGAGTCGCACGGGCGGCTGTTCGAGGCCAGCGTGAAGGTGTTGAGCGCCGCCCCGGATCAAGCGCCTGGCGTGGTGCCGCCAGCGGGGACTGAAGATGCTCGGGCGACGTGCGGGGTGCCTGCCAGCGCGCAGCGCAGCCCGCTGGGGACGGCGCTGATGCTGATGGCGCATCCCCTCGCGGATGCGCGGATCCAGGGCGTGGCGGCATGAGCCAGGCGGTTCAAGCACCGCCGCTGTCGGGGGGGGCATTGCCCGCTGCGTCCGAGCGCGAGGCGTGGCTGTTCAGGCGTGTCATGCCGAACCCGCACCCGTTGCAGGACCTCATCCGCCAATGCCAGGGCAACCCGCACCTGCGCATCGGCGCGGGCCCGCGCGCGCATCCTGACGCGCCCTGTGCGCGGACGCCCACCCAAGCGCCACCCGCGCCGCCGATCGATCCGGCCCAGTTGCTCAGCGACGAGGCGATCGCCCGCCGTGTGCACGATCTGCCACCGCTGCCACGGGCCATGACCGAGGCGCTGCGCGTTGTCCGCAGCGACGCCCTGAGCGCTGACCTGTGCGTGCGCGCCATCGAGCAGGACGCCGCGCTGGCCGCGCGCTTGCTGTGCCTGGCCAACTCGCCCTTCTACGGCGCCTGCGGCAGGGTGTCCAGCGTGGGTGATGCGGTGCGGCTGCTGGGCCTGCGAACGGTTGCCGGGGTGGTGGTTGCCGTGTCCATGCGCAGCATGCTCGCGCAGTGGCCCGACGGCGATGGCCAGTTCCCGTCCTATTGGGTGCATGCCGTCGCCACGGCCACGGCCGCGCGTGAGCTGGCGCGGGCCGCAGGCGCCGATCCCGACCAAGCCTTCCTCGCCGGCCTGCTGCACGACCTGGGACGGCTGGTGTCGGCGGTGTTTTCGCCCGCCCAGACTCGATTGGCCAGGGCAAAGGCACAGGCCAAGGACATCGATCTGCGCGAGGCCGAGGCACAGCTCATCGGACGCGCGCACGACGATGTCGGCGCGGCTGTGGCGCGCCATTGGAAGCTGCCGGACAACATCGTGTCGGCCATTGCGTTGCACCACGCGCCGCGTACCACCCGCGAGGCAGGTGTGGTGCCGCTCGAGACCATCGTCCACGTCGCGGACGCCATCGTGCATGCGCTCGATCTGGTGGGCGATGGCGCGGAGATGGTGCCCAGCATCAACGACGACGCCTGGCGCCTCGTCTGCGCCTCGGACAGCGCGATGCTGCAGCTGTTCGAGCGGGTGCAGGCTGGCGTCACGCTGCTGGCGGCAGACCACTGACCACTGACCACTGAATCGGCTGCACCGCGGCCACTCGGCGCGCCTCAGGGCAGCAGCCCCTCGCCCTCGCACAGGGTGCGCGTGGCCGCGGTGATCTCTTCGTAGCGCTGCACGGCCAGCGCCAGGTGCGGCGCGGCCAGGGTGCCGGCCTCGCGGTTGAGCCGTGAGGCGGCCTGCGCCAACGCCGGCAGCCCCAGGTTCAGCGCGGCGCCCTTGACGGTGTGCGCGCAGCGGCGCAGCGCTTCGGTATCGGCGTCGCGCAGCGCATCGCGCATGCGGCGCGCGGCGTCCTCGGCCTGCGCGAAGAAGCCGCCATACAGCGTGGGCACGCCGGCCGGTCCCATCAGGTCGCGCACGGTGTGCAGCGTGGCCGTGTCGAGCAGCCCGGGCAACTCACCGCTGTGGCCGCTGCGGTCGGCGGGGCTGTCCAGCGCCGGCAGTCCGGGCGTGCCGGGGGCGGCCACCGGGTTGCCGAAGCGGCGTTCCAGCAGCGCGCGCAGCGCCACGCTGCTCATCGGCTTGCTGGCCACCTCGTCGATGCCGGCGGCCAGGCAGCGCTCGCGCGTGTCGCCATACACATCGGCGGTGAGGGCCACCACGCACACCTGGCCGATCGGCGGCGGCAGCGCGCGCAGCGCTGCGGCCGCGTCCACGCCGTCCATCACCGGCATGTGCACGTCCATCAGCACCAGGTCGAAGGCCGGCACGGCAGCACCGGCGGCGCGGGCCTGCAGCGTCTGCAGCGCCTCCAGCCCGTTGTCGACCACCGTGGCATGGTGGCCCAGGCGTGCCAGCAGCGCGGCCATGTAGCGTTGGTTGACCGGATGGTCTTCGGCCACCAGCACCTGCAGCGCCCGCGCCGCCGTGGCCAATGCGGGTGCCTGCGTCAGGGGCGATTCGGCGGCCGGCCGCAGCGGACACCAGAAGCTGAACACACTGCCGGCGCCCGGGGTGCTCTGCGCCTGCAGATCACCGCCCATCAGACGCGCCAGCTTGCGCGAGATGGCCAGCCCCAGGCCGCTGCCGTCCTGGCGCCGGGCGCGCGGGTCGTCGGCGCGGCTGAAGCGCCGGAACAGCCGCAGCACGGTGTCGCCGTCCATGCCGATGCCGGTGTCGCTGACATCGAAGGCCAGCAGCGGCACGCCGTCGGCGTCGATCCGCTGGCGCGCACGCAGCACGATGGCGCCGGCCTCGGAGAACTTGATCGCGTTGGCCAGCAGGTTGTAGAGCACTTGCCGCACCCGGGTGGCATCGATCTGCACCCGGGCTGGCAACGCCGGATCGCTGTCGAGCCGCAGGCTCAGGCCCTTGGCGGCGGCCAGCGGTTGCAGCAGGGCCAGCACCTCGCGCAGCAGCGTGGCCAGGTCCACCGGCGCTGGCAGCAGCGTGAGCGTGCCGGCCTCGAGCTTGCTGAGGTCGATGATGTCGTCGATGAGGCGCTGCAGGTGCTGGGCGGAATCGTCGGCCGCGCCCAGCCAGTCGGTGGCGCGGGGGTCGCGCGGTGAATCCTTCACCAGCGACAGCATGCCCAGCAGGCCGTGCAGCGGCGTGCGCAATTCGTGGCTCATGTCGGCCAGGAACTCGCTCTTGGCGTCGTTGGCCGCCTCGGCCTCGATGCGCGCGTCGCGCAACTGGTCGGCCAGCTCGGCCTGGCGGCGGCGGCGTTCTTCGAGCGAGCGCATCTGGCGCAGCGCGATGCCGGCAAACAGCAGCACCGCAGCGAGCAGGAAGGCAGTCAGCGCCAGCCCGATGCGGTTGTGGTGGCGCACCTGCGCCTGCCGCTCGGTGACCCGCCCTGCCACCCGGTGCGAGGCCTCGAGCATCAGCTGGTGGATCGGGCCGTCCAGCGTCTCCAGCGCCGACAGCAGCGCCGCCGCGGCCTGCGGGCTGAGCGGGCCGCGCGGGTCGCTGCCCAGGTACAGGTCGGCGCGCCGCACGAAGCTGTCGACGGTCTGCATCACGGCCTCTGCATCCTCGCCGTAGGTCAGCAGCCGTTGCGCGCGATCGCTGTGCATCAGCGCCACACGGCTGACGAAGATGTCGTAGCGCAGCTGCAGCGCGGGGCTGCCGGGCGCGTCCACCTCCTTGCGCAGCTGCTCGCGCAGGCGCAGGTACTCGATCTCCACCTGGTAGAGGTTCAGCGCCAGGTAGTCGTCCTGGTGCTGCACGGTCAGGTTGAGCAGCGTGTACTGGCGTGCCTGCACGAAGGCCGCGGCCAGCAGCGTGGCCAGCAGCAGCAGGCCGGTGATGCTGAACCACACCGACAGGCGCATCGCACCGGCGTCGTTGGCCGGCCGGGTGGCCACGGACAGCGCGGGTGGTGCGGGTGGCGTCATTGCACCTCGATCGCCTTGAGCTGCCAGGCGCAGCGGCTGTAGTACAGCGCGCTGCGCAGCGACGCATTCTGGTCGAACGGGTAGATGATGAACAGCGGGCCCTTGTCGCGCACCGGCATCGGCTTGTCGTCGAGCAGGCGCGCCACCAGCACATCGTGGCGCTGGGCATCGGCGACGGGGATCTCGACCCGGTAGTCGTTGAGCGCCATGGCGCGCAGCTGCTCGCCGTGGCTGCCCGCGGCGGCCAGCACATCGCGCAGCAGCGGGCCGGTGAACTTGCGCGGCCGCGCGTACCAGGGCGTGCGCGTGGCGTAGCTGAGCTGCGGCAGGCGTTCGAGCATGGCCATGTCGAAGACGGCGCTGGCGCCGCGGTTGGTCTGGCGCACCCGCCCGTTCAGGCTCAGCACCACCGGGCCTTCCGGCGCTTCCAGGGCCCACGCCGGCCACGGCGCCAGCCAAGGCAGGGCAGCCAGTGGCAGCAGCTTGCGACGTTGCATGGTGGGTGGGTGCTCAAAGTGACCGAGGGCGGGATGGTAACGCCGCCCACCCGCTGCCCACCCGCCAACCGCAGGTGCGTCGCGCCTGTGACATTTCGCGGGTTCGCGGG
>MESD01000197.1:0-1419 GCA_001770815.1 Burkholderiales bacterium RIFCSPHIGHO2_12_FULL_69_20
CCCCGTGCACCGCGATGCCGCGCACCACCACCATGTCCTCGCGCGGGTCGGCAAAGCCGGCGCCCAGCACCTCGGCCGGGTCGAGCGCGTAGCCGCCCAGCAGGCGGCGCTCCCACAGCTCGCGCACGCGCTTGGGCGTCTTGCCGGTGTGGGCGCCTTCGGGGGCCACGCCACAGGCGCGCAGCAGGTCGGCCACCGCCCGCTCGAAGGCCTCGCCGTCGAAGGCGCCCACGCGCGGGATGCCCAGGCCGCCAGCGGAGGGCGCGGGGGGGTCGTGGTCGCAGGGCTCGTGCATGGGGTCTCCGGCCTGGGATGATCTTGCCTGCACCTTAGCGCATGCGCGGTGGCGCGGTGGTCGTGGTGCAGGGGCGATCGGCCGCCGGCTGCCAGGCGGTGGCGCCAGGGGTCGACAAGCTTTGCAGGAAGGCCACCAGGTCGGCCCGCTCCCCAGCGCCCAGGTGCAGCGGCTTGAGGATCTGCTCGCCATCGGCATGCAGGCGGTCGGGGCTGAGGGTCGAATAGTGCTCGACCACGGCCTCCAGCGTCGTCAACTGGCCATCGTGCAGGTAGGGCGCCGTGTGCGCCAGGTTGCGCAGGCTGGGCACCTTGAATTCGCCGAAGTTGCGGTGCTGCAGGTCGACGTGGCGGGTCTTGCGGGGCGTCTCGTCGCCGGTGGCATCGCTGAACGGTCCCAGCAGGTTGTAGCGGCTGGCGCGCAGCGCGGTGATGCCGGCATGCCGGCCAGGATCGACCACGCCCGGCCGCACGAAGAACGCCGCGCCGATGTCGCCGAACTCGCCGTTGGAGAACAGCGGCCCGCCGTGGCAGGTGGCGCATTGGCCACGGCCGACGAACAGCCGCAGCCCACGCTGCGCGGCCAGCGGGTAGCGCGCGGCGACGCGCCGGTCGCCACGCGCCAGCGCATCGCGGAAGTCATCGAAGGGCGTGCGTCCACTCTGCAGCATGCCGACAAAGCCGCCCAGCGCCTTGGCCAGCATCACCAGCGTGGCCTCGGCATCGTCGGGCGGCGGCGCGCCATGCACCCGACGCCACTGGCAGGCCAACGTGGGATCGTCGCGCAGCAAGGCCTGCAGGTGCGTCGGCGTGGCGGCCATCTCGCGCGGATTGAGCAGCGGGTGCATCGCCTGCGACCACAGGCTGTCGAAGGCGCCGTCCCAACCGAGCCAGCGCTGCTGCGCGGCGTTCCACAGCGACGGCGTGTTGCGGTCCAGCGCATCGCCCGAGCCCGTGTCGCGGCCCAGCGCGCGCGGCCGGCCGTCGGCGAAGGCCAGCGCTGGCACATGGCAGCTGGCGCAGGCGAAGCGGCCGTCGGGCGACAGACGCGGCTCGAAGAACAGCCGCTGGCCCAGCGCGATGGCCGCCGGCCGCCCGGCCAGCGCATTGCCGGCATCACGCGTC
>MESD01000197.1:1441-2031 GCA_001770815.1 Burkholderiales bacterium RIFCSPHIGHO2_12_FULL_69_20
GCTGCCCGATGCGCTGGCGCTCGTCGGGCGAGAAGTTGAGCAAGCCCGAGGCGGCGAAAGAAACGGCCGACACCGCCGCCAGCAGCGCGGCCGCCGCGCCGCCGCGCAGACGGCGCCACGCGGACCCTGCGCTCATCGCACCTCGATCTCGTGGGCCAGGCGCAACGCGGGCTGGCCTGCCGCTGCCGGTAGCTCGAACATCACCCGCCAGCGGCCGGGCATGTGGAACATCAGCCC
Source organism: Burkholderiales bacterium RIFCSPHIGHO2_12_FULL_69_20 (assembly GCA_001770815.1). Lineage (GTDB taxonomy): Bacteria > Pseudomonadota > Gammaproteobacteria > Burkholderiales > Burkholderiaceae_C > Pseudaquabacterium. The sequence goes on from MESD01000197.1 coordinate 1,679, forward strand.
TTCGGCAAGGTAGCGGCCGTCGCCCAGTGCCTGAACAGTGGCGCGGTAGTTCATGCCGTGGCGGTGCGCCGGCATGTCGGCATCGACCGCCAGCGTGGCCGGCAGCGCCTGGCCGGCGGGCGCGCACAGCACGATGTCGAGCGCGAAGTGCCGGCCCACCGGCACCGGCGCCGGGCGCGGCGCGAAGGCCAGTTGCCAGCCGGCGCTGCCACCCGCCGCCGGCGGGGCGGCTTCGGCCTGCAGCCTGGTATGGGCGGGCAAGCTGTCGCCACAGGCTGCGAGCGCCGGGCTGGCCAGCGCCGAGGCGAGCGCGCCGCCCGCCAGGCACCGCCGCAGCGCGTCCCTGACGCCGC
>MESD01000197.1:2039-45405 GCA_001770815.1 Burkholderiales bacterium RIFCSPHIGHO2_12_FULL_69_20
GGCCTCCTGCCGCCCCTTTCAGCAGCGTCTCGGCGTTGCGCCAGCCAATGCGCTCGGCCACGGCCGGCGGCAGATCGGCCAGCCAGCCGCGCGAGTAGCTGGCATGGCCAGGGATGTAGTGCCAGCGCTCGGGCGTGAAGGTGTCGGTGCCGATCATGAAGCGATCCGGGAACTCTTCGAACGCCGCGCGCCAGCCACCATCCACCTGGCCGCCGGTGGCCTGGTCACCCCGGAAGGCCAGGTCGCACCACAGGCGCGGGTGGCGGCGCAGCGTCTCGCGCACCTTCTCGGGCCGGTCGAAGCCCGAATGCGCCCACAGGATGCGGGCCTCGGGCCACTGGCGCAGCAGGCGTTCGATGCAGTCGACGTCGGAGTGGGCGTGCAGCAGCAGGCCCCGTTCACGCGCCATCGCCACCATGCGGCGCGGCACCGGCAGCTCGGCGTCCTCGCCATACAGGTGGAACTCGCCGATGCCGACGTAGCGGTACTTGGCCAGCCGCTCTTCGAGGTAGCGCAGCACGCTGTCGTCCTTCATCCAGCTGCCGATCTCGCCGCGGCTGCGGTAGGGCCGCAACTCGGGCACGATCAGCTCGGGCGCAGCGGCCGCCAGCAGCTGCGTGCCTTCGTCATTGGACGAGGACACCAGCGCCCCGCGCAGCCCCGCCTGGCGCAGGATCGCCACCGCCTGCTGGGGTGGCACCAATGCCACCGCGTCGTGGCTGTAGTGGATGTGGGCGTCGAACAGCGGCAGGTCGGCGGCGGCGCGGGCCGGTACGGTGGTGAACGCCGTGCCGGCAACCCCGGCGGCGAACAGGCCCTGGAAGCGGCGGCGGGTGATCGGCGTGGAGGTCATGGCAGCCTTGGCGGAGTCTGGTCCGGCGCAAAGGCTACCGCAGCCGCGTCACCGATGCTGCAATGCGGATAACAGCTTGTCGTGGATGCCGCCGAAGGCGCCGTTGCTCATCACCAGCACCTGATCGCCGGGCTTGGCGGCGCGGACGATCGCGGCCACCAGCGCGTCCACGCTGTCGGCCACCACGGCCTGGGCGCCCATCGGTGCCAGCGCCTCGGCGGCGCTCCAGCCGTAGTGGCCCTGCAGGCAGAAGGCCAGGTCGGCTTCCTCCAGCGCCCAGGGCAGTTGGGCGGCCATGTCGCCACGCTTCATCGTGTTGGTGCGCGGCTCGAACACGGCCAGCACCCGCGCCAACCCGGCACGCCGGCGCAGGCCGTTGATGGTGGTGCGCATCGCGGTGGGGTGGTGGGCAAAGTCGTCGTAGACCTTCACGCCGCCCGCCTCACCACGCAGCTCGAGCCGGCGGCGCACGTTCTCGAAGCTGGCCAGCGCCGCGGCGGCCACCTCGGGCGCCACGCCCACGTGCTCGGCCGCGCCGATGGCCGCCAGCGCGTTGAGCTGGTTGTGCTCGCCCAGCTGCGTCCAGTCGACGCGGGCGATCTTCAGGCTGCCGCGCAGCACGTCGAAGGCATGCGGCTCGCCGCGGGCGCGCAACGCGCCCGGCTCTTCCTTGCGCGCGCCAAAGCGCTGCAGCTCGCTCCAGCAGCCGCGGGCGAGTACCCGGTCGAGCGCCGCCTCGCGGCTGTTGACCACCAGCCGGCCGCTGCGCGGCACGGTGCGCACCAGGTGGTGGAACTGCGTCTCGATGGCGGCCAGGTCGGCAAAGATGTCGGCGTGGTCGAACTCGAGGTTGTTCAGGATCGCGGTGCGCGGCCGGTAATGCACGAACTTGCTGCGCTTGTCGAAGAAGGCGGTGTCGTACTCGTCGGCCTCGATGACGAAGCAAGCCCCCTCGCCCAGCCGTGCCGAGATGCCGAAGTTCAGCGGCACGCCGCCCACCAGAAAGCCGGGCTTGAGCCCCGCCTGATCCAGCATCCAGGCCAGCATCGAGGTGGTGGTGGTCTTGCCATGGGTGCCGGCCACCGCCAGCACATGCCGGCCACGCAAGACGTTCTCGGCCAGCCACTGCGGCCCGCTGATGTAGGCCGCGCCGGCGTCGAGGATGGCCTCCATCAGCGCATTGCCGCGGGTGACGACGTTGCCGATCACGTACAGGTCGGGCGCCAGGCGCAGCTGGTCGGGGTCGAAGCCCTCGATCAGATCGATGCCCAGCGCGCGCAACTGGTCGCTCATCGGCGGGTAGACGTTGGCATCGCAGCCGGTGACGCGGTGGCCGGCCTCGCGGGCGATGGCCGCGATGCCGCCCATGAAGGTGCCGCAGATGCCGAGGATGTGGATGTGCATGGAATCAGAGAGTGAGGAGGTCAGACCTCGAAGCCTTGCCGTGCCACCCACTCCTGGCCCGGCGCCAGCGTGATCGGCGTGCCGATCGCCGCCGCCTCCACGCACAGCAGCCGCAGCCAGTCGTCGTCGGGCAGGTCGGGCATCGCCGCGGCCTTGGTGGGGCCGGGGTTCCAGACCACCACGTCGTCGAAGCCGTCGGCGCTGATGCCCATGCGGCCCATCGTGGTGGCCAGCGACAGCGGCCCTTTGGCGTCGACGTAGATCCGGTCGATCTCGCCGGCGAAGCTGAACGGGTCCATCTCCTGGTGCTGCTCGGCGCCACTGATCTGGTCGACATAACGCACGCCGTACAGGCCCCCCAGCCGGGCACGGCGCACGTCGTCGAGCAACAGGTAGGTGTGCAGCGCGGCGCTGAAGTCGAACGGCGTGTCGCCGGTGTTGGTGATGGCCAGCTCCACGTCGAGCTGCAGGCCTGAGAAGCTGAAGCTCAGCTCGGCCTCGAAGGCGTGCGGCCAGATCGCGCGGGTGGCTGCGTCGTCGGTCAGGCGCAGCACGCCGATCACCACGTCACCGCGTTGCGCACCTTCCATCCAGGTCCAGGCACACTCACGCGCGAAACCGTGGCGCGGCAGTGGCCCGCGCTGGCTGAACTGCGGAAAGATCACCGGGATGCCACCACGCACCGCCCGCCCCGGGCCGGCCACCGCGTCGGGCGACAGGTACAGCCGCTCCTGGTCGCCGCCCGGAATCCACGAGACGATCTGGCCGCCGTGCAGCAGCACGGTCAGCTCGGCGCCGTCGGGCGCGCGCAGCCACATCGCCGGCTGGCCCAGCACCGTGGTCGGCTTGATCATGCGCCGCGCAGGGCTTCGCGAGCAGCGGCCACGGTGGCGGCAATGTCGTCGGCGGTGTGCGCGGCGCTGACGAAGCCGGCCTCGTACAGCGCCGGTGCCAGGTACACACCGCGGTCGAGCATGCCGTGGAAGAAGCGGTTGAAGCGCTCCTTGTCGGTGGCCATCACCACGTTGTAGTTCTGCGGCAAGCCCTGGTCGGCCGTGCCGGTGAAGAAGAAGCCGAACATGCCGCCTTCGCTGTCGCCGACGAAGGGCACGCCGGCGTCCTGGGCCGCGGTGGTGAGGCCGGCCACCAGCGATTGCGTCTTGGCACCCAGGGCCTCGTAGAAGCCGGGCTTGGCGATCTCTTTGAGCGTGGCCAGGCCGCAGGCGGTGGCCACCGGGTTGCCCGACAGCGTGCCGGCCTGGTAGACCGGGCCCAGCGGGGCCAGGTGCTGCATGATTGCCCTGGACGTGCCGAAGGCCGCCAGCGGCATGCCGCCGCCGATGACCTTGCCGAACACGCTGATGTCGGGTTGGAAGCCGGGGATCAGCGTCGCGTAGACGCTCTGCGCGCCACCCAGCGCCACGCGAAAGCCCGTCATCACCTCGTCGAAGACGAACAGCGCGCCGTGCTGGGTGCACAACTCGCCGATGCGCTTGACGAAAGGCACCTGCGCGCGCACGAAGTTCATGTTGCCGGCGATCGGCTCGATCATCACGCAGGCGATCTCGTGGCCCTGGGTGGCGAACACCTCTTCGATCTGCGCGAGGTTGTTGAACTCCAGCACCAACGTGTGCTGCACCACCTCGGGCGGCACGCCGGCGCTGGTGGGAAAGCCGAAGGTGGCCAGGCCCGAGCCGGCCTTGACCAGCAGCGCATCGGCATGGCCGTGGTAGCAGCCCTCGAACTTGACGATCTTGCTGCGGCCGGTGGCGCCACGCGCCAGGCGGATCGCGCTCATGCCGGCCTCGGTGCCGCTGCTGACCAGCCGCACCTGCTCGACGCTGGGCACGTGCTTGATGATCTCTTCGGCCAGCTCGACCTCGCGTTCGGTGGGCGCACCGAAGCTGAAGCCGTCGAGCGCCGCCTTCTGCACCGCCTCCAGCACGGCTGGGTGGCCGTGGCCCAGGATCATCGGGCCCCACGAACCGATGTAGTCGATGAAGCGGGTGCCCTCGGCATCCCACATGTAGGCGCCCTGCGCGCGGGCGATGAAACGCGGGGTGCCGCCCACCGCGCGGAAGGCACGCACCGGCGAGTTGACGCCGCCGGGGATCACGCGCTGGGCGCGTTCGAACAAGGCTTGGTTGGTGGTCATGGGCAGGGCTTCAGTGCATGCGACGCGGCGCGGTCTTGGGCTTGGTTTCGGTGACTTCGGGTTCGGGCGCCGGCGCGCCGTCGGCCAGGGCTTCGTCGCCATCCTCGGGCGGCGGGCTGGCCCAGAAGAAACGGTCGGGCACCACGCCGCCCATGCCGGGGCGAAAGCCCGAATCAAGCGTCTGGTCCATGAAGGCCAGCGCCTCGCCCACGGCGGCCTGCAGCTCGGCGCCGGCGGCCAGCAATGCGGCCAGTGCGGCGCTCAGCGTGTCGCCGGCACCGACGAACGAGGTCTCGAACATCTCGAACTTCTCGCCGGTCAGCGCACCTTGCGGCGAGGCCAGCACGTTGTCGATGAACTGGTCGCTGCCGGCCTTGGCCGCCAGCATGATGCCGGTGACCAGCACGTAGCGCGTGCCGCGCTCGCCGGCGGCCACCGCCAGCTCACGCGCCGAGGCAGGGCGCTCGCTGTCCCAGTCGGGCAGCAGGAAGTCGGTCAGGGTCTTGTGGTTGCCCACCAGCACCTCGGTGGCCGGCAGGATCAGCTCGCGGAAGGCCTCCAGGTAGGGCTGGGCCTGGTCGTCGTCGAGCCAGCCCAGGTTGGGCAGGTAGCTGACCAGCGGCACGTCGGGGTAATCCGACAGGATCTCGGCCACCGCGCTGACGGCCTCGGCGCTGCCCAGGAAGCCCACCTTCCAGCCGGCCACGGTGACGTCTTCCAGCACGGTGCGGGCCTGCTCGGCCACCACCTCGGCATCGAGCGCATGGTGGTCGAAGATCTCGGCGGTGTCGCGCAGCAGGATGCTGGTGGTGATGGGCAGGCCATGCGCGCCCATCGCGGCCAGCGTGCTCACGTCACCGGCCAGGCCGCCGGCGCCGCTGGGGTCGGCGGCGTTGAAGCTCATCACGCAGGCCGGTGCCGACGCCTCCTGCAGGGCGTCGACGGCGCCATCGGCCGGGGCGTCGGTGTGGGGGGTGGGGCTGGAGGTCATGAACAGGGGTCCGATGCAGGGGAGAAAGGCAACCGGGACGGGCTGCCGGGCATGTGCCGCCGGGGGCCGGGACAAAGTTGGAACAACTTGCTTCAACCCCTTCAATACGCCCGATCGAGCCGAAAGCGCGTGGCTACAATGCCTTCTTCATTGTAGTGACCTACCCGATAACGTGACTGAATCGCGCACCTGGATGTGTCTGATCTGCGGCTGGATTTACGACGAGGCCGCGGGCGATCCCGATCATGGCATCGCGCCAGGCACCGCATGGGCCGATGTCCCCATGAACTGGACTTGTCCGGAATGTGGCGCCCGTAAAGAAGACTTCGAGATGGTCCAGGTCTGATCGCGGCCCCGGGGCTCGATCGCCACGCCGGCCCCACGCGCCGGTCCCACCCGTCACCGCCACCCACCGCCTGAGGAGCCGCCGAGATGGACGATGTCCCCACCGCAGCCCCTGCCGCGCCCACCAAGGTGCTGGTGATCGACGACAGCAACACGATACGCCGGTCGGCCGAGATCTTTCTGCGCCAGGGCGGGCATGAGGTGGTGCTGGCCGAAGACGGCTTCGATGCGCTGGCCAAGGTCAACGACCATGTGCCGCAGCTGATCTTCTGCGACATCCTGATGCCGCGGCTCGATGGCTACCAGACCTGCGCCATCATCAAGCGCAATCCGCGCTTTGCGCATGTGCCGGTGATCATGCTGTCGTCCAAGGACGGGCTGTTCGACAAGGCACGCGGGCGCATGGTGGGCTCGGAGGACTACCTCACCAAGCCGTTCACCAAGGAGCAGCTGCTGCGCGCGGTGCAGCAGTTCGGTGCGGCGGCGCAGAGTGCCTGACCGGCCCCGCCACCCCCTGCCAGCCTGAGATTCGCGGAGCCCCAACGATGCCTGTGCACAAGATCCTGCTGGTCGACGATTCAAAGACCGAGCTGCACTATTTGTCCGACCTGCTGCTCAAGCGCGGCTACTCGGTGCGCACCGCCGAGAGCGGCGACGAGGCCATGAAGCGCCTGGCCGAGGACAAGCCCGACCTGATCCTGATGGACGTGGTGATGCCCGGGCAGAACGGCTTCCAGCTCACCCGCGCCATCACCCGCGATCCACGTTATGTCGGTCTGCCGGTGATCATGTGCACCAGCAAGAACCAGGAGACCGATCGGGTCTGGGGCTTGCGCCAGGGCGCCCGCGATTACGTCGTCAAGCCGGTGCAGGCGGACGAGTTGATCGCCAAGATCAAGCAGTTCGACTGACGCACCGGCCCGGCAACCGATGGCCAACAAGCAAGCCCTGCGGGAACTGCAGACCCGGCTGGCCGAGCGCATGCAGCAGGTGCGCCACGAGACGCCGGGCGTCTCCTGGCTGGCGGTCGATTGCGGCGGTCAGGGGCTGTTGCTGGCGCTGCGCCAGGCCGGCGAGATCTCCGACCTGGGTGCCCTGGTGCCGGTGCCGCACACCCAGCCCTGGCTGGCGGGGGTGGTCAACCTGCGTGGCGGCGTGTTCACGGTGGTCGACCTGGCCCGCTTCCTGGGCCTGCGCGCCCAGGCCGCGCCGCCAACGCGCGACCACGCGCGGCTGGTGGCCTTCAATGCCGCGCTGGGCATCAATGGCGCGCTGCTGGTCGACCGCCTCGAAGGGCTGCGCCACGCCGTCGACATGCAGCCCGAGCCGGAAACCACTGACAATGATTTGCGCCCGGCTTTTGCGCCGGCACGCTGGTGTGACGCGGCAGGTCGCGCGTGGCAGGAAATCGACCTGGCAGCGCTGGCCAGGCTGCCGCAGTTTCTGGCGATCACCGGTTGACGACGATGCAGGGGCCGGGGATCGGTTGCGCCCGGAGCCGGATTGACAAGGGGATGTGATGGGCTTGCTGGACAGACTGAAAACCAACCGGCATGGCGACGACGCCCCGCGCGAGCGTGTGCCGACCAACTTCGACGAATTGCAGGCCGCGGCCGAGGCCGAAGGCGGCCATTCCACCGCCATCGACTCGCAGCTCGATTCGCGTGTCGACGACCCGGGCGAGGCCACCCTTGATGCCAGCCTGACGCCCACCGTCAGCGGCCAGTCGATCATCTCCGAACTGCCGCCGTCCGAGCAGTTGAGCGATTTCTCCGAATCACGCCTGCTGCCCGCTGCGGGGGGTAGCGCGCTGGCGGCCGCGTCCGCGGCCACCGTGCTGCCGTTCATCGGCGACCGGCCGGTGGCCGCGCAGCAGCGCATCCTGGGCGGGGTGGTTCTGGGCGGCCTGGTGCTGCTGGTGCTGGCCACCGTGCTGGCGCTGACCTCGGCCAGCCGCAATGCCGCCCAGGTGGGCGCCACCGGCCAGGCGCTGATGCAGTCGCAACGCCTGGCCAAGGCGGTGTCGCAGGCGCTGGGCGGCTCGCCCGCGGCCTTTGCCGAGATCCAGGAGGCCGCCGGCGTGCTGGCCGCCAACACCCGGCAGTTGAAGGACGGCGGGCCGCTGGTCAGCGCCGCGCCGGCCGGTGCGCAGCCGCTGCTCGAATCGATGATGCCGCTGATCGATCGCGCCGAGAAAAATGCCAACGTCGTGCTGGCCCAGCAGAGTGGGCTGGTGCAGGTGGGCAAGGCGCTGCGCACGATCAACATCCAGTCGGGTGAATTGCTCGAGACCGCCGAGACCATCGCGTCGCTGAAGCTGCAGCAGGGCGCCTCGCCGGCCGAGTTGGCGCAATCCGGCCAGCTGGTGATGCTGACCCAGCGCATCGGCAAGAGCGCCAACGAGTTCCTGACGATGGAAGGGGTCAGCGCCGAAGCGGTGTTCCTGCTTGGCAAAGACCTGAACAGCTTCCGCGAGATCGCCGATGGCCTGAGCAACGGCAATGCCGAATTGCGCCTGCCCGCCACCAAGGATGCACAGACCAAGGAGCGCCTGCAGACCCTGCTGGCGCAGTACGAGCAGACGCGCACCCAGGCCAGCGCGATCCTGGGCAACCTGCAGGGGCTGGTGAGCGCGCGCGACGCCCAGGTGGCGGTGGTGGCCGACAGCGAGCCGCTGCGCAAGGGCCTGCAAAGCGTGCAGGACCTGCTGGCCGAACAAGGCGGCCTGCGCATCGGCCATGCTTTGGCGATGCTGCTGGCGCTGGGCCTGATCGTGGCCGGTGGCTGGGGCTTCCTGAAGCTGTATGTCACCGACCAGGCGCAGCGCGCCGGGTTGGCCGAGGCCCAGCGCCTGGAGGCCGAGCGCCAGGAGCAGGAGGCCAAGCGTGTCAACGACGCCAACCAGGCGGCCATTCTTCGCTTGATGAACGAGCTGCAGACGGTGGCCGAGGGCGACCTGACGCAGCAGGCCACGGTGACCGAGGACATCACCGGCGCCATCGCCGACTCGGTCAACTACACCGTCGAGGAGCTGCGCACGCTGGTGGCGCAGGTGCAGGGCACCGCCAACCGGGTGACCGACACCACGCAGAAGGTGGAAGACACCTCGACCGAGCTGCTGGCCGCGTCCGACGAACAGCTGCGCGAGATCCGCGAGACCGGCGAGTCGGTGCTGCAGATGGCCGGGCGCATCAACACCGTGTCGGCGCAGGCGCAGCAATCGGCCCAGGTGGCGCGGCAATCGCTGCAGGCCGCCGAGTCGGGCCTGACCGCGGTGCAGAACTCCATCGGCGGCATGAATGCCATCCGCGACCAGATCCAGGAGACCTCCAAGCGCATCAAGCGGCTGGGCGAGTCGTCGCAGGAGATCGGCGAGATCACCGAGCTGATCTCCGACATCACCGAGCAGACCAACGTGCTGGCGCTGAACGCCGCCATCCAGGCCGCCTCGGCCGGTGAAGCGGGCCGCGGCTTCTCGGTGGTGGCCGAGGAAGTGCAGCGCCTGGCCGAACGCTCGGGCGATGCCACGCGGCAGATCTCGGCGCTGGTCAAGACCATCCAGACCGACACCCAGGACGCGGTGGCCGCCATGGCGCGCTCGACGCAGGGCGTGGTCGACGGCGCCAAGCTGTCCGACGCGGCGGGCTCGGCGCTGGGCGACATCGACCGCGTGACGCGGCAGCTGGCCGAGCTGATCGAGGCCATCTCCTCGCAGGCGCTGGCCGAGGCGGCATCGGCCAACGTGGTGGCCGAGAACATCCAGCACATCTTCGCGGTGACGGCGCAGACCGGTGACGGCACGCGCTCGACGGCGAAGATGGTGCACGAGCTGTCGCGCACCGCCGAGGAGCTGCGGCAGTCGGTGTCGCGGTTCAAGATCAGCTGACCACCGAGCGGGCGGCACGGCGCGCACGACAGCACAGACGGCGGTTAACACGGCGACAAACATGACAGCGGACATGGCGGCGATCAATGACGCGGCAGGGCCGGTGCCGGCCGATGCGGTGCCCGGCGACGACCTGAGCGCGCTGTCGTGGGTGCGCGACGAGCTTCGCCGCTCGCTCGAGCTGGCCGCCAAGGCGCTGCGCCGCTACCTCAAGGAGCAGTCGCAGCTGTCCGACCTGGACACGGTCGACCCCGGCGTGTTGCGCCAGGCCCGCACCCAGCTGCACCAGAGCGTGGGCGTGCTCGAGCTGGTGGGCTTCGGCCCGGCGGCCGAGCTGCTGCGCTCGGCCGAGGCCGCGCTGCAGCGCCTGAGCGCGCGGCCCAAGCTGATCACCGCCGCTGCGGTCGACACGCTGGAGCGTGGTTCGTTCGCATTGCTCGAATTCATCGACCGGCGCCTGGCCGGCAAGCCGGTGTCCACGCTGGCGCTGTTTCCGCAATACCGGGCGCTGCAGGAGCTGGCCGGTGCCACGCGGGTGCATCCGGCCGACCTGTGGGAGCAGCCCTGGTCGTGGCGCGAGCTGGCGCTCGACCCATCGGTGCCGCTGCGCCACCCCGATGCCGACACAACCGGCCAGATCGAAGCCGACCTGCTGGCGCTGATGCGCGGTGCGCCGCCCAGCGTGGCCGGGCGCATGAGCGAGCTGTTCGCCGGTCTGGCCGCCGGCGCGCAGGCCGCGGCCGATGAGGTCAGCGGCACCACGGCTGCCGCCCCACACGCGCCAAACGCCCCGCACAGCCAGCTGGCCACGCTGTGGCAACTGGCGGCGGGCTTCTTCGAGGCCCAGGCCGACGGCCTGCTGCAGCCCGACGCCTACAGCAAGCGGCTGGGCTCCAAGCTGCTGGCGCAGTTGCGCGCCGGCGAACTGGCCGAGCCCTCCGAGCGACTGGCCAACGACCTGCTGTTCTTCTGCAGCCAGTCCGCGCCGCGCGAGGGCAGCCCGCCGGGCCCGCGCCTGGCCGCGGTGCGCCGGGGTTACGCCCTGCCGGCCGACAGCCGGGTCGATTACGAGCAGGCCCGGCTGGGCCGCTTCGACCCGGCCTGGGTGGCGCAGGCGCGCAAGCGCGTGGCCGCGGCCAAGGAGGTGTGGTCGGCGGTGGCCGGTGGCGACACCGCACGCCTGCCCGGCCTGCCCGAGCAATTTGCGCTGGTCAGCGATTCACTGGCCCGCCTGTACCCCGACGGCGCGGTGCTGGGCCGGGCGCTGCAGGTGGCCGCGGCGCACACCGTGGCCGCGGCCGGCGAGCCGCCGGCCGAGCTGGCGATGGAGGTGGCCACCGCGCTGCTGTACCTCGACGCCTCGATCGACGATGGTGATTTCGACCACCCCGATGGCGCCCAGCGCATCCACCGCCTGGCCCAGCGCATCGACTCGGTGCGCCAGGCGCGTGACCCAGGCACGCTCGAGCTGTGGATGGAAGAGCTGTACCGGCGCGTGTCCGACCGCCAGACCATGGGCAGCGTGGTGCAGGAGCTGCGCGCCTCGTTGTCCGAGGTCGAGAAGAACATCGACCAGTACTTCCGCGATCCGGCGCAGCGTGACGTGCTGATCCCGGTGCCGGCGCAGCTCTCGGCGATGCGCGGCGTGCTGTCGGTACTGGGTCTCGACCAAGCCTCGCAGGCGGTGCTGCGCATGCGCGACGATGTCGATGCGCTGGCCAACACCGAAGTCAACCCGCAGCACGCCATCGAGACCGGCACCTTCGACCGCCTGGCCGACAACCTGGGGGCACTGAGCTTTCTGATCGACATGGTCAGCGTGCAGCCGCAGATGGCCAAGTCGCTGTTTCGCTTCGATCCGGTGGCGGGCAGCCTGTCGGCGGTGATGGCGCGTGAAGAGCGGCCCACCGGCTTCGACGAGTTCGATTCACGCGCCCCCGACGAGAGCGCCGGCCAGCCCGACACCGATGCGCTGGCGGTCACGCTGGAGTTCGACCGCATCGTCAAGCAGGCGCGCGCCACACACCGCGGCGCAGCACCGGCCAGCGGCGAAACGCTGGCGTCGACGGCGACGGGCAACCACGGCCTGCCGATGCTGTCGCTCGATGACGAGACCGCGCACCAGCCCACGCTGCGCCTGCTGCCGGCCGACGACGAGGCCACCCGGCCCGGCGACCTGTCGGCCGACGAGGTGACACAGCGCCTGCCCAGCCCGGGCGAGGCCGCGCTCGACACGCAGCCGATGAGCACGCTGGCGGCCAGCCTGCCGCCGCTGCCGGCCCCGGTGTCACCCGCAGCGGCGCCGGCCCCCACGCCAGCGCCGGTGTCCAGCGGCCTGGAAGACGACCCCGAAATGCGGGAGATCTTCCTCGAGGAGGCCCGCGAGGTGCTGCAGAACGCCCGCGAATCGCTGGCGCAGCTGCAGTCCAAACACGACGACGCCGGCGCCATGACCAGCGTGCGGCGCGCCTTCCACACCCTCAAGGGCAGCGCGCGCATGGTCGGGCTGGGCGCCTTCGGCGAAGCCGCCTGGGCCTGCGAGCAGCTCTACAACGCGCGCCTGACCGAGCCCGGCGGCGCCGACGCCGACCTGCGCGGTTTCAGCCTGGAGGCTTGCGGTCGCTTCGAGCACTGGGTGGATGCGCTGGCCGCCGGCGATGCCGACGGCTTCACGCCCGAGGTGCTCGTGCACGCCGCCGATGCCTTGCGCACCGAGCGCCGGCGCGTGCCGCTGACCTCCCCGACCGACGCGCCGGCCGAGGCCGTGAGCGCTTCGGTCACCGAGCCCTCGCCCGATCTGCTGGCCGGGCTGGCTATCGACCTGTCGACCGATGCCACGCTGGTGCTGGCGGCCGAACCGGCGGCTGCACCGCCCGCCGCGCCGGCCGACACCCAGCCGGCCGACCTGCCACTGCCGGCGCTGGACCTTGTTGAACTGCCGTTCGACGACCTGCCCACCCCGGCCGCCGAGGCGCCCACGCTGGATTTGCGACAGCGTGTGCCCGACCTGCCACTGGCCAGCGATCTCGACCTGCGGCCCCCCGCCGTCCTGGCCGAGCCGGCCGTGCCCGCGCTTGAACTGCCCGAGATCGATCTGGCGGCGCTGGAGGACGACCACCCGCGCACCGAGGTGTTCGAGCGTGTGGACCTGGCCCTTGACGCGCCTGCCGAGCTGCCTGCCGAGCTGCCTGCTGAAACGGGCGACGAGGCGCTTTCGTTCGACCTGCCCGAGGCCACCGAGCTCGATCTGGCGATGGACTTCGACGCGGCCTTCGGTCCGGCCGCCGATGCCGCGCCGACGCTGCCCGAACCGACTGCCGATCTGTCCGCCGAACAGCCTACCGAGGTGCCGGTCGAGGACGAGGCCTTGGTCGGTCTCGACGCGCTGGCGGCTGAGCCGGCGCCGGAAGAACCCCCAGCGCCAGCGGTCGCCGAAGCCGCCGCCGAGGCCGAGCCCGATCCCGAGCCCGAGCCCGAGCCCGAGCCCGAGCCCGAGTTGCCCCTGGATGCCGATGCCGAGGCCTACCGCCAGATCGGCCCGTTGCGCATCAGCATCCCGCTGTTCAACATTTACCTCAACGAGGCCGACGAGCTGTCGCGCCGGCTGGGCGTCGAGCTGGCCGAATGGACGCTGGAGCAGCACCGCCCGGTGGGCGACGCGGCGGTGGCGCTGGCGCATTCGCTGGCCGGCAGTTCGGGCACGGTGGGCTATGCCGATCTGTCGCAGCTGGCGCGTGCGCTCGAGCATGCGCTGGAGCGCTCGCAGGCGCATGGCCAGGGTCGGGGTGGCGAGGCGGCGCTGTTCAACCATGCAGCCGACGAGATCCGCCGGCTGCTGCACCTGTTTGCCGCCGGCTTCCTGCACGCGCCCGAGCCCGACCTGCTGCACCGCCTGCAGATCCTGGCGCAAGCGGCGCCCGAGCCCGCGGCCCGGGATGACTGGGCCGAAGCGGCGTCCGACTTCATGCCGGCCGACTTTGCGCCGACCGCGCTGGTGTCCATCGACACGCTGCCGGCTGCGCTCGAGCCCGGTGCGCCCGGTGCGCCCGAGGCGGGTGCGCTCGGCCGTGCGGCGCTGTTGCCGTTCACCGCGCTGGCCGAAACACCGCCGCGCCAGCTTCGCGCCGGCGTCGACAGCGTGGCCGGCCCCTTCGACGAAGACATCGACGAGGTCGATGCGGTCGACGAGGAACTGTTCCCGATCTTCGAAGAAGAAGCCCAGGAGCTGTTGCCCCAGTTGCACGCCGGCCTGCGCGATTGGGCGCGCAAGCCCGCCGATGCCGACGCCGCATCGGCCTGCATGCGCTGCCTGCACACCTTCAAGGGCAGCGCCCGGCTGGCCGGCGCCATGCGCCTGGGCGAACTGGCGCACCGGCTGGAGTCGGCCATCGAGCGCCTGGCCGCCCAGGGCGCGGCGGTGCGTGGCGCCGAAGTCGATGCGCTGATGGCCCATGCCGACGCGCTGCAGACGCGGCTCGACGGGCTGCTGCAGCCGGTGGCACCGACTCCAGTCGCCACCCCCGTGGCCGCCCCGATCGTGCAGGCGCCCGTCATACCGACCGCACCGGCCGTACCCGCTGCGCCCGCTGCGGTGCCGTCTGCGGCCGCGGCCCGGCCGCCGGTCGTGCCGGCCCGCCTCCCAGCCACGCCCGCCGCGCCGGCCGCGGCGATCGATTGGCAACGCTTCGTCGGGACCGCCTCCGCCGGCGACGCGGCGCTGCCCGCGCTGTTGCCCGGCATCGCCGCGGCCGGTTCGGTGCGGGTGCGCACGCCGCTGCTCGACCGGCTGGTCAACCAGGCCGGCGAGGTGAGCATCGCGCGCTCGCGCATCGAATCCGACGTCGGCCAGCTCAAGGGCGCGCTGACCGACCTGACCGACAACCTCGAGCGCCTGCGCTCGCAACTGCGCGACATCGAGCTGCAGGCCGAGACCCAGATCGACACCCGCATGGAGGCGGCGCGCGCCGCCGCGCAGGCGTTCGATCCGCTGGAGATGGACCGCTTCACCCGCTTCCAGGAGCTGACGCGGATGATGGCCGAGTCGGTGGCCGACGTGGCCACCGTGCAGCGCGGCCTGCAGCGCACGCTGCAATCCACCGAGGATTCGCTGGCGCACCAGGCGCGCATGACGCGCGACATGCAGGACGATCTGCTGCGCACCCGCATGGTCGAGTTCGAGGGCCTGTCCGAGCGGTTGTACCGGGTGGTGCGGCAGGCGGCCAAGGAGACCGCCAAGCCAGTGCGGCTGGACATCGTTGGCGGCTCGATCGAGATCGACCGTGGCGTGCTCGACCGCATGACGCCGGCCTTCGAGCACCTGCTGCGCAACAGCGTGGTGCACGGCATCGAAGCGCCCGACGACCGTGCCCGCGCCGGCAAGGATGCCACCGGCACCATCACCCTGGCCATCACGCAGGTGGGCAACGAGGTGGGGGTCGAGGTGCGCGACGACGGCGCCGGCCTCAACCTGGCGCGCATCACCGAACGCGGTCGCGCGATGGGCCTGATCGCGCCCGACGCCCAGCCCGACGACACGGCCCTGGCCAACCTGATCTTCGAGCCCGGCTTCACCACCGCCACCAGCCTGACCGGCCTGGCCGGCCGCGGCGTGGGCATGGACGTGGTGCGCACCGACGTCAACGCCATGGGCGGGCGCATCGAGACCGCCAGCGCGCCGGGCCAGGGCACCAGCTTCCGCCTGGTGCTGCCGCTGACCACCGCGGTGACGCAGGTGGTGATGCTGCGCTGCGGCGAGCGCGCCTTTGCGGTGCCGTCCACGCTGATCGAGATCGTGCGGCGCATCAAGCTGACCGATCTGGCGCTGGCCTACGAAACCGGCCATTTCACCGAGGGTGGCCAGGCGCTGCCGTTCTTCTGGCTCGACGCCCTGCTCGAAGGCACGCCGCGTGGTCTGGCCACCGGCCGCAGCGCGCCGGTGGTGGTGATCCGCAGCGCCGCGCAGCGCGTGGTGCTGCATGTCGACGAGGTGCTGGGCAACCAGGAAGTGGTGGTCAAGAACCTCGGCCCGCAGCTCTCGCGCGTGCCGGGACTGGTGGGCATGACGCTGCTGCCCTCGGGCCTGCCGGCGCTGATCTACAACCCGGTGGCGCTGGCCACGCTGCACGGCGAGGGCGCGCGCGCGGCCACCGTGGCGGCGCTGGCCTCGGCCGGCGGCAGCGGCGTGGCGCGGGTGGCCCAGCCCGAGGTGGCGCTGGCGCCGCTGGTACTGGTGGTCGACGACTCGCTGACCGTGCGGCGCATCACCCAGCGCCTGCTCGAGCGCGAGGGCTACCGCGTGGTGGTGGCCAAGGACGGGCTCGACGGCCTGGACAAGCTGGCCACCGAGGTGCCCGCGGTGCTGCTGACCGACATCGAGATGCCGCGCATGGATGGTTTCGACCTGGTGCGCAACATGCGCGCCGACGCCCGCCTGGCCGATCTGCCGGTGATCATGATCACCTCGCGCATCGCCCAGAAACACCGCGACTACGCGGCCGAGCTGGGCGTCGACCATTACCTCGGCAAGCCGTATGCCGAGGATCAGCTGCTGGGCCTGGTGGCGCGTTATGCGCGCCGCGTGCTGGCAGTGGCGCCGGCGCCGGCCTGAGGGCGGCACCGCGGGCATCGCCGCTTCATCCCTTCAAGCACCCGACAGGTCGGCAACATGTCCCAAGTGGTTGAGCAACTCGCCGAGCTGACCGCGTTTCGCGACCGCGACGTGGTCGACACCACGCTGGCCACGGCGCTGCGCGACCTGCTGGCGCCGCAGCAGGTGGCCATCCACCGCTGCGTGGGCGAGGACGACGACCGCCGCTGGCTCACCCGCGCGCGGCTGGGCCTGCAGGACGTGGCCGCCAGTGCCGACCCGCTGTGGACCGAACTGCACGATCTGCCGCGGCTGGACGCCTTCCCGGCGCGCTTGCTGGCCTTGCAGCAGCAGGCGGCCGTGGCGCTGCCCGGCACGCCCAACGTCACCGTGTTCCCGCTGACCACCGACCGCGAGGTGGTGGGCGTGCTGGAACTGCACACCACCGAGCCGCTGGACACCGCCTCGCACCGGTTGGTGGGCAGCATCCTGCGCATCTACCGCAACTTCCAGGCGCTGCTCGACTACAGCGAGCGCGACACGCTCACCGGCCTGCTCAACCGCAAGACCTTCGACGAGGCGTTCTACAAGCTCTCGGGCGGCGGCGCCGCGGCCGGCGCCGCCGATCCCGCCGGCGGCGAGCCTGCACCCGGGCGGCGCAACGGCCTGGCCACGCACCCGCACTACATCGGCGTGATCGACATCGACCACTTCAAGCTGGTCAACGACAACTATGGCCACCTGATCGGCGACGAGGTGCTGCTGCTGCTGTCGCGGCTGATGCGCTCGGTGTTCCGCTTCCACGACCGGCTCTACCGCTTCGGCGGCGAGGAGTTCGTGGTGCTGATGCGCTGCGCCGGTGATGCCGAGGCGGGCATCGCCCTCGAGCGCCTGCGCAACAGCGTGCACGGCTATGCCTTCCCGCAGGTCGGCACCATCTCGGTGTCGGTGGGCTACACCCGGCTCAAGCCGGGCGACACGCCCAGCTCGGCCTTCGAACGCGCCGACCGTGCCGTCTACTGGGCCAAGAGCCATGGCCGCAACCAGGTCTGCAGCCATGCCACGCTGGTGGCCAGCGGCGATCTGGCCGACGACTCGAAGGTGGGCGACGTCGAGCTGTTCTGACGCGGCGCCCGCGTGCGACGGGCTGCTCAGCCGCCCTTGACCACCGCGTAGCGGTCCAGCGTGCGCTGGCGCGCCTCGTCGTGCGCCACCACCGGCGCCGGGTAGTCGCGGCCCAGCTCGATGCCGGCGGCCTGCAGCTCCAGCGGGCGGGCCAGCCAGGGCGCGTGGATCAGCTTGTCGGGCAGGCGCGCCAGCTGCGGCAGGTAGCGGCGGATGAACTTGCCCTCGGCATCGAACTTCTCGCTCTGCGCCACCGGGTTGAAGATGCGGAAGTAGGGCTGGGCGTCGCAGCCACTGGAGGCCGCCCACTGCCAGCCGCCGTTGTTGGCGGCCAGGTCGAAGTCGTTGAGGTGCAGCGCAAAGTAGGCCTCGCCGCGGCGCCAGTCCAGTCCCAGGTCCTTGGTCAGGAAGCTGGCCACCACCATGCGCAACCGGTTGTGCATGTAGCCGGTCTGGTTGATCTGGTGCATCGCCGCATCGATCAGCGGATAGCCGGTGCGGCCCTCGCACCAGGCCGCAAACAGCGCATCGGCGTGCTTGCCGTGGTCCCACTTGATGGCGTCGTAGGCCGGCTTGAAGCTGTGGCCCACCACCCGCGGGTGGTGGTGCAGCACCTGGTGGTAGAAGTCGCGCCAGATCAGCTCGGACAGCCACACCTCGGCGCCGCGTGATCCCCCTTGCAAACGCTGCCAGGCCTCGCGTGCCAGCCGGCGGATCGACACCGTGCCGAAGCGCAGGTGGCTGCTCAGGTAGCTGGGGCCCTTGATCGCCGGAAAGTTGCGGCTGCGCTCGTAGTCGTCGATGCGGTCGAGAAAATCGTCCAGCAGCTCGTGTGCGCCGGTGCTGCCGGTGGGCAGCTTGAGCTGGTGCAGGTTGGTCGGCTCGAAGCCGATCTGCGCCAGCGTGGGCACGCCGCTGCCCAGCCCGGCGGGCACCACCGCCAGCGCGCGGGCGTGCCGGGCCACCGGGTAACCCTTGACGTAGAACGGCGTCAGCTTCTTCAGCCAGGCGTTCTTGTAGGGCGTGAACACGCTGTAGGGGCTGCCGGTGGCGGTGAGCACCTCGTCGCGCTCGAACACCACATGGTCCTTGGCCGTGTGCAGCGTGATGCCGGCATCGGCCAGCGCGCCGCGCACCTTGGCATCGCGCGCCAGCGCCTCGGGCTCGTCGTCGTGGTTGGCATAAACCGCCTGCACGCCCAATTGGCGGGCCAGCGCCGGCAGCACCACCCGCGCATCGCCCTGGCGCACGATCAGGCCCACGCCGTCGGCGCCGTGTGCCAGGCCCAGGCTGCGCAGCTGGGCGTCCAGGTCGGCCAGGCTGTCGCGGATGAATTCCACCCGCCGGTCGGCGCGCGGCAGCGCATCGAGGATGGGGGTGTCGAAGACGAAGGCGCACCACACCTGGCGCGCGGCCTTCAGCGCATGGAACAGCGCGGCGTGGTCGTCGCTGCGCAGGTCGCGCCGAAACCACACCAGCGCGCCGGCAAAGGCCGGGCCGTGGGCAGCAGGGTGGGGGTGGGTGTGGGGCATGGCAACGGGGCCGGGCATCGGGCCACGGACACCGGCGGAAGTGTCACCGATCATTAGAATCGCCGCATGTCCGCGGACCGCTTCAGCCTGACCAACCAGTTCCTCATCGCCATGCCGGGCATGGGGGACGACACCTTCTCGGGTGCCGTGGTCTACCTGTGCGAGCACGACGAGAACGGCGCGCTGGGCCTGGTGATCAACAAGCCCATCGACATCAAGCTGAAGAACCTGTTCCAGAAGGTCGAGCTGACGCTCGACAGCGAGGCGCTGGGCGAGCAGCCGGTGTTCTACGGCGGCCCGGTGCAGACCGAGCGCGGCTTCGTGCTGCACGACAAGGTGGGCGACCAGCCGCCTTACAGCAGCACGCTGGCGATCCCTGGCGGCCTGGCGATGACCACCAGCAAGGACGTGCTCGAGGCGCTGTCGGCCGGCACCGGCCCCAAGCGGCTGCTGGTCACGCTGGGCTACAGCGGCTGGGCCGCCGGCCAGCTGGAAGACGAGCTGGGCCGCAACGGCTGGCTGACGGTGGATGCCACGCCCGAGATCATCTTCGACACGCCGGTTGATCAGCGCTACGCACGCGCGGTGGCGCTGCTGGGGTTCGATCCGCGCATGTTGAGCCAGGACGCGGGGCACGCTTGAACATGGTCGCGGGCACCAGTGGCCGCACGCTGTCGTTCCTGGCTTTCGATTTCGGCCTCAAGCGCACCGGCGTGGCCACCGGCAACAGCCTGCTGCGCCTGGCCAGCCCGCTGACCACCATCGCCGCCGAGGGCGACGCGCGGTTCGAGCGCATCGGCCGGCTGATCGCCGAATGGCAGCCCGATGCGCTGGTGGTGGGCGTGCCCTGGCACCCCGACGGCGCGCCGCACGACAATACCCGGCGTGCGCAACGCTTTGCCCGCCAGCTGCACGGCCGCTTCCGCCTGCCGGTGCACGAGGTGGACGAGCGCTACAGCACCACCGAGGCGGCGGCGGGCGGGGCGACCGACCTCGACGCCGCATCTGCCGCGGTGATCCTCGACCAGTTTCTGCGAACCTTGACTGGGGTGACATGAGCAACCTGATCCTCGATGCCGAGGCGCTGTACACCGAGATGCGCGTGGGCGTGCAGGCGCTGTGGCGCCCCGACATGGCCTTGCTGGGCATCTGGTCGGGCGGCGCCTGGCTGGCAGAACGGCTGGCCGCCGATATGGGCACCCACCCAGCCGACCTGCCCGGCATCGGCAAGCCCGGCGTGATCAGCAGCACGCTGCACCGCGACGACTTCTCGGCACGCGGCATGCACAGCGGCACCGACGCCACCAAGATCCCGTTCGCGGTGGACGGTGCCCACATCCTGCTGATCGACGACGTGCTGTTCACCGGCCGCACCATCCGCGCCGTGCTCAACGAGCTGTTCGACTTCGGCCGCCCGGCCAGCGTGACGCTGGTGGTGCTGGTCGACCGCGGTGGGCGTGAGCTGCCGATCCAGCCGGCCTTTGCGGCGGCCAAGGTCACGCTGCCGGCCAGCCAGAAGCTGTCGCTGACCCGTCTCGACGACGGCCGCTTCACCTTCGCGGTCATGGGGAGCAACTGACACCATGCTGCACAAGCGCAACCCCCAACTCAACCGCCACGGCGAGCTGATCCACCTGCTGTCCATCGAGGGCCTGCCGCGCGAGGTGGTGAGCAACATCCTCGACACGGCGGGCACCTTCCTGTCGGTCAACGACCGCGAGGTCAAGAAGGTGCCGCTGCTGCGCGGCAAGAGCGTGTTCAACCTGTTCTTCGAGAACAGCACGCGCACCCGCACCACCTTCGAGATCGCGGCCAAGCGGCTGAGTGCCGACGTCATCAACCTCGATATCGCCAAGAGCAGCGCCAGCAAGGGCGAGAGCCTGCTCGACACCATCGCCAATCTCTCCGCGATGCATGCCGACATGTTCGTGGTGCGGCACAGCGAGAGCGGCGCGCCCTACCTGATCGCCCAGCACTGCGCGCCGCATGTGCACGTGGTCAACGCCGGCGACGGGCGCCATGCCCACCCCACCCAGGGGCTGCTGGACATGTACACGATCCGGCACTTCAAAAAAGACTTCACCCAATTGAGCGTGGCCATCGTCGGCGACATCGTGCACAGCCGCGTGGCGCGCAGCGACATCCACGCGCTGACCACGCTGGGCGTGCCCGACATCCGCGCGGTGGGCCCCAAGACGCTGGTGCCCAGCGATTTCAAGGGCATGGGCGTGCGCGTGTGCCACGACATGGCCGAGGGCATCCGCGGTGCCGACGTGATCATCATGCTGCGCCTGCAGAACGAGCGCATGAGCGGCGCGATGCTGCCCAGCGCCGGCGAGTTCTTCAAGAACTACGGCCTCACCGACGACAAGCTGCGGCTGGCCAAGCCCGACGCCATCGTGATGCACCCCGGGCCGATCAACCGCGGCGTGGAGATCGACTCGTCGGTGGCCGACGGCAGCCACAGCGTGATCCTGCCGCAGGTGACCTTCGGCATCGCGGTGCGCATGGCCGTCATGTCCATCATCGCCGGGAACGAGGCATGAAATGACGCCCGCTCGGCTACTGCGCGAACCGATCTTGCCCCTGCGGCCCGGGCCAGAGGCCCTGGCCTTCGCCAGGCGAGAACAGTCCTCAGGACTGTTCTCGTCCGGGCTCAGTACATCGCCGTACGGGTGTACGGCTCCGTTCCTCGGGACAACCTCGGTCCGCTCGCTACGCCGCTCGGACGCCATTCTCACGGGCGAAACACCATGAAGATCCTGATCAAAGGTGGCCGGCTGATCGACCCGGCCTCGGGCCGCGATCAAATGGGCGACGTGGCCATCGCCACCGGCCGCATCCTCACGCTGGGCAGCGTGCCGGCCGACTTTCAACCCCAACGCGTGATCGACGCGGCCGGCTGCGTGGTGATGCCCGGCCTGGTCGATCTGGCCGCGCGGCTGCGCGAGCCGGGCCACGAGCACGAGGGCATGCTCGAGAGCGAGCTGAACGCGGCGGCCGCCGGCGGTGTCACCAGCCTGGTCTGCCCGCCCGACACCGACCCCACGCTCGACGAGCCGGGGCTGGTCGAGATGCTGAAGTTCCGCGCCCGCAAGCTCAGCCTGTGCCGGCTGTTCCCGCTGGGCGCGCTGACCCGCGGCCTGGCCGGCGAGGTGCTGACCGAGATGGCCGAGCTGACCGAGGCCGGCTGCATCGGCTTCAGCCAGGCCGAGGTGCCCATCGTCGACACGCTGGTGCTGCAGCGTGCGCTGCAGTACGCCGCCACCTTCAACTACACCGTGTGGCTGCGGCCGCAGGACGGCTGGCTGGGCAAGGGTGTGGCCGCCAGCGGTGCGGTGGCCACGCGGCTGGGGCTGTCGGGCGTGCCGGTGATCGCCGAGACCGTGGCGCTGCTGACCATCATCGAGCTGGTGCGCACCACCGGCGCGCGGGTGCACCTGTGCCGGCTGTCCAGCGCGGCCGGCGTGGCGCTGCTGCGCGCGGCCAAGGCCGAGGGCCTGCCGATCACCGCCGACGTGTCGATCAACTCGCTGCACCTCACCGATGTCGACATCGGCTTCTTCAACCCGGCGATGCGCTTGACCCCGCCGCTGCGCCAGGGCAGCGACCGCGACGCGCTGCGCGCCGCGCTGGCCGACGGCACGATCGACGCGTTGGTGTCCGATCACACGCCGGTCGAGGGCGACATGAAGAACCTGCCGTTCGGCGAGGCCGAGCCCGGCGCCACGGGCCTGGAGCTGCTGCTGAGCCTGGCGCTGAAGTGGGGCGCCGACAGCGGCCTGACCATGACCACCAGCCTGGCGCGCGTCACCAGCGATCCGGTGCGGGTGCTGGGGGATGCGCTGGGCTCGCTGGTCTCGTCGGCCGGTCGGCTGGTGGTGGGCGGTGTGGCCGATGTCTGCGTGTTCGACCCCGACGCCACCTGGACGGTGACGCCGGGCGTGCTGCTGAGCCAGGGCAAGCACACGCCGTTCGCCTTCGACGCCACCGGCACCGCGCTGCCGGGCCGGGTGCGCGCCACGCTGGTGGCCGGCACCGTGGCCCACGGGGCGCCGCCGGCCTGATGCGCGCGCTGCTGGCATTGCTGGCACTTTGGCGCGTGCTGCGCGTCGTGCTGCATGTGCTGCTGGGCATGGCGGTGATGGCGCTGCGCTTTCCGTCGCTGGACGCCGCCGGGCGCCACGCCCGCATCGGCTGGTGGTCGGCCGGGCTGCTGCGCGCCATCGGCGTGGGCCTGCAGGTGCGTGGCACCGCACGGCCCGGTGCCGGCCTGCTGCTGGCCAACCATGTCTCGTGGTTGGACGTGGCCGCGCTGCACGCCGCCGTGCCGCAGGCGCGCTTCGTCTCCAAGGCCGACGTGCTGCACTGGCCGCTGCTGGGCTGGCTGGTGGCCGGCGCGGGCACGCTGTTCATCGAGCGCGAACGCAAGCGCGACGCACTGCGCGTGGTGCATGCGATGGCCGAGGCGCTGCGCGCCGGCGAGACGGTGGCGGTATTCCCCGAAGGCACCACCGGCCCGGGGCCCGAACTGCTGCCCTTCCATGCCAACCTGCTGCAGGCGGCGATCGCCACCGCCACGCCGATCCAGCCGGCGGTGCTGCGCTTTGCCGATCCGCACCACGCCTTCAGCCCGGCGGCCGCCTTCGTCGGCGAGACCACGCTGCTGCAAAGCCTGTGGCGCGTGGCCACCGCGCGCGGGCTGGTGGCCCATGTCGAGCTGCTGGCGCCCCAGGCCAGCGCCCATGCCGACCGGCGCGCGCTGGCCGAGCACCTGCGCGCGCTGATGGCCGAGCGGCTGGGCCGCTCAGGCGCCCCGCTTCCGGGCGGGACGACAGTCCTGGATTGATGTCCCGCAATGCCGGCAGCCCGATGGCGGCACAGACTGGCACCAGTTCAATCCATGGAGAGTTCATGTCCCGCGTCCATCGCATCAAGGGGCTGGCTGGCCTGGCCATCGCGGCCATGCTGGTCACCGCCACCTCGTCCGCCCATGCGCTGACCTTGATCGGCCACGACCTGACGCAGCCCGTCGTGCCCTACGCCTGGGATGCCGTGCCTGCCACCGACATCCACTGGACCGACGCCTACGACATCCGCAAGGCGGTGGGCGTCACGCTGCCTTCGGGTCGTTCGTACCAGTTCGAATCGTTCACGGCGATGCTGGCCATGGTCACGTCGCAGGGTTCTGACTACCTCAAGACCGAGCAGGTGCATGCCGCCATCTACCGTGACGCCAGCGGCCAACTGGGCACCTTGCTGGCCGATCTGGGCACGCGGGAGCTGACCCCGCTGCAACCGATCCAGTCGCCGTTCGCGGCCCAAGCCGTCACCTGGGCCACCGCGGCACCCGTGCTGCTGCAAGGCGGGGGCAGCTACTGGTTCGCACTCAACGATGCCTCGCAATACAGCGAGTTCGGCATTCCGCTGGCGCACTGGACCATCATGGACTCCGGCGCGGGCACCGTGCCCACCGGTGTGGCGGCGCTGGCCGGTTACCGCATCACCAGCGATGGCGGCGCGAACTGGAGTTCGTCGAGCTTTTACAACGCGATGCAGATCGAGGTGACCGCCGTGCCCGAGCCGCAGACGCTGGCGTTGCTGCTGGCGGGGCTGGGCATCGTGGGTGCCGTGGCACGGCGCCAGCGGCTGGTCAGCGTCTGAATCCGCCGCCAAGCCCTTGGCCACCGCCGGGTAGAGTGGCACCCATGAACGGCCAGACCCTGCGCATCCGCCGCGTCGGCATCGACACCTACCGCGAGAACGTGGCCTACCTGCACCGCGACTGCCCGGTGGTGCGGGCGGCGGGCTTCCAGGCGCTGTCGAAGGTGACGGTGCATGCCAACGGCACCGTCATCAACGCGGTGCTCAACGTGGTCGACGACGAGCGCATCGTGCCGACCTGCGACCTGGGGCTGTCCGAAGACGCCTTCGCCCGCATGAACGTGCCCGAGGGCCACGCGGCCGAGGTGGCGCATGCCGAGCCGCCGGCCTCGATCAGCTCGCTGCACCGCAAGATCGGCGGCGAGCGGCTGGCGCGCGACGAGTGGATCGCGCTGATCGCCGACGTGGCGCAGGCGCGTTATTCGAAGATCGAGCTGGCCGCCTTCGTCGTGGCCACGCACCAGAACGAGCTGGACCGCGACGAGGTGCTCTACCTCACCGAGGCGATGATCGCCGCCGGCCGCCGGCTCGACTGGGGCAGCCAGGTGCGCGGCGGCGCGGTGGTCGACAAGCACTGCATCGGCGGCATTCCCGGCAACCGCACCTCGATGCTGGTGGTGCCCATCGTCACCGCGCACGGCATGCTGTGCCCCAAGACCAGCTCGCGTGCGATCACCTCGCCGGCCGGCACCGCCGACACGATGGAGGTGCTGGCGCGGGTCGACCTGCCGTTCGACCGGTTGGCGGCCATCGTGCGCGAGACCAGCGGCTGCCTGGCCTGGGGCGGTGGCGCCGAGCTGTCGCCGGCCGACGACATCCTGATTTCGGTGGAGCGGCCGCTGGCGCTCGACTCGCCCGGGCAGATGGTGGCGTCGATCCTGTCGAAGAAGATCGCCGCCGGCTCCACCCACCTGGTGCTCGACATCCCGATGGGGCCCAGCGCCAAGGTGCGCTCGATGGGCCAGGCGCAGCGCCTGAAGAAGCTGTTCGAGTACGTGGCCACGCGGCTCGGTCTGCAGCTCGACGCGGTGATCACCGATGGCCGCCAGCCCATCGGCCGCGGCATCGGCCCGGTGCTGGAGGCGCGCGACGTGATGATGGTGCTCAACAACCACCCCGACGCGCCGCACGATCTGCGCCAGAAGGCGCTGCTGCTGGCCGGCCGCATGATCGAATTCGACCCCGACGTGCGCGGCGGCGATGGCTGGCGCATCGCCCGCGACATCCTCGAATCCGGCCGCGCGCTGGCGCAGATGAACGCCATCATCGACGCGCAGGGCCGGGTCACCGATCCACCGTCGCTGGGCACGCTGACGCACGAGGTGTGCTCGCCGCAGGCCGCAGCGGTGCAGGCCATCGACAACCTGCGCCTGTCGCGCATCGCCCGGCTGGCCGGCGCGCCGCTGGTGCCCGGTGCCGGTGTCGACCTGCTGGCCAAGGTGGGCGACGCGGTGGCGGCGGGCCAGCCGCTGTACCGCATCCACGCCCGCTTCCCGGCCGATCTGGGCTTTGCCACCGCCTTGGCCGCGCGTGATGCGGGTTATGCGTTGGCGGCCCCAGTGCCCGGGGTCGGCGAGTTGCCGTTCGGCGCGGCCTGATCGACGGCCGGCCGGGCCGGATTTGGGCGTAGAGTGCGCGCCAGTCACGAACGCCGGCCCCGTTGGCCGGCACCCGACCCGGCGCCCGAAGGCAGGAGACAAGAGCGATGCAACCAGGCTTGCTGCTGGCCTTTGACGACGAGCGCGCCCTGGCCGAGGCCCTGGCCGCCGCGCTGGGCGTGCCGATGGCGCGGGTGGTGCGCCACCACTTTCCCGACGGCGAGACCAAGCTGCGCCTGCCACCCGCGCTGCCGGCCGAACTGCTGCTGCTGCGCGGGCTGCACCACCCCAATGAGAAGCTGGTCGAGCTGCTGATCACCGCCCCGGCGGCGCGTGCGCTGGGCGCGCGGCGCATCGTCCTGGTCAGCCCCTACCTGGCCTACATGCGCCAGGACATGGCCTTCACGCCGGGCGAGGCGGTCAGCCAGCGCCACATCGCCGCGCTGCTGGCCAGCCAGTTCGACGGCGTGATCACGGTCGACCCGCACCTGCACCGCATCCACGCGCTCGACGAGGTGATGCCGGGCTGCCCCAACCGCGCGCTCACCGCCGCGCCGCTGCTGGGCGAATGGGTGGCGCGCCAGGTGCCGGGTGCGCTGCTGCTGGGCCCGGACGAGGAGTCGATGCAGTGGGTGGCTGCGGCCGGCCGGGCGCACGGGCTGGACCATGCGGTGTGCCACAAGCAGCGCTTTGGCGACCACGACGTGCGCGTGGCGCTGCCGGCGATCTCGCTGGCCGGCCGCGCGGTGGTGCTGATGGACGACGTGGCCAGCACCGGCCGCACCCTGCAGGAGGCCGCCACCGCAGCGCTGGGGGCCGGGGCGGCCAGCGTGGACGTGGTGGTGACCCACGCGCTGTTCGTCGGCGACGCGCTGCCCCGGCTGCGCGCGGCCGGCGTGCGCCATGTCTGGAGCAGCGATGCCGTGCCGCACGAAACGTCAGTGGTATTGATCTACCCCCTGTTGGCGGGTGCTGTTCGGGCTTTCTGAATGGCGCAGGCGCGCTAGAGTGCCCGGGTAGCGCCTGCTGTCTCCGGGGTGTCCTCCATGGCAACAATCAAGGAGCGTGCGCATTGGCCATCGACCTGCTGCGCCAGGTGATCGACCAGATCCGGGTCGGCGAACCCTTGCCCTTCGGCGTGCGCGACGAGCAGGGCCAGTTGCTGCTGGCCAAGGGCCGCGTGGTGGCCAACGACGCCCAGCGGCAAATCCTGGTCGAGCGTGGCCTCTACGTCGACCACGACGACGAATCGGCCGGCGCGACCGGTGGTGGTGGTGCCGGCTCGGCCAAGCGCCGCACCACGCTGTTCGATCTGTGGAAGCAGACCACCGCCCGGCTCGACCTGCTGCTGGCCAGCCTCGACCAGGACGGTTTCCCGACGCGCTGCGAGGCTTTTGCCGAGCAACTGGTGGCGCTGGTGCAGCGTGACCCCGACATCGCCATCTACCACTCGGTGCGGCAAGACCCGAACCGCCTGAGCCTCTATGGCCTGAGCCATGCGCTGCACTGCGCGATGGTGGCCCAGCTGGCGGCCACGCGCGCGGGCTGGCCGCCCGAGCAGGTGCGCACGCTGGTGAAGGCGGCGCTGACGATGAACCTGGCCATCGTCGAGGTGCAGGGCCGCTTTGCCACGCTGGGCCGGCTCAGCGATGCCCAGCGCGACCAGATCCGCGGCCACCCGCAGGCGGCGGTCGACCGGCTGCAGGCCGCCGGCGTGCAAGACGCTGATTGGCTGCAGGCGGTGCTGGAGCACCACGAACGCCCCGGCGGGGGCGGCTACCCGCAGAACCTGAGCACGCTGTGCGAGCTGGCCTCGGTGCTGCGCATGGCCGACGTGTTCATGGCCAAGATCAGCCCGCGCACCGAGCGGCCGGCGCTGTCCATCCTGGATGCGGCGCGGCAGATGTTCGCCGAAGCCGGCGGCAGCCCGCTGGCCGCGGCCATCATCAAGGAATACGGCATCTACCCGCCGGGCAACTTCGTGCAGCTGGCCTCGGGCGAGATGGCGGTGGTGATCCGCCGCGGGGCCACCGCGCACACGCCGGTGGCCGCAGCGGTGACCGACCGCAACGGCATCCCGGTGGTGCGCACCGCCAAGCGCAATACCGCCGAGCCGGCCTATGCGATCAAGTCGCTGGTGCCCGACACCAAGATGATGCTGCGCGTGCCGCCCGAGCGGCTGTACGGCCTGGTCGAGGAATAGCCGCGGCGCGCTGGCCGCTCACTGCGGACCTATTGCGGACCTATTGAGGACCTATTGCGGGCGCGGGCGCCACCGAGGGCGCCACCACCGCCGGCGCGTAGACGATGTCGCGCAGCGCCAGGCTGATCTGCGGCACGTAGGTGATCACCATCACGCAGCCCAGGATCACGCCGACGAAGGGCAGCAGGTGCCGCACGATCTGGTCCAGCGAGATCTTGGCCACCGTGCAGGCGGCGAACAGGTTGACGCCGAAGGGCGGCGTGATCATGCCCATGGCCAGGTTGACCACCATGATCATGCCGAAGTGCACCGGGTCGATGCCGAAGTGGCGCGCCACCGGCACCAGGATAGGCGCCAGCACGATGATGGCCGCGCTGGTCTCGATGAACATGCCGATCAGGAACAGCGCGGCGTTGACGCCCAGCAGGAACCAGGTCGGGCTCTGCAGCACCTCGCTGAGCCAGCTGCCGATCGCATCGGGCACGCCGGCGCGGGTGATCAGGAAGGCGAACAGCCCGGCGTTGGCGATGATGAACATGATCACCGCGCTGGAGATCACGCTCTTCTTGAACACCGGCACCAGGTCGGCGAAGCCGAGCTCGCGGTGGATGAACAGGCCCACGATCAGCGCGTAGAACACCGCCACCACCGAGGCCTCGGTGGGCGTGAAGATGCCGCCGTAGATGCCGCCCAGGATGATCACTGGCATCAGCAGCGCAAAGCCGGCCTTGACCGTGGCGCTGCCCACCGACAGCCGGCCGTCGCCGTCCTTCAGCCCCCAGCCCTGCCAGCGGCAGTACAGGTGCACGAACAGCATCAGCGCGCCGCCGATCAGCAGCCCCGGGCCGATGCCGGCGATGAACAGCTCGCCGATCGACACCTCGGCCGACACGCCGAACAGGATCATCGGGATCGACGGCGGGATCACCACGCCCAGCTCGGCCGAGGTGGCCTGCAGCGCGGCCGCGTAGGCCCGGGGGTAGCCGTGCTTGACCAGCGCGGGGATCAGGATGGCGCCGATGGCGAAGGTGGTGGCCACGCTGGAGCCCGAGACCGCGGCGAAGATCATGCAGGTCAGCACGCAGGTCATGGGCAGGCCGCCCTGCACGCCGCCGACCAGGCTCTTGGCGAAATCGACCAGGCGCCGGCTGATGCCGCCGGTCTCCATCAGGTTGCCGGCCAGGATGAAGAAGGGGATGGCCGCGAGCGGGAACTTGTCGATCGCGGTGAACATCTCCTTGGGCACCAGCACCAGGCGCTCGGGGTCGAACAGCGCGATGCCCAGGATGGCCGAACCGCCGATGGACACCGCGATGGAGATGCTGAAGGCAAACGCCAGCAACATCGTGAAGAGGAGGGTCAGTGACATGTCGCAGCCGGTTATTGGGCGTTGTCCAGCTCTTCGTTGAGCGGGTCGACGTGGTGGGCCAGCACGGCGAGGAAGGCGAGCGCAGCGCCCACCGGCAGCGCCGCATAGGCCCAGCCCATGCTCAGCTCCATGCTGGCGAAGGTCTGGAAGCGCACCCGGGTGACCAGGTCGATGCCGAACCACACCAGCACCGACAGGTAGGCCAGCGCGGTCAGCGTGATGATCCCCCTGACCGTCTGCCGCCAGGCGCCGCGCGACACCCGCAGCATCAGGTCGACCGAGACCAGCGCGCCGCGGCGAAACGCCACCACGGTGCCCAGCATCACCATCCAGATCAGCAGGCGACGCATCGACTCCTCGGTCCAGGTGGACGGTTGCGACAGGACGAAGCGCGCCACCACCTGCCATAGGCCCAGACTGGCGATGACCGCCAGCAGCAGGCAGGCGCCGGTCCAGGCGATGCCGGTGATCCAGCGGTCGATTTGCAGCAGCAGTTGGCGCATGGGCGGGGGTCGGGTTGGGACGGTGGTCAGGTCGGATGGCTGGCGCGGTACTGGCGCAGCCAGCCCAGGCCGGCCGAGGTGCCGCCGGGGCGGGTGTCGCGCGGGCGGTACTCGCAGCCGACGAAGCCGGACCAGCCCGACGCATCGATCAGCTCGAACAGGTAGGGGTGGTGGATCTCGCCGAGGTCGGGCTCGTGGCGCTCGGGCACGCCGGCGATCTGCAGGTGGCCGACATGGCCGCCGGGCAGGTATTGCTTGAGCTTCATGGCCAGGTCGCCCTCGACGATCTGGCAGTGGTACAGGTCCATCTGCACCTGCAGGTTGGGCGCGGCTATGGCCTGCACGATGGCGTGCGCCTGGTCTTGCCGGTTGAGGAAGAAGCCGGGGATGTCGCGGGTGTTGATCGGCTCGATCAGCACCGCCACGCCGTGCGGCGCGGCCTGCTGCGCGGCCCAGGCCAGGTTGGCTTCGTAGCAGGCCTGCAGCGCCTCGCGCGGGGCACCGGCGGGCGCCAGCCCGGCCATCACGTGGACCCGCTGGCAGCCCAGCGCCTGGGCATACGGCAGGGCCTGCTCGACGAAGCCGCGGCGGAATTCGTCCACCCGGTCGGGCAGGCAGGCCAGCCCGCGCTCGCCGGCCTCGAAGTTGCCGGGCGGCGCGTTGAACAGCGCCTGGGTCAGGCCCAGATCACGCAGCCGCGCGGCCAGCTCGTGGCGGTCGACCGCGTAGGGGAACAGGTACTCCACGGCGTCGAAGCCATCGGCGGCCGCGGCGGCGAAGCGGTCGAGGAAGCCATGCTCGTTATAGAGCATCGACAGGTTGGCGGCAAAGCGGGGCATGGTGGTCTCGGCGGGTGTGGTGCGGGTGGTGCGGCGGGTTACCAGGTGGCGCCGAAGCGCTGGCGCAATTCGTCGATCTGCGCCGCGTCCAGCGGCGTGGGGCGGGGCGTGCTCATCAGCCACAGCCGGGCGGTCTCTTCCAGCTCTTCCAGCGTGGCCATCGCACTGGCCGGGCTGTCGTGCCAGACGTTGGGGCCCAGCCGGTCCAGCATCACCGCGCGCAGCGGCGCGCCGCGCTGGCGGGCCTGGGTGATGGCCTCGGCCACCAGACCGCCCACGGCCGGATCGCCCGGGCGGTGGTAGGCGATCAGCGGCACCCGGCCGACCTTCATCACGAAGTAGGGCGTGATCGGCGGCAGGATGGTGTCGGGCTGCCAGACGCCCAGGCCCGGCCCGGCCAGCGTCAGCGCCACCAGGTGGGTGCTGTGGGTGTGGATCACGCACTGCGCCTCGGGCGCGGCGGCGTAGATGCGCCGGTGCAGCACCAGCGTCTTGCTGGCGCGATCACCGCCGAGCGGGGTGCCGTCGTCGGCCACGTGGGCCAGGCGCTCGGCTTGCAGCTGGCCGAGGCAGGCGTCGGTGGGGGTGATCAGGAAGCCCTCGCCCGCGGGCAGGCGAGCGCTGATGTTGCCCGCGGTGGCATGCACGTAGCCACGCTCAAACAGCGAGCGGCCGACGCGGCAGATCTCTTCGCGCAAGGCTGTGTGGTTCATTGGGTCGCCAGCGCCTCGGCAAAAAAATCAGGCCCACCGAAGTTGCCACTCTTCAACGCCAGCTGCAGCGGCGGCTGGCCGGCGGCGCGCACCGCCTGCGTCCACGGCACGCCCGGGCAGATGGCCGCGCCGATGCGCAGCGCGCGCACACCGAGGGCCTGCACCACCGCGCCCGAGGTTTCGCCGCCGGCCACCACCAGGCGCTGCACGCCGTGGGCGACCAGGCCGCAGGCGATGGCCGCCAGCGCCTGCTCGACCAGCGCACCGGCCTCGGCCACGCCCAGCGCGGCCTGGGTGGCGGCCAGCGTGGGGGCGTCGGCGGTGGCGTAGACCAGCGGCGCCTGCGGCTGGGCAATGGCCCAGGCCAGCGCCTGCGCGGCCACCGGCTCGCCGCGGGCCAGCGCGGCAGGGTCGATCTTCAGCGCCGGCCGGCCGGCGGCGATCCAGCGCGCCACCTGGCCTTGCGTGGCGGTGGAGCACGAGCCGGCCAGCACCGCGGCCGGGCCGGTCAGCGCATCGAGCTGCGCCGCCTGGGCATCGAGCTGCACGCCGGACTGCGCCGCCAGCAGCGCCGGCAGGCCCAGCGCCAGCCCAGAGCCGGCCACCCACAGCGGCAGCGCCGATGCGCCTTCGGCCAGCAGCAGCAAGGCGTGGTTGTCGATCGCGTCGGCGATGACATGGGCCACGCCCTCGGCAGCCAGCGCGGCCAGGCGGGCGCGGATCGCGTCGGCGCCGGCGGCCACCGTGTCGTGGCGCAGCAGGCCTACCGGGCGGCGGCTCTGCGCCTGCATCACGCGCACCAGGTTGGCGTCGGTCATCGGTGTCAGCGGGTGGCTGCGCATGCCGGTTTCACTCAGCAGCGCGTCGCCGACGAACAGGTGGCCGCGGAACACCGTGCGGCCGTTCTCGGGGAAGGCGGGGCTGACCAGCGTCTGCATGCAGCCGTATTCGTCCGAGAGAGCGTCCATCATCGCCTCGGCCACCGGGCCGATGTTGCCGGCGGGCGTGGAGTCGAAGGTCGAGCAGACCTTGAGGATGAAGCGCTCGGCGCCGGCCGCGCGCAGCCAGCGCAGCGCAGCGAGCGATTCGGCCACCGCCAGGTCCACCGGCGCGGTGCGTGATTTCAGCGCCACCACCACCGCGTCGGCATCGGCGGCCTCGGCAGGAACGGTGTCGCCCGGCACGCCGATCAGCTGCACGGTGCGCAGGCCGCCGCGCACCAGCATGCTGGCGATGTCGGTGGCGCCGGTGAAGTCGTCGGCGACGATGCCCAGCTTCATGGTTGAGCGTCCTTGGCCGCGGGTTGGGGCAATGTGATGCCCGACAGCGCGGCATACAGCTTGATCACCGCGCTGTCGTCCTCGGCACCGTGGCCGGCACCGGCGGTGCCCAGGTACAGCTGGTGCGCGGCGGCGGCCAGCGGCAGCGGGAAGGCCAGCTTGCGCGCGGCGTCGAGCACGATGCCCAGGTCCTTGATGAAGATGTTGACCGCCGACAGCGGCGTGTAGTCGCCGGCCAGGATGTGCGGCACGCGGTTGGCAAACATCCAGCTCGAGCCGGCCGAGTGGGTGATCACCTCGTAGAGCTTGTGCGGGTCGGCCCCTGCCTTGATGCCCAGCGCCATCGCCTCGCAGGCGGCGGCGATGTGCACACCGGCCAGGTGCTGGTTGACCATCTTGACGGTCGATCCGACGCCGGCCTTGTCGCCCAGCCGGTAGACCTTGCCGGCCACCGCATCGAGCAGCGCGCCCACCGCGGCAAAGGCCTCGGGCTTGCCGGAGGCCATCACCGTCATCTCGCCATTGGCGGCCTTGGCGGCACCGCCCGAGACCGGTGCGTCGATCAGGTGCAGGCCACGCTCGGCCAGGCGCGCTTCCCACAGCGGCGGCAGGGTCGGGTCGACGGTGGCCGAGGTGATGACCACCGATCCCGGCTTCAGGTGCGCGGCCAGGCCGTCATCACCGAACAGCACGCCCTCGGTCTGCGCGGCGTTGACCACCAGCACCTGCACCGCGTCGCAGTGCCGGGCCAGCTCGGCCACGCTGGCGGCGATGCGCCCGCCGGCCTCGGCCACGCTGGCGCAGGCGGTGGGGTTGAGGTCGAAGCCCCAGGTGGGCACGCCGCGCTTGAGCGCGCTGAGCGCGGCGCCGCGGCCCATCGAGCCGAGGCCGATCACGCCGAGGGTGGTGGGCAGGGTCATGCGGGGGCTCCAGTGAGGGGGTTCGGGGTGGGTGTGGTGGCGCGGGCGCGGCGGATCGGCGCGTCGGCGTCCTGCAGGCGGCGTGCGGCCTGGCGCATGTGTTCGGCGGCGGCGTGGC
The DNA here is from genome assembly GCA_001770815.1 of Burkholderiales bacterium RIFCSPHIGHO2_12_FULL_69_20. GTDB lineage: Bacteria > Pseudomonadota > Gammaproteobacteria > Burkholderiales > Burkholderiaceae_C > Pseudaquabacterium. Next base: position 36,124 of record MESD01000197.1, read on the forward strand.
GGGCGGCGTCGGCGTCGCGCTGGGCGATCGCGTCGGCAATCGCGCGGTGCTCATGCCGCACCTCGTGCATGTATTCGGGCTTCAGTGATTCATTGCGGCGGGTGACGGTCATCGCCTCGCGCAGGTATTGCTCCAGGTGGCGCAGCAGGCGCGGAAACTGGGCATTGCCCGAGGCCTCGGCGATGGCCTGGTGGAAGGCCAGGTCCTCGTCGACCGCGGCGCTGCCCGAGGCCACCGACTCGTCGACCCGGCGCAGCGCCAGCTCGATCGCGCTGCGCTGCGCGGCGCTGGCGCGGCTGGCGGCCAGCGCGGCCACTTCGGATTCAAGCGCGCGCCGCACTTCCACCATGTCGAGCACCGAGCCCAGCGTGGCCAGCACGGCGGCGTCGAAATCCAGCGGGCGTGCGGCATCACGCGGTGCCACGAACACGCCCGAACCCTGGCGTGCCACCAGCAGGCCGGTCGAGCGCAGCCGGCTCACCGCCTCACGCACGACGGTGCGCGACACCGCGTACTGCGCGGCCAGCGCCAGCTCGGTGGGCAGGCGGTCGTCGGGCTGCAACTCGCCGCTGTCGATGCGCTGGCGCAGTTCGGCGGCCAGCCGGTCGGACAGCCGCTCGGTGGCCAGCGGACGCACGCTGGCGCCTTTCGAGGGCTCAGTGGCGCCCGGCATGCCGATGACAGATTGCGCAGGTCATCGGGTCATCATACAAATTTGGGGGTATTTGCCCATGCGGGCAAACACGGAGGCGGCGGTGCGGTGAGGGCGCGGGCGCCAGATCGGCCCGCGCAACAGGAAGCTTCGTGCCCGTTCAGGCCTTGCCTTGGTTGGCCACCGCGGCGGCGGCCCTGGCAGCGGCCTCGGGGTCACCCAGGTAGTACGACTTGATCGGCTTCAGGTCGGCGTCGAGTTCATAGACCAGCGGAATGCCGTTGGGGATGTTCAGGCCGACGATGTCCTCTTCACTGATGCCGTCGAGGTACTTCACCAGCGCCCGCATCGAGTTGCCGTGCGCCGCCACCACGGTGCGCTGGCCGCTGCGGATGGCCGGGGCCAGCACCTCGTTCCAGAACGGCATCACCCGCGCCACGGTGTCCTTCAGGCATTCGGTCAGTGGCACCTGGCCCGGCGCGAGCTGGGCGTAGCGCGGGTCGTCGCGCTCGCTGCGCGCATCACCGGGCGCCAGCGCCGGCGGCGGGGTGTCGTAGCTGCGCCGCCACACCAGCACCTGCGCATCGCCGTACTGGCGCGCCGTCTCGGCCTTGTTCAGGCCTTGCAGCCCGCCGTAGTGGCGCTCGTTGAGCCGCCAGTCCTTGACCTCGGGCAGCCAGGTGCGGCCCATCTCATCGAGCGCATGCCACAGCGTCCAGATCGCGCGTTGCAGCACCGAGGTGTAGGCGATGTCGAACTCGAAGCCGGCCTCCTTCAGCAACTGGCCGGCCTGCCGGGCCTGGGCCACGCCGGTGGGCGTCAGCGGCACATCGGTCCAGCCGGTGAAGCGGTTGTCGAGGTTCCAGGTCGATTCGCCGTGGCGGATCAGCACGAGCTTGTACATGGTGGCGGCAGGTGGGCAGAAGGTGGGGAAACCGGGGCCGCAACCGGGGGCCGGTGCGGCGGCAAAGCTTCAAATTCTATAATCCGCGTCTTTCCCAGATCCCAGGCCTACCCCCGTGACGTTTCTCATCGAAAACTGGATGCTCATCCTGCTGGCCGCCACCTCGGGCGGTCTGTTGCTGTGGCCGGTGCTGCAGGGCGGTGGCGGCGGCAGTGTCGGCACCGCCGAGGCGGTGCGCCTCATCAACCGCGAGAAGGGTGTGCTGATCGACGTGTGCGAGCCGTCGGAATTTGCCGCCGGCCATGCGGTGGGCGCGCGCAACGTGCCGCTGGGGGCGATCAGCGGCTCCAAGGACCTGCCCTCGAACAAGGCACTGCCGCTGGTGGTGATGTGCGCCAGCGGCGCGCGCGCCAGCCGCGCTGCGGGCCTGCTTCGCAAGGCCGGCTACGAGAAGGCCACCGTCGTGTCGGGTGGCATGAAGGCCTGGCGCGAGGCCGGCCTGCCGGTCGACCGGAAAGCCGGCTGACCGGGTGCGCTGCAAGGCTTCTGCCGCGCTGCCAGAATTGGCGCTGTCTCGGTTTTGAACGCACCCGCCATGAACGCTGTCCGCATGTACACCACCCAGGTCTGCCCCTACTGCATCCAGGCCAAGGCCTTGTTGAAGCAGCGCGGCGTGGCGGCCATCGACGAGGTGCGCATCGACCTCGACCCGCAGCAGCGTGAGCAGATGATCGCGCTGACCGGCCGCCGCACGGTGCCGCAGATCTTCATCGGCGAGACCCATGTCGGCGGCTGCGACGACCTGATGGCGCTGGATCGCCGCGGCGGCCTGGCCCCGTTGCTGCAGCAGGCCTGAAACGCCCGGCCCCCGGCTTCGGGGGCTTGCATCCGGCACGGCCGTCACAGGCCCGCTGCCGCCCAGAATGTCACGCGGGTGGCCCTGAGTTCGCCCGCGCCCCTGCGCCATAATCCGCGCCGCAGCCAGCCCGTCGCCCGTCGGCGCCGGGCTTTGATTTTTTCTCCAGGATCCCCTCGCCATGGCCGACCAAGACCTCACCCCCGTGTTCCAGATCCAGCGCATGTACCTCAAGGACCTGTCGCTGGAACAGCCGAACTCGCCGCAGATCCTGCTCGAGCAGCAGCAGCCGCAGGTCGACATCAACCTGGCGATGGCCGCCGGCGGTGTGGCCGAGGGTGTGTTCGAGGTGACCGTCACCGCCACGGTGACCACCAAGATCCAGGACAAGACGCTGTTCCTGGTCGAGGCCAAGCAGGCCGGCATCTTCGAGATCCGCCATGTGCCCGAAGAGCAGCTGCAGGGCATCCTCAGCATCGTCTGCCCGCAGATGATCTACCCCTACCTGCGCGCCATCGTGTCGGACATCTGCACGCGTGCCGGCTTCCCGCCGATCATGCTGACCGAAGTGAACTTCCAGGCCATGTTCGAAGCCCAGCAAGCCCAGGCGCAAGCCGGCGGCAACGGCATCATCACCGGCGCCAACTGAGCCTGGCCGGCCATGGGCGCGCGGTCCGTTGGCGTCGACGGGCTCGCGCCCGACCAACTGCCCATCGTGGTGCTGGGCGCCGGTGCCTGGGGCACCGCGCTGGCGCTGGCCGCGGCGCAGCGCCAGCCGGTGCTGCTGTGGGCGCGTGACGAGGCCCAGGCCGCCGAGATGCAGGCCACGCGCTGCAACCGGCGCTACCTGCCCGACATCACGCTGCCCCCATCGCTGCGCATCAGCGCCGATCCGGCCGAGGCGCTGGCCATGGCCGCGCAGGGCCTGGCGGTCATCGGCGCGCCGATGTCGGGCCTGCGCGAACGCCTGGTCGCGCTGCCATCAGGCGCCCGTGCGCTGTGGCTGTGCAAGGGTTTCGAGGCCGACACCGGCGCGTTGGGCCACGAGATCGCCCGCGAGCTGCGACCCGACCTGCATTGCGGCGTGCTCTCGGGCCCCAGCTTTGCATTGGAAGTGGCCCGCGGCCAGCCCACCGCACTGGTGGCCGCCAGCCCCAGCGAATCACTCTGCGCACTGGCCGTGCAGGCCTTCCACAGCGACAGCCTGCGCATCTACACCAGCAACGACCCGGTGGGCGTGGAGGTGGGCGGCGCGGTGAAGAACGTGATGGCAATCGCCACCGGCATCGCCGACGGGCTGCAACTGGGCCTGAACGCACGCGCCGCGCTGATCACCCGCGGCCTGGCCGAGATGACGCGCCTGGGCGTGGCGCTGGGCGCGCGTGCCGAGACCTTCATGGGCCTGTCGGGCCTGGGCGATCTGGTGCTGACGGCCACCGGCGATCTGTCGCGCAACCGCAGCGTCGGGCTGATGCTGGCCAGCGGCCTGTCGGTGCCCGACATCCTGGCCCGCCTGGGCCATGTGGCCGAGGGCGTGCACACCGCCCCCACGCTGCTGGCGCGGGCGCAGCGCAGCGGCGTGGAAATGCCCATCACCGAGGCCGTGGTGGCGGTGCTGCAGGGCCGGCTGGCCCCGGCTCAGGCCCTGCAGCTGCTGATGGGGCGTGAGGCCCGGTCCGAAGCCTGAATCGGGCTGACAGCGCTGCCGGCCGCACCGCCTGCCGATCAACTGCCGCCGCTGTAGCCCTGCTGGCGCCAGGCCTCGAACACCGCCACTGCCACCGCATTGCTGAGGTTCAGGCTGCGCTGGCCCGCCCGCATCGGCAGGCGCACGCGGCGCTCGTCGGCAAAAGAGTCGGATATCTCGGGCGGCAGGCCAGCGGTCTCGCTGCCGAACACCAACCAGTCGCCGGGCTGCCAGGCCACCGTCGAGAAGACCGATGCGCCGCGCGTGGTGAAGGCCCACAGCCGACCGCCGATGCGCTGCTGCGCGGCTTGCAGCGCGGCCCAGTCGGCATGCCGGCGCACGGCGGTGAACTCGTGGTAGTCCAGCCCGGCGCGGCGCAGCAGCTTGTCCTCCATCGCAAAGCCCAGCGGCTCGACCAGGTGCAGCGCGCAGCCGGTGTTGGCCGCGAGGCGGATCACGTTGCCGGTGTTGGGCGGGATTTCGGGGTGGACGAGCACGATGTGGAACATGGTGCCGGCATTGTCCGGTCATCCACCGCGGTGCGATGGCCCGATGCGGTTGGTCAAGCGCCCGGCGCCGGTGTGCGCGCCAGCACCCACACCTGCACGCTGGCCGCACCCGCCGCCAGCAGCGCCTGGCTGGCCGCCGCGGCGGTGACGCTGGTGGTCAGCACGTCGTCGACCAGCGCGACGTGGCGCGCCACCAGGCCGCGGTGGCCTTCGGGCGTGACCCACATCGCGTCGCGCAGGTTGCGCTCGCGGGCCGCGCGCGACAGGCCCACCTGGTGCGGTGTGTCGCGCAAGCGCAGCAACCAGCCGGCCTCGGCCGGCAGGCCCAGCCCGGCGGCGATGCGGCGGGCCAGCTCCCAGGCCTGGTTGTAACCACGCTCGGCCAGCCGCTGCGGGCTCAGCGGCACCGGCAACACGCATTGCGCCAACGGAGCGCTGGCTTGGCGCTGCACGGCCGCCAGCAGCGCCGGGGCCAGCAGGGCGGCCAGCTCGGGCTGCTGCTGAAACTTGAAGCGGCCGATCAATCGGTCCCACGGAAAGCCGTAGTCGCCCAGCGTGATGCAGCGCGCGAACGGCGGCGGTTCGCGCAGGCAGTTGCCGCAGGGAATCGCGGTCGCGCCGGGCAGGGCGCAGCGGGGGCAGCGTGATGGCGAGGCGCCCAGAAAGCGCTGTTCACAATCACCACACAGGCCCTGCCAGCCCCATTGGCTGCACAGCACGCAGGGCCGGGGCAGCCGCAGCCCGCCGCCGCGACGCAACGTCACCTGCTGTGCAGCGGGCGCCTCGGGCGTGGTGCTGATGGACGGCGTGTGGATGGGGGCGGGGCCGACCTCGGCAGCTGGGCGCATCGGCTCAATATACTGCCCGGCCATGCCCGATCCCAGCGCGCTGCCGCCCCTCACCGATGCCCTTGCGCTGGCCCGGGCGCTGGGCCGGCTGGTGCGCGCCGAGACCGCACCCTGGCTGCATCAGGAGGTGGCGCGGCGCATGGCCGAGCGGCTGCCGGTCATCAAGCAGGCGCCTGAACGCTGGCTGGATTGGTGGGGCTTCACCGGCGGCGGCGCGGCGGCCGTGCAGGCGGTGTGGCCGCAGGCTAGGCGCAGCGTGGCCGAGCCCACCGCGGCACTGGCCGAACGCAGTCGACAAGCCCTGCACGCCCCGTGGTGGGCCTGGGGCGCGCGGCGCCAGGCAGCGGCGCAGCCGGTGTGGCTGACCGGCGACGTGCCACCGGCGCAGGCCCAGATGCTGTGGGCCAACCTGGTACTGCACGCCGCGGCCGACCCCGCCGCGATGTTGGCGGCCTGGCATCGCGCGCTGGCGGTCGACGGCTTCGTGATGTTCTCCACCTTCGGCCCCGACACGCTGCGCGAGCTGCGTGCGGTCTACAGCGCGGCCGGCTGGCCGGCGCCGCATCCGCCGTACACCGACATGCACGACTTGGGCGATCTGATGGTGCATGGCGGTTTTGCCGATCCGGTGATGGACCAGGAGATCATCCGCCTGACCTGGTCGTCGCCCGAGGCCTTGCTGGCCGAGTTGCGCACGCTGGGCGGCCACCTTGGCGCTGCGCGAACCCCCGGCCTGCGCACACCGCGCTGGCGGGCGCGGCTGCTGGCGGCGCTGGCCGAGCGGGCGGGTGCCGACGGCCGAATCGGCATGAGTTTCGAGCTGGTCTACGGCCATGCCTACAAGGCCCCGCCGCGCCCCGCGCGTGGCGAGCCCGTCACGGTCTCGCTCGAGGCCCTGCGGGCCACGCTGCCCAAGCATCGGCCTTGAACTCGAATGTCCGCGACAAGAAGCCCCTTATCACTCCGCTAGAATCCGCGGTTGATCTGGCGCATGGCCTCGATAGGCAGAACAGGCTGCGGTACTCCGTCATTGCCCTGTGTCAGAAAGAGGGCGGGGCGACTACCATCCAGCCCTGATACAGAAACATCACTCATCGCTCATGTCTGTCACGTTCGCACCCAGCCCCTGGCCCGCGCCGCCCGCCGCGCGGCATGAGGGCGGCTGGCGTTTCGGCCATGAGCAGGCGGCGCCGCTGGCCTGGTTGTTCGAGCTGCGTCGCAACGTCTCGTTCTCGCCGCGCCAGCTGATCGGGGCCTACCTGCTGCTGTGCGCTTTGTCGCTGGTGGTGGCGCTCGGCTTCTGGTTGCAGGGCGTCACGATCGTGGGCCTGTTCACCGGGCTTGAATTGCTGGCGGTCGGCGTGGCCCTGCTGGTCGTCGCGCGCCATGCCGGTGACCGCGAAACCATCACGCTCACCGACCGCGAGATGTCGGTCGAGCAGCACTTCGGCCCGGCCGTGGCGCGCACGTCGTTCCGTGCCGAATGGGTACGGGTGGAGCCGGTGGCCGATGACGGCTCGCTGGTGGAGCTTTCGGGCGAAGGGCGCAGCGTGCGGGTTGGCCGCCATGTGCACCCTGAATTGCGGGTGGCGCTGGCGCAGGAACTGCGCCGGGCCTTGCGTCTGGCGCGCGCTGCGGGCGACCGGGCTGTGGATCACGAACTTAAAGCAAGACGATGATGACGACAAAAACGCGGATGTCCCGGGCTGTGCAAGGGGTGGCTGCCCTGGCCACGGCATTCACGGCGCAAGCGGCGCTGGCGGTAGGCGACCTGGCCGGTGGTCCGGCCAAGAACCAGATCGACCTGCACCCGCCGATCACCCGGATCGCGGCCGAGGTGCAGGGCCTGCACCTGTTCATGCTGGTGATCTGCACGGTGATCTTTCTCGCCGTCTTCGGCGTGATGTTTTATTCGATCATCAAGCACCGCAAGTCGGTGGGTCACAAGTCGGCCAACTTCCACGAGAGCGTGACGGTGGAGATTGCCTGGACCATCGTGCCCTTCGTCATCGTGGTGGTGATGGGCATGATGGCCACCAAGACCGTGGTGGCCATGAAGGACACCAGCAACGCCGACCTCACCATCAAGACCACGGGCATGCAGTGGAAGTGGGGCTACGACTACCTCAAGGGCGAGGGTGAGGGCATCGGCTTCGTGGCCACGCTGGACTTGGCCCAGCGCAACCTGTCCAACGCCGGCACGCCCGAGGGCGACAACTACCTGCTGAAGGTGGACAACCCGCTGGTGGTGCCGGTCGACAAGAAGATCCGCATCATCACCACCGCCACCGACGTCATCCACTCGTGGATGGTGCCGGCCTTCGCGGTCAAGCAGGACGCGATCCCCGGCTTCGTGCGCGACACCTGGTTCCGCGCCGAGAAGACTGGCGACTTTTATGGCCAGTGCGTCGAGCTGTGCGGCAAGGAGCACGCCTACATGCCGATCCACGTGAAGGTGGTGTCCGCCGAGGACTACACCAAGTGGGTCGAGGGCAAGAAGAAGGAAATGGCCGCCAAGGCCGATGACCCGAGCAAGGTCTGGACGCTGGAGGCGCTGGCCGCCCGCGGCGAGAAGGTCTACGCCGCCAACTGCGCCGTGTGCCACAAGCCCGATGGCAAGGGCGCCGGCCCGATCAAGGCGGTGGACGGCTCGGCCATCGTGCAGAACGCCGACAAGGCGCAGCAGATCGACGTGCTGCTCAACGGCCGCCTCAACGGCGCGATGCCGGCGTGGAAGACCCTGTCCGACACCGAGATCGCCGCGGTCATCACCTACACCAAGAACAGCTGGTCGAACAAGACCGGCCAGATCGTGCAGCCCGCCGACATCGTCGCCGCGCGCAAGTGATCTGCCCCTCCTTCCGAATCGCCAGAACTGACCGCTGAAAGGCACCGCTGATGAGCGCCGTCCTCCACCCCGGGTCGCACGACCATTCACACGACGATCACCACGACCACGGCCCGCTGCACGGCTGGCGGCGCTGGGTGTTCGCGACGAACCACAAGGACATCGGCACGATGTACCTGTTGTTCTCGTTCACCATGCTGATGATCGGCGGCGTGCTGGCACTGTGCATCCGCGCCGAACTGTTCCAGCCCGGCCTGCAGTTCTTCAACCCGGAGCTGTTCAACTCGTTCACCACGATGCACGGGCTGATCATGGTGTTCGGCGCGATCATGCCGGCCTTCGTCGGCTTCGCGAACTGGATGATCCCGCTGCAGATCGGCGCCGCCGACATGGCCTTCGCGCGGATGAACAACTTCAGCTTCTGGCTGCTGATCCCCGCGGCGCTGATGCTGGCCGGCTCGTTCTTCATGCCCGGTGGTGCACCGGCGGCCGGCTGGACGCTGTACGCGCCGCTGACGCTGCAGATGGGCCCCTCGATGGACGCCGGCATCTTCGCCATGCACATCATGGGCGCTTCGTCGATCATGGGCTCGATCAACATCATCGTCACCATCCTGAACATGCGCGCGCCCGGCATGACGCTGATGAAGATGCCGCTGTTCTGCTGGACCTGGCTGATCACCGCCTACCTGCTGATCGCGGTGATGCCGGTGCTGGCCGGTGCCATCACGATGACGCTGACCGACCGCCACTTCGGCACCAGCTTCTTCACCCCGGCCGGTGGTGGTGACCCGGTGATGTACCAGCACATCTTCTGGTTCTTCGGGCACCCCGAGGTCTACATCATGATCCTGCCGGCGTTCGGCATCGTCAGCGCCATCGTCCCGGCCTTTGCCCGTAAACGTCTCTTCGGTTACACGTCGATGGTCTACGCCACCGCGTCCATCGCGATCCTGTCGTTCATCGTCTGGGCGCACC
>MESD01000197.1:45471-45666 GCA_001770815.1 Burkholderiales bacterium RIFCSPHIGHO2_12_FULL_69_20
CGGTGCCGACCGGCGTCAAGGTGTTCAACTGGGTGGCGACGATGTGGAAAGGCTCGCTCACCTTCGAGACGCCGATGCTGTTCGCCTGCGGCTTCCTGTTCCTGTTCACGCTCGGCGGTTTCACCGGCCTGGTGCTGTCGCTGGTGCCGATCGACATCCAGCTGCACGACACCTACCGCTCCTCCGGCGCCGGTG
>MESD01000198.1:0-37554 GCA_001770815.1 Burkholderiales bacterium RIFCSPHIGHO2_12_FULL_69_20
GCCAGCACGCCGTAGTTGCCGTCGAACTTGCCGCCGGTGGGCTGGGTGTCGATGTGGCTGCCGGTCATCACCGGCGGCAGGGCGTTGTTGCGGCCCGGCCGGCGCAGGAAGCCGTTGCCGATCTTGTCGATGGTCACCGTCATGCCGGCCTCGCGCGCCCAGCGGCTGACCAGGTCGCGGCCCTGCTTGTCCAGGTCGGTCAGCGTCAACCTGCAGACGCCGCCCTTGGGCGTGGCGCCGATCTGGGCCAGCTCCATCAGGCTGTCCCACAGGCGCTGGCCGTCGATGCGCAGGCCGGCGATCTTCTCGGCCAGCGGGGTGGTCTTCGTGTCCATGTCTGACTCCTGAGGGCTATCGGGCTATCGGGCTATCGGGCTATCGGGCTATCGGGCCACCGGCACCGGTTGTTCCAGTTCGGCCTTGCGCGCCAGCGGCGCGAACTGCGGCGCAAACGGCGGGCGCAAGATGTATTGCCCGGCGCCACGCACCGCGCGCAGGTCGCCCTCGGCATACACCACCACGCCGCGGCTCACCGTGTGGGTGGGCTGGCCGACCACGGTGCGGCCCTCGAAGATGTTGAAGTCGCCCAGGCTCTTCTGCGTCTTCACCGACAGCGTCTTGCTCAACGTCGGGTCCCACAGCACCAGGTCGGCGTCGGCGCCTTCGACGATGCAGCCCTTGCGCGGGTAGATGTTGAACAGCTTGGCCGCGTTGGCCGAGGTGATGGCGACGAACTCTGAAGGCGTCAGCTTGCCGCCGTTCACGCCCTCGTGCCACAGCACGGCCAAGCGTTCCTCGACGCCGCCACAGCCGTTGGGGATCTGGCTGAAATCGGCCTTGCCCGCCGCCTTCTGCTCGGCGCAGAAGGTGCAATGGTCGGTCGCGGTGGTGTGCAGATAACCCGCCTGCAGCCCACGCCACAGCATCTGGCTGTGACCTTTGGGCCGGAACGGCGGGCTCATCACATGGCCTGCCGCATACTCGAACGACGGGTTGCGGTAGACCTCGTCGTCGAGCACCAGATGGCCGGCCAGCACCTCGCCGTAGACACGCTGGCCCCGGGCGCGGGCGCGGGCGATGGCGTCGGCGCTCTCGGCACAGCTCACGTGCACGACGTAGATCGGCACGTTCAGCACGTCGGCGATGGCGATGGCGCGCTGGGCGGCTTCGGCCTCCACCGCGGGTGGGCGGCTCAGCGGGTGGCCTTCGGGCCCGAAGATGCCCTTGGCCCGCATTGAGGCTTGCAGCAGGTAGACCAGCTCGCCGTTCTCGGCATGCACCGTGGGCATCGCGCCCAGCTCGAGCGATCGCTTGAAGCTGTTCACCAGCGTCTCGTCGTCGCACATGATGGCGTTCTTGTAGGCCATGAAGTGCTTGAAGCTGTTGACGCCTTCCTGCTGCACCAGCGTGCCCATGTCGCGGTGCACCGATTCATCCCACCAGGTCACGGCGACGTGGAAGCTGTAGTCGCCCGCCGCCTTCTCGGCCCAGCCGCGCCACTTGCGGTAGGCGTCGATCAACGGCTCTTTCGGATCGGGGATCACGAAGTCGATGATGGTGGTGGTGCCACCGGCCATCGCCGCGGCGGTGCCGCTGTAGAAGTCGTCGCGCGTCACCGTGCCCATGAAGGGCAGCTGCATGTGGGTGTGCGGGTCGATGCCGCCGGGGATGACGTAGCGCCCGCTGGCGTCCAGCGTCTCGGCGCCGGCCGGGGCCTGCAGGCCGGTGCCCACGGCGGTGATCTTGCCGCCTTCGCACAGCACGTCGGCACGGAATTCGCGGTCGGCATTGACGACGGTGCCGCCACGGATCAAAAGGGGTTTCATCGGTTGCTCCAGCGCGGTGGGTCGCTGATGGTTGCTTGGCGGGTCGGGCGCGTCAAGCGGGCTCCGTCTTGCGCATCGGATTGTTCGGGTGGGTGGTCCAGTTGGCGGCCGCGGCGCTGACCACCTGGCCGGTGCGCGGGTCCAGCTCGCCGGGGGCCAGCGTGCGCAGCGTGATGCACTCGGGCACCGGGCAGGCGGTGACGCAAAGGTTGCAGCCCACGCACTCGTCGTCCATCACCTCGAAATGGCGCTGGCCGTCCTTCACCGCGGTGATGGCCTGGTGCGAGGTGTCCTCGCAGGCGATGTGGCAGCGCCCGCACTGGATGCAGCTGGCCTGGTCGATCTGCGCCTTGCTGACCGCGTTCAGGTTCAGGTACTGCCAGTCGGTCACCGTGGGCAGCGCGCGGCCGCGGAAGTCCGCTATCGTCTTAAAGCCCATCTGGTCCATGTAGTTGGTCAGGCCGTCGCTCATCTCCTGCACGATCTTGAAGCCGTAGACCATCGCCGCGGTGCACACCTGCACGTTGCCAGCGCCCAGCGCGATGTAGTCCAGCGCATCGCGCCAGCTGCCGATGCCGCCGATGCCGGAGATGGGCAAGCCGGCGGTCTCGGCCGCGCGGCCGATCTCGGCCACCATGTTCAGCGCGATGGGCTTGACGGCCGGGCCGCAGTAGCCGCCGTGGCTGCCCATGCCGCCGGTGGCCGGACTCATCGTCAGCGTGAGCGGGTCGACGCCCATGATCGAGTTGATGGTGTTGATCAGGCTCACCGCGTCGGCGCCACCGCGCTTGGCCGCGGCCGCGGGCATCCGGATGTCGGTGATGTTGGGCGTGAGCTTGACGATCACCGGCAGCCGGCTGTAGTGCTTGCACCAGGCCGTGACCATCTGGATGTACTCGGGCACCTGGCCCACGGCAGCGCCCATGCCACGCTCGCTCATGCCATGCGGGCAGCCGAAGTTCAGCTCCACGCCGTCGCAGCCGGTGTCCTCGACCATAGTCAGGATCGCCTTCCAGGCCGCCTCGGTGCAGGGCACCATCAGGCTGACCACCAGCGCGCGCTCGGGCCAGGCGCGCTTGACCTCGGCGATCTCCTGCAGGTTGAGCTGCAGCGGCCGGTCGGTGATCAGCTCGATGTTGTTGAAGCCCAGCAGCTTGCGGTCGGGCGTCAGCAGCGCGCCGTAGCGCGGGCCGTTGACATTGACGATGGGCGGCCCGTCCTCGCCCAGCGTCTTCCAGACCACGCCGCCCCAGCCGGCCTCGAAGGCGCGGTGCACGTTGTAGGCCTTGTCGGTGGGCGGCGCGCTGGCCAGCCAGAACGGGTTGGGGCTGCGGATGCCGGCGAAGGTGTTGCTGAGATCGGCCATGGTGGGGTTCTCCGCTCAAGCCATCAGGGGTTGTGGATCGCGGCGTGGATGGCCAGGGCGGCGCGCTTGCCGTCCTCCACCGCCTCCACCGTCAGGTCGCGCCCGCCGAGCCGGCAGTCGCCACCGGCGTAGAGCCCGGGCACGCCGGTGCGGCCGTCGTCGTCGGCGACGATGCGCCCGTCCTGCAGCGTCAGGCCGAAGTCGGTCAGCAGCGCGGTGTCGAGCTTCTGGCCGATGGCCTTGAACACCATGTCGGCGGCCAGCGTCTCGTGCAGGCCGGTGGGCTGCAGCCGCCCGCCCACCAGCGCCTGCCGCGCAAAGCGCACGGCCACCGCATGGTCGGCGGCGTCTCCCGAGCCGGGCAAGATCGCCTCGGGCACCAGCCAGTGGTGGATGGTGATGCCGTGGGTTTGCGCCCAATCCTGCTCGGCGCGCGAGGCGCCCATCGTGGCCGGTCCGCGCCGGTAGACCATGTGCACCGATTCGGCGCCCAGCAGCTTGCTCTGCACCGCGGCGTCCACCGCGGTCATGCCGCCGCCGATCACCACCACCCGGCGGCCTATCGGCAAATGCTGCAGCGCGGCCGGATCGGCGGCCTGCCGCAACTCGGCGATGAAGTCCACCGCATCGCGCACGCCCGCCAGGTGCTCGCCCGGCACGCCCAGGCCCTGCGTGGTGGCCAGGCCCACGGCCAGGTAGACGGCGGCATGGTCGCGGCGCAGCGCCTGCAGCTGCGCGGCGTCTTCGAGCCGCCAGCCGGTCTTCAGCGTGATGCCGCCTAGCCCCAACAGCCAGTCGATCTCGCGGCGGGCGAAGTCGTCGGCCACCTTGTAGGCGGCCAGGCCGTATTCGTTCAGGCCACCGCCCTTGGTCTGGGCATCGTGCAGCACCACCGCATGGCCCAGCCGCGCCAGGCCCAACGCGCAGGCCAGCCCGGCCGGCCCGGCGCCCACCACCGCCACGCGCTGGCCGGTGGGGGCGGCGCGCGACAGCAGCGTGGCTATCGGGCGGTCCATCACCGCGTCGACCGCGTAGCGCTGCAGGCGGCCGATCTCGACCGGCTTGCCTTGTTGCGTGGTGCGCACGCAGGCCTGCTCGCACAGCACCTCGGTGGGGCAGACGCGGGCGCAGGTGCCGCCCAGCGGGTTGGCCTCAAGGATGGTCTTGGCGGCGCCGCGCAGGTTGTCGTCGGCGATGCGGCGGATGAAGCTGGGCACGTCGATGCCGGTGGGGCACGCGGTGGTGCAGGGCGCATCAAAACAGTACAGGCAGCGCTCGGCCTCGACCAACGCCTGGCCGCGGCTGTAGCGCGGGGCCGCGTCGGCAAAGTGCTGGGGATACAGCTCGGCGGCCAGGCGGGCGGGGCGGACGTCGGGCGCGGACAGCGGTTCAGGGGTGGACACGCGGGCAGCTCCTGCAGCGCCGGGCGGGAAGGGCGGCCCGGGATCGCCAGAATCTGACCGTTTGGTCAGGAATCCGTCGAATGCTACGCAAACCGCGTGCCAGCTGGCGACCCCGGACAAACCCCGGCGCGGCAGGCGGCACTTGTCGTACTGCGACAGGACAGACAGCGCGTCGCGTCTGGCGCAAGCTGGCAGGTCACCCAACCCGTTGCCGCGGAGGCCCCATGCCCATCCTGCCCGAACGCATCCGACTGGCGGCCCTGCACGGCCAATCGCAGCTGGCCGACGAGACCACGCCCTTCGTGCGCAATGCCTGGTACGTGGCCGCGCTGGCCCACGAGGTGGACCGCCAGCCGCTGGCGCGCCGCCTGCTGGACCTGCCGGTGGTGCTGTTCCGCCAGCTCGACGGCCGCGCGGTGGCGCTGGAAGACCGCTGCGCCCACCGCTCTTTCCCGCTGTCGCGCGGCACGCTGGACGGCGACACGCTGGTCTGCGGTTACCACGGCGCGCGCTACGACGGTGATGGCCACTGCCGCCACGTGCCTTCGCAGTCCCAGATTCCGCCAGGCGCGATGGTGCGGGCGTTCCCGCTGCACGAGGCCGGTGCATTGGTGTGGATCTGGATGGGCGATCCGGCGAAGGCCGATATCGCGGCCGTGCCGCACCAGCCCTGGATGGCCGATGCGGGTTGGGTCTCGTCCACTGAGCGGCTGCACCTGTTGGCCAGCTACGTGCGGCTGCACGAGAACCTGCTGGACCTGACCCACCTCAGCTTCCTGCATGCCAACAGCTTCGGCACGCCCGACTACGCCAGCGCACCCTTCGACACCCGGCTGGATGAAGACGCCGGCCGCTTCGCCCTGCTGCGCACGGTGTCGCCCACCCGGCTGCCCCCGCTGTGGGCGCGCCCCACCGGGCTGGACGGGGTGGACGCGGCGCGGGTCGTCGAGTCGACCTTCCTGTCGCCCGCGCTGCATGTGGTGGCGGTCAAGTTCTACGCCTGCGCCTTGCCCGAGGACGCACAGCCCGCACGCGCCATCCGCACCGCCCACATCGTCACGCCCGAGTCGGGCCAGCGCACCCACTACTTCATCCAGCATGCGCGCAACTTCGCGCTCGACGACGACGACATCACCGCCTTCATGCATGCGCAGCTGTTGAAGGCCTTCCAGGAGGATGTCGACGGGCTGGAGGCGATCGAGGCGCTGCTGGGCGGCTATGCCGAGCAGCAGCCCGAGATCTCGTTCCACGCCGACCGCGCATCGCTGGCGATGCGGCGGTGGTTGAAGCGGCAGGCCCATGCGGAGCTGGCCGGTTGAGCCACCGCGCCCTTGCCTTCGCCCGCGCGGCTCAGAAGCTGTGAATGAACCTGGCGTGACCGAGCAGACCGGCCAAGCGGCCCCAATCTAGGCGCAAAGCGCAGCCATAGCTCGGGCTATGGCGAGCATTTGCAACGACGAGTGGGACCGTTTGGTCGGGATGAGCGGGCATGTCGGGTTCGTTCACAGCTTCTCAGCGGTCCGACAACACCGAGCCCGTACCAAAGCGGCGAAACAGCTCCACCTGCCGCCGCACGCCCAGCTTCTGGAACGCGCGCTGCCGGTAGGTGGCCACGCTGGTCGGGCTGAGGCCGAGTTGCTGGCCGGTCTGCTTGGCGCTGTGGCCCGCCAGGATCGCCCGCACCACCTGCCGCTCACGCTCGGACAGCCCCTTCAACGGGTCGGGCGCCGGGTCGACCACAGCGGCAGCACCGGCCAACGCCAGATGCCGGCGCACCGCCGCCGCCAACGCCGGGGCCTGCTGGCGCCAACCTTGCTGCGCGGACTGCGGCGAGATCGCGCAGCGCCGGGGCCGGTAGGCATTGAGCACGATCCAGCTGGCACCCCCGCCGGCGGGGATCAACAGCGAGATGCGTTCGTCCAAGCCCACGGCGTCGTAACAGGCCGCGCGCCAGGCTTCACTGGGCAGCTGCGCGGCGTGCAGGTGGCTGACGCCCAGCTGCCCGCCCAGCAGCGGCAGGCCACGCAGGTTGTGATCCAGCCGGTAGTGCTGCTCGCCCACATAGCGGTGCCCCGCCAGTTGCGCCGCATCGCCGCGCCGGCTGGCCGCGGCCAGCAGCACCGGGGCACTGGCGTCGGTACCGGTATCGACGCCAAGCAAGGACAGATCACTGGCCCCGGCCACCTCGGCGCACAGGCCCAGCAGCGCGGGCAGGAAGTGCGCATCGCCGATGTGCTCGATCAGCGCAGGCCAGCCCGCGTTGGTTCCGGCGCGCCCGGCCTCGGTGGGCTCGACCGGCCTCAGGTGCATCAGGCCCCGCGCGCCAGCCCGGCCACGGCCTGCTGCGTGGCCTCGATGCCTTGCACCAGCACCTGCTGTTTCCAGTCGTCGGTGTCGGTGTAGAAGGCATCACGCAGCTGGCGCTTGATGGCCTCGCGCTGCGCGGCGGGGGCTTCGGGATGGTTCTCGGCCCACTGGTCGGCGCGCAGCGCGTCCAGCACTTGCTCGAACGGCAGCGTGCCGTACTCCAGCGCGATGCTGGTGAACTCGGCCTGCGGGCATTCTTCGTAGGCGGCGTTGAACATCATGCCGGTCAGCGCGGCCGAGGTGGACGAGCCGTCGTAGGTCGAGGTGATGGCCCGGCCATCGGCGCCGCCCCACCAGCGGCGCGCGCGGGCCACGGCCACCGGATCATCACGGCCGGCAAAGATGCGCTCGCCCTTGCCGCTGGGCCCCAGGCCGGTGTGGAAGTCGATCCAGCCCAGCCGGGCGCAGCGCTGGCCATGGTCCTGCAGCACATGGCGCAGCGTCTGCTGGCTCCAGGTGGGGTTGTGGCCACCGAAGAACAGGCCCTCGGGATGGTGGTGCTGGCCGCCCGAGACGGCTTTCTGGAAGGCGCTCAGCCCGTGCCTGGCGATGTAGTCGGCGATGCCCTGGCGCACCGCGTCGGTGGGCGGCCAGGTCTCGGGCACCAGCAGGTGGGCGATGTCGTCGTAGGCGCTGTGGCGTGCCAGCACCTGGTTGAAATCCTGGAAGTTGCGGTTCAGGTCGACGTTCTCGTGCGTGGTGCGCCTCCACCACGAAAAGCCGTAGGGGTTGAGCCCGTGCACGTACAGCAGCGCCACGCCCGCCGCGCGCGCCGCCCGGCGCAGCGCGTCGTCGCCCAGCAGCGTGATCTGGATGCCCGAGCCGCAGTAGCCCTCCACCCCGTGGCAGGCCGAGCTGAGCAGCAGCAGCGCGGGGGCATTCGCCGGTCCATCGCGCACCACGTCCATCGCCAGCGCCTCGCCGTCGCGGCCCAGCATCGGGTGCGGGTGGCTCTGCACGTCCAGGTTCGCGGCATCGGCCGCGGCCAGGAATCGGCGGCGCGCCTCGGCGTAGCTTTGCGAAAAGTGGCCGACCGACATGCTCAGCGCGGCGTGTTCAGCCAGGTCTCGGCGATGCGCACCCAGGCAGTGGCGCCCAGCGGGATCAGGTCGTCGTTGAAGTCGTAGCTGGGGTTGTGCAGCATGCAAGGGCCCAGGCCATGGCCGCCCTCGCGGTGGGCGCCGTCGCCGTTGCCGATCATGAAGTAGCAGCCGGGCTTCTCGAGCAGGTAGTAGCTGAAGTCTTCTGCGCCCATCGTGGGCTCGAACTCCAGCACGTTCTCGGGGCCTACCACCTCGCCCAGCACGCGCTGCGCAAAGGCGGTTTCGGCCTCGTGGTTGATGGTGGGCGGGTAGTTGCGGTGGAAGTGGAACTCGCACTCGCAGTCGTAGGCCGCCGCGGTCGCCTTGGCCATCTCGCGCATGCGCTGCTCGATCAGGTCGAGCACCTCGGTGGTGAAAGTGCGCACCGTGCCCTGCAGCTCGCACAGCTCGGGGATCACGTTGGTGGCCTCGCCGGTGTGGATCATCGTCACCGAGATCACGCCAGTGTCGAGCGGGCGCTTGTTGCGGCTGATGATGGTCTGGAAGCCCTGCACCATCGCGCAGGCGGCGGGCACCGGGTCGACGCCCAGGTGCGGCATCGCGCCGTGTGCGCCCTTGCCCTTGAGCACGATCTTGAATTCGTTGCTCGACGCGTAGCAGGGCCCGGCCTTCAGCGCAAACTGGCCCACCTGCATGCCGGGCCAGTTGTGCGCGCCGAACATCGCCTCCATCGGGAACAGCTTGAACAGCCCGTCCTTGATCATCTCGCGCGCGCCGCCGCCACCTTCTTCGGCGGGCTGGAAGACCAGATACACCGTGCCGTCGAAGTTGCGGTGCCGCGCCAGGTGCTTGGCAGCCGCCAGCAGCATCGCGGTGTGGCCGTCGTGGCCGCAGGCGTGCATCCTGCCCGCATGCTGGCTGGCATGGGCGAAGGTATTGCCCTCCTGCATCGGCAGCGCGTCGATGTCGGCGCGCAGGCCCACCGCGCGGTCGGAGCTGCCGTTCTTGATGATGCCCACCACCCCGGTGGTGCCCAGCCCGCGGTGCACCGGGATGCCCCAGTCGGTGAGCGCCTGCGCGATCACGTCGGACGTGCGCTGCTCCTGGAAGCACAGCTCGGGATGGGCGTGGATGTCGCGTCGCAGCGTGGTGATGGCGGCCGCGTCGGCCAGGATGGATTCGATCAGGCGCATGGCGGGGGCTCCCAAAAAACAAAGGGCCCCTGGGCAGGGGCGGTGCAATCGAAATTTCAGTTTACGCCGCGGCCAAGCCCCGCGGGAGGGGCGGGGCTTGGCTACCGCTTGACGCGGCCGTCCTCGGACAGCATGGTCAGCTCGACGAACTGCGAGGCCACGTGGCTGCGCGGGCTGAAGTTGACCTGGAAGCCGCCGAGGTCGAAGCGCTGCAGCGTTTCCAGCCCGGTGACCAGCTCGTCGCGGCCGGGGTTCTTGCCGGCGCGTTTCAGGCCTTCGACGAACACGCGTGCCGCCACGTAGCCCTCCATGCTGGAGTAGTTGGGCTTGTCGGTGCCGCCGGCCTGGCGCAGCGCCTGCAGGTATTCACGGGTGATCCCCATGGTGGTGCTGAAGGGATAGGGCATCACCTGCGTGACCATCACGCCCAGGGCCTCCTTGCCCAACTCGTCGGCCAGCGCCTGCGTGCCGACGAAGCTGACGTTGTAGAAGGTACCGCCGTAGCCGGCCTTGCGCGCCGCGCGGATGAAGGCCGCGCAGCTCTTGTAGGCACTGATCTGCACCACCGCGTCGGGCCGCTTGGCCACGATGGCGGCCACCGCGGCGGCCACGTCCACCGAGTTGCGCTTGACCAGGCCCACGGCCACCGGCTCCAGCCCCTTGCTGGCCAGCGCACGCTGCACCCCGTCCAGCCCGGCCTGGCCGTAGCTGTCGTCCTGGCGGAACACGGCGATCTTCTTCAGGCCCAGCTCGGTGAGCTGGCGCACGATCAGCGCGGTCTCGTCGTAGTACGAAGCGCGCACATGGAATACGGAGCGGCTGAACGGATCGCGCAGCGCCTGCGCGCCGGTGAACGGCCCGAAGAACGGCACCCTGGCCTGGTTGACCAGCGGCAGCGCCGCCAGCGAGGTGGGCGTGCCCACGTAGCCGAACAGCGCGAACACGTCCTTGGCGATGAACTGCTCGGTGTTGGCCTTGCAGCGCTCGGGCTCGTAGCCGTCGTCGAGCAGGCGCAGCTCGATCGGCCGCCCGCCCACGCCGCCCTGCGCATTCACGGCGTCGAAGTACAGCCGGGCGCCGTGGTGCATCTGGATGCCCAGCTGCGCGGCCGGGCCGGTGGTGGCGGCCGACTGGCCCAGCACGATGGGCTTGTCGGCCTGGCCGAAGGCGGGTGTGCCCAGCGCCGCACCCCAGCCGGCAAGGTGATGAAGGGCGCGGCGGCGGTTCAAAGGGCGGTTCATGGGGCGGGTATCGGCACAAAGGTGCGCAAGCCTAAGTCTTTGAGGGCCTGGTGACGACCCCGATCAGCCCTGACCTGCTGCCGCCAAACTGTCGGCTGGCTGTGCAATAGTATTTGCATGGACACCGCCGCCCCCGCCCACGCCGACAAACACGCCGACACCCATGCCGGCCTGCAGCCCGATACCCGCACCGTGCGCGGTGCCTGTCCGCACGACTGCCCCGACACCTGCGCGCTGAAGATCACCGTGCAGGCCGGCCGGGTGATCAAGGTGGCGGGCGACCCCGACCACCCGCCCACGCACGGCGCGCTGTGCACCAAGGTCTCGCGCTATCCCGAGCGCAGCTACCACCCCGAGCGGGTGTTGACGCCGCTCAAGCGCGTGGGCCCCAAGGGCAGCGGGCAGTTCGAGCCGGTGTCGTGGGCGTCGGCGCTGGCCGACATCGCGCAGCGGCTCAAAGCCATCGCCGCGCGGGATCCGCAGGCCATCCTGCCTTACAGCTACGCCGGCACCATGGGCCTGCTGCAGGGCGAGAGCATGGACCGGCGCTTCTTCCATCAGTTGGGCGCCTCGCTGCTGGACCGCACCATCTGCAGCAGTGCCGGCGGCGAGGCGCTGGCCGCCACCTATGGCGGCAAGCTCGGCATGCACCTGGAGCACTATGCCGACGCCAAGCTGATCCTGATCTGGGGCAGCAACTCAATCGCATCGAACCTGCATTTCTGGACCTTTGCCCAGCAGGCCAAGCGCCAAGGCGCCAAGCTCATCTGCATCGACCCGCGCCGCACCGAGACCGCCGAGAAGTGCCACCAGCACCTGGCGCTGCAGCCCGGCACCGACGGCGCGCTGGCGCTGGGCCTGATGCACCAGCTGATCAGCAACGGCTGGCTGGACGAGGACTACATCGCCCGCCATGTCGACGGCTTCGAGGCGCTGCGCGAGAAGGCGCTGGCCTGGGACCCCGAGCGCACCGCCGCGGAGTGCGGCCTCAGCGCCGACGAGGTGCGTGGCCTGGCGCGTGACTACGCCACCACCCGGCCGGCGGCGATCCGGCTGAACTACGGCATGCAGCGCTGCCATGGCGGCGGCAATGCGGTGCGGCTGATCGCACTGCTGCCCTGCCTGACGGGCGCCTGGCGCCAGCAGGGCGGTGGGCTGCTGTTGTCGGCCTCGGGCTGGTTTCGCGGTTTTGTCGATGCGGCGGCGCTGCAGCGGCCCGATCTGCTGGCCGGCCGCCGGCCCCGCACCCTCAACATGGTCACCATCGGCGACGATCTGCTGCGCCCGGGCTCGGCGGCCTTCGGGCCGAAGATCGAGGCGGTGGTGGTCTACAACAGCAACCCGGTGGCGGTGGCGCCCGAGTCGCCCAAGGTGGTGGCCGGCTTCCAGCGCGAGGACCTGTTCACCGTGGTGCTGGAGCACTTCCTCACCGACACCGCCGACCACGCCGACTACGTGCTGCCCGCCACCACCCAGCTGGAGCACCTGGACGTGCACACCAGCTACGGCCACACCTACGTGGTGTTCAACCACGCCGCCGTGCCACCGCTGGGCGAGGCCAAGTCGAACACGCAGATCTTTCGTGAGCTGGCCGCGGCAATGGGCTTCACCGACCCCTGCTTTGCCGACAGCGACGAGCAGCTGACCCGCCAGGCGGTGCCGGCCATCGCCCCCGAAACGCTGCGCGAGCAGGGCTGGGTGAAGCTGCCGCTGCCTGCGCTGCCGTTCGCCACCGGCGGTTTCATGACGCCGCACGGCAAGGCGGTGGTCAATGCACCCGGCCTGGGTGTGCCCGACTACGTGCCGCCCTGGGAGAGCGTGGCCTCGGCCCCGGCGCTGGCGCAGCGCTTCCCGCTGGCGATGATCTCGCCGCCGGCGCGGCACTTCCTCAACTCCAGCTTCGTCAACGTGAAGAGCCTGCGCAGCATCGAGGGTGAACCGCTGCTGGAGATGCACCCCGACGACGCCGCCGCGCGTGGCATCACTGACGGCGTGATGGTGCGCGTGTTCAACGACCGCGGCAGCTACCACTGCAAGGCGGCGGTGGGCGCGCGGGCGCGGCCCGGCGTGGTCAACGGCCTGGGCGTGTGGTGGCGCAAGCTGGGCGTGGCTGGCACCAACGTCAACGAAGTGACCAACCAGCGCCTGACCGACTTCGGCCGCGGGCCCACCTTCTACGACTGCCTGGTCGAGGTGGCGCCGGCCTGATCCGCCCGTGCGGGTGGCACGTCTCATGACCTGGGCCGCGCTGGGCAGCGCCGCCACGCTGGCGGCGGCGCTGGGCGCCGTCTGCCTGGGCAGCGGCTGCGCGTCGGTGGGGGCCACCATGGGCTATTACGCACAATCGGTGGGCGGCCATGTAGCCCTGATGCAGCGCGCCCGGCCGGTTGATGCCTGGCTGGCCGATGCCACCACGCCGCCGGCCCTGAAAGACCGGCTGGCGCTGGCCCGGCAGCTGCGCCGCTTTGCGGTCAACGAGCTGGCCCTGCCCGACAACGCCAGCTACACCCGCTATGCCGACCTGGGCCGCAACGCCGCGGTGTGGAACGTGGTGGGCGCGCCCGAGCTGTCGCTGACGCTCAGGACCTGGTGCTATCCGGTGATGGGCTGTGTGGGCTACCGCGGTTACTTCGACCAGGCCGAGGCCGAGGCCGAAGGCCAGGTGCTGCGCACCGAGGGGCTGGAGGTCAGTGTCTACGGCGTGCCGGCCTACAGCACGCTGGGCTGGACCAACTGGATCGGCGGCGATCCGCTGCTCAATACGCTGGTCAACGCCGGCGAGGCGCAGCTGGCGCGGCTGATCTTCCACGAGCTGGCGCACCAGGTGCTGTACCTGGGCGGCGACACCGCCTTCAACGAGTCGTACGCCACCGCCGTCGAACGGCTGGGGCTGGCGCGCTGGCAGGCGGCCACCGGCCGGCAGGTGGACGACGCAGCGGTGCTGCAGCGCGGCGCCGACTTCCGCGCCCTGACGCGCCGCACGCGCGCCGCGCTGGCCGCGCTGTATGCCGGCGGAGAACCCGAGCCCGTCAAGCGCCAGCGCAAGGCCGAGCTGATGGCCGCGATGCGCGCCGAACACGCGGCGATGAAGGCCCGCCCCGACGGGCCCTGGGCCGGCTACACCGGCTACGATGCTTGGTTCGCCCGGGCCAACAACGCTTCGCTGGCACTGCAGGCCGCCTACGACGCCCTGGTGCCAGGCTTCGAGCGCCTGTTCCAGCAGCAGGGCGGTGATTTCGCCCGCTTCCATGCCGAGGTGCGGCGCCTGGCGGACCTGCCGGCCGAGCAGCGCCGGGCAGCCCTTTCAGTCACCCCTTAGGAGATCCACCATGCCTGACATCCGCATCCACCGCGACCACAGCCTGGGCCTGGGCCAGGCGCGCAAGGTGGCCTGGCAGTGGGCCGAGATGGCGGAAGCGAAGTTCGACATGGCCTGCAGCGTGCTCGAAGGCGAGACCAGCGACACGGTCGAATTCACCCGCAGCGGGGTGAACGGCACCCTGATCGTGGCCGCCGACCACTTCGACCTGCATGCCAAGCTGGGCTTTCTGCTGGGGGCCTTCGCCAAGACCATCGAGGGCGAGATCCAGAAGAACCTCGACGACTTGCTGTCGGGCGCGGCGGCCGCCAAGGCCAAGGCCAAGCCGGCCGCCAAGGCACGAAAGAAGTAAGCGCTACGGCGCGGCCAAGCAGACGCCGCGGAGCCGGCTCAGCCGGGCCGCTGGCGGCGCCCCCTTGAGAGGGAAGCGCCGCAGGCGCTGCGGGGTGGGTCATTTCACTTCAGAGACTCGATCAGATCGATGTAGTCCTGCATCGCGTCGTCGGCCGAGGTGCCCTTCAGGCCGTTCCAGGCGTCGTACTTGGCGCGGCCCACCATGTCGGTGAAGCCGGGACGCTTGCCCTCCACGTCGCCTGCGGTCGCTTGCTTGTAAAGCGCGTAGATCTTCAACAGCGTCATGTTGTCGGGCTTCTCCGGCAGGCTCTTGCTCTCGGTCACGGCCGTTTCGAAACGGGACTTGAGATTGGGCATGGACAGCGCTCCTGTGCGTGAAAATCGGTCTTGACGCTCGGCATGTTACCCAGCATCGTCACCAGCCCGTTGCGTCCGATCGAAGAACCGGCGCACCCTGACCCGCCCCCGAGGAGAACCCCCCCGATGACCGCCCCTGCCGAGCGACGCATGTCGCGGGTTGATACTGCGTGGCTGCGCATGGACAACGACGTCAACCTGATGATGATCGTTGGCGTCTGGCTGCTCACCCCGGCCATCACCCTGGCGGCGCTGCGCGAGCGCATCGAGACCCGGCTGCTCAAGTACGAACGTTTCAAGCACAAAGCGGTGCTCGACACCATGGGCGCCACCTGGGTGGAAGACCCGCACTTCGACATCGCGCGCCATGTGGTGCTCGAAAAGATCCCCCGCAAGCGTGGCCAGAGCGAGCGCGCGGCACTGCAGCAGCGCTGCGGCGAGCTGGCCGTCACGCCACTGGACCCGGCGCACCCGCTGTGGCAGTTTCATCTGGTCGAGCGCTACGAGGGCGGCTGTGCGCTGATCGCCCGCATCCACCACTGCATCGGCGACGGCATTGCATTGATCTCGGTGATGAACTCGATCACCGACGGTGGCAACGATCCGCCGCGGCGCAGCGTGCCGGCCGAGCACGATGATGATCCCGACGCCGACTGGTTGTCGGATGCCGTGCTCAAGCCGCTGACCGGGCTGGCCGTCAAGGCGCTGGACATGTACGGCAGCGGCGTGGCCCGCTCGATCGAGGCATTGGCGCATCCGCAGCAGCCGCTGATGGGCTCGCTGGACATGGCCAAGGCCGGTTTGCAGGTGGCCAGCGACCTGGCCGCGCTGGCGCTGATGGCCGATGACTCGCCCACCCGGCTGAAGGGCAAGCCGGTGGGCCGCAAGGTGGTGGCCTGGAGCGAGCCGATGCCGTTGGAGGTGGTCAAGGTGGTCGGCAGGGCGCTGAACTGCTCGATCAACGACGTGCTGCTGTCGTGCGTGTCGGGCGCCATCGGCGGCTGGCTGCGCGAGCAGGGCGACTCGATAACCGGCGCCGAGATCCGCGCGATGGTGCCGGTCAACCTGCGTCCGCTGGAGAAGGCCTGGCAGCTGGGCAACCGCTTCGGCTTGGCACCGCTGGTGCTGCCCATCGGCATCGCCAACCCGGTGGAGCGGGTCTACGCGGTGCGCCAGCGCATGAACCAGCTCAAGGGCAGCTACCAGCCGCTGCTGGCCTTCGGCGTGCTGGCGGTCACCGGCCTGTTCATCAAGCCGGTGCAGGACATCGTGCTGGGCCTGTTTGCCAAGAAGACCACCGCGGTGATGACCAACGTGCCCGGGCCCGCCGTGCCGCTGAAGTTCTGCGGCGCCACGCTGCGCCAGACCATGTTCTGGGTGCCGGCCTCGGGCGACGTGGGCGTGGGTGTGTCCATCCTCAGCTACGGCGGTGGTGTGCAGTTCGGCTTGATCACCGATGCCGCCTTGTGCCCCGAGCCGCAGGCCATCATCGACCGCTTCGAGCCCGAGTTCCAGAAACTGCTGCTGCTGTCGCTGATGCTGCCCTGGGGTGCGACCGAGCCGCACGCGGCCGCCTGATCAGCGGCGCGGCCGCGCCTCGTTCAGCGGTTGCCGCCAGCGGGGCGGTGCAGGTCAAGCGGCGGCAGCAGCGGATCGCCGTCCAGCGCCTGCAGGTCGCCCAGATCACCCAGATCGGAGGGCGTGCCGTCGTCGATCAGGTCGTCATGAGGCGCTTCTTGCAGGTCGTCGCGCAGGTCGTCGTCATGGCGGCGCGGGCGCATGCCCGAGCGCAGGAAGCGGTTGTGGTGGTTCACCCGCGGCAGGAAGCGCGCCAACTCGCTCAATGCCATCTGGTAGACGTCGCGCTTGAACTCGATGACGAGCTCCAGCGGCACCCAGTATTCGTTCCAGCGCCAGGCGTCGAACTCGGGATGGTCGGTGGCGCGCAGGTCCAGATCGCTGTCGCGGCCCATCAGGCGCAGCAGGAACCAGATCTGCTTCTGGCCGCGGTAGTGGCCGCGCGCATCTTTGCGGATGAAGTGGTCGGGCACCTCGTAGCGCAGCCAGTCGCGGGTGCGCGCCAGGATGCGCACGTGCTCGTGGCGTAGCCCTACTTCTTCGTGCAGCTCGCGAAACATCGCCTGCTCAGGCGATTCACCGTACTTGATGCCACCCTGGGGGAACTGCCACGAGTGAGTGCGTAGCCGTTTGCCCCAGAACACCTGGTTGCGCGCATTGAGCAGGATGATGCCGACGTTGGGCCTGAAGCCTTCCCTGTCGAGCATAATCAAACCCCAATTTCTAGATTGGTTTCATTATTGCACCGGCGTTGTGCGGCCCGCGAACCCTCGCTAACCCGCATGCATATCAAGCGCCCGCGCCGCCCGGCGGCGCATCGCCTGCAGGCAGTGCATGAAGCCCAGCCAAGCCCCATGAAAGCCTCCCAGTTCTTCATTTCCACCTTGAAGGAAGCCCCCGCCGACGCCGAGGTGGTGAGCCACCAGTTGATGATGCGCGCCGGCATGATCAAGCGCCTGGGCGCGGGCATCTACAACTACATGCCGATGGGATTGCGCGTGATCCGCAAGGTCGAGGCCATCATCCGCGACGAGATGAACCGCGCCGGCGCAGTCGAGCTGCTGATGCCGGTGGTGCAGCCCGCCGAGCTGTGGCAGGAGACTGGCCGCTTCGAGAAGATGGGCCCGGAGCTGCTGCGGGTGAAAGACCGCCACGACCGTGACTTCATCATCCAGCCCACCAGCGAAGAGGTGGTGACCGACATCGCCCGGCAAGAGCTGCGCAGCTACCGCCAGCTGCCGAAAAATTTCTACCACATCCAGACCAAGTTCCGGGATGAGCGCCGGCCGCGCTTCGGCATCATGCGCGGGCGCGAGTTCACGATGAAGGACGCGTACTCGTTCGACCGCGATGCCGCCAGTGCGGCGATCAGCTACCAGGGCATGTTCGACGCCTACAAGCGCATCTTCGACCGCTTCGGCCTGCAGTACCGCGCGGTGGCGGCCGACACCGGTGCCATCGGCGGCGACCTGAGCCATGAGTTCCAGGTGATGGCCGACACCGGTGAAGACGCCATCGTCTATTGCCCCACCAGCGACTACGCCGCCAACATCGAGCTGGCCGAAGGCGTGGCCCCTGCCACCCCGCGTGCCGCGCCCGGCCAACCGCTGGTCAAGACGCCCACGCCGGGCAAGGCGACCTGTGCCGACGTGGCCGCGCTGCTGGGTCTGCCGCTGCAGCGCACGGTCAAGAGCCTGGTGCTGGCCACCGATGAATTGAACGAGCGCGGCGACATCGTCAAGAGCACGGTGTGGCTGCTGCTGGTGCGCGGCGACCACGACCTGAACGAAGTGAAGGCCGGCAAGCTGCCGGGTTTGAAGGCCGGCTGGCGCTTTGCCACTGCGGCCGAGATCGACGACCACTTCGGCTGCAAGCCGGGTTACCTGGGGCCGATCGGTTTGAAGCAGCCGGTTCAGGTGATCGCTGACCGCACCGTGGCGGCGATGAGCGACTTCGTCTGTGGCGCCAACGAAGCCGACTTTCACTACACCGGCGCCAACTGGGGCCGCGACCTGCCCGAACCCGACCTGGTGGCCGACCTGCGCAACGTGCTGGCCGGTGATGCGTCGCCCGATGGCCAGGGCGTGCTGGCGATCCAGCGCGGCATCGAGGTGGGCCATGTGTTCTACCTCGGCACCAAGTACAGCCAGGCGATGAACGCCACCTACCTCAACGAGAACGGCAAGCCGCAGTTGATGGAGATGGGCTGCTACGGCATCGGCGTCACCCGCATCCTGGGCGCGGCCATCGAGCAGAACCACGACGAGCGCGGCATCGTCTGGCCGGCGTCGATCGCGCCGTTCGCTGCGGTGATCTGCCCGATCGGCTACGACCGCTCGGCCGAGGTGAAGGCCGCGGCCGACGCGTTGCACGACGCGCTGCAAGCGGCTGGCATCGACGTGATGCTCGACGACCGCGGCGAGCGCCCCGGCGCGATGTTCGCCGACTGGGAGCTGATCGGCGTGCCGCAGCGGGTGGTGATCTCCGACCGCGGCCTGAAGGCCGGCACGGTCGAGTTGCAGGGCCGCACCGAGGCCGCCGCCACGGTGGCGCCGCTGGCCGATGCGGCCGCGCTGGTGAAGGCGCGGCTGGGCGCATGAGCGGCTGCCGGCGGCGGGCCTGGCTGGCGCTGCTGGCCACGGCAGCCGGCGCCCCGGGCCTGCTGCTGCCGGGCGTGGCCCGCGCGGGCCGGCAGGCCGAAGAGCCATTGGCCGATGCGGTGCGCGGCGCGCTGTCGGCCGCGATCGCCAGTGCCGCGCCGCCCAAGCTGGCCTTCGCCAACCTCGACGAGCGGCTGGCCTTCCTGCGCTGGCAGGGGACGATGAGCGAGCGGCTCAAGCGCCGCAAGAGCGAGGCCCATACCCGGCTCGAGTTTCTCGAAACGCTGTGGTACGAGAGCCGGCGTGCCGGGCTGGAGCCGGCACTGGTGCTGGGCCTGATTCAGGTGGAGAGCGGCTTTCGCAAGTACGCGATCAGCTCGGCCGGCGCGCGCGGCTACATGCAGGTGATGCCGTTCTGGGCCCGGCTGATCGGCGACGGCGAGCCGGCGCGGCTGTTCCACATGCAGACCAACCTGCGCTTCGGCTGCGTGATCCTGCGCCACTACCTCGACATCGAGCGGGGTGATCTGTTCATGGCACTGGGCCGCTACAACGGCAGCCGCGGCAAGCCTGCCTACCCGAATGCAGTGCTGGCCAACCGCCAGCAGTGGATGGCTTGAGCCGCTGCGGGGCCTGATCAGCCGCGCAGCCCGCCCCAGGCCTTGGGCCGTGCGCCCGTCATGCCCAGCAGCGCCAGCACCCGCTCGACCGTGTCGTCGACCAGCTCGTCGATGCTGGTGGGCTTGTTGTAGAAGGCCGGCAGCGGCGGAAAGACGATGCCGCCCATCTCGGTGACGGCGGTCATGTTGCGCAGATGGGCCAGGTTGAACGGCGTCTCGCGCACCATCAGCAGCAGCGGCCGGCGTTCTTTCAGCGTGACGTCGGCGGCGCGGGTGAGCAGGTTGTCGCCGAAACCATGCGCCACGGCGGCCAGCGTCTTCATCGAGCAGGGCGCCACCACCATCGCGGCGGTGTCGAAGCTGCCGCTGGCCACGCAGGCACCCACGTCGGCCGGCGCATACGAGGCATCGGCCAGCGCGTCGAGCGCCTTGCGGTCGAGGCCCAGCTCGTGGTGGGCGTTCAGCACGCCGGCCGGGGTGACGACCAGGTGCGTTTCCAGCCCCAGTACGCGTGCGCGCTGCAGCAGCCGCACGCCGTACACCGCACCGCTGGCGCCGGTGATGCCGACGACCAGCCGGCGGCCCGTCATGTCAGCCCCTCGTCCGGTGAGTACACCGGCCGGTCCCCCGGGGGAACGCGGGCCGGCTTGGGAGCGGCCCGGCGCTCGGCCCGCGGCGCTGGATTCACTTGGTGATCATCTGCTGCAGCTCACCCGACTGGTACATCTCCATCATGATGTCCGAGCCGCCGACGAACTCGCCGTCGACATAGAGCTGCGGGATGGTGGGCCAGTTGGCGTAGTCCTTGATGCCCTGACGGATTTCGTCATCCTCGAGCACGTTCACCGTCTTGATCTCGGTGGCGCCGGCGGCCTTGAGCACCTGGATCGCCCGGCCCGAGAAGCCGCACTGCGGAAATTGCGCGGTGCCCTTCATGAACAGCACCACGCGGCCGCCCTTCACGATGCTGTCGATACGTTGTTGCACATCACTCATGTCGATTTCCTGGAGCTTGGACGGGTTGTGTCAGGTGCGCTTTATACGGCAAAGCGCAACGGGGCCGCGCGGCGCCGGGGCGATGGCCCCAGCAGCCGGTCAGCCCATGCGACCCGTCCGCGGCCGATTGGTTCAGCGCGGGGTCTCCCGCAAATGTTGCTTGGCCACTTTGCTTGACCCTCCGAGGGGGGGCGGGCGGGGCGTGGCCCGTCCCCGGGGGCGTCTAGAACGCCAGGCTCACGCCCAGGCGGATCATCGGCAGCAGGCGCAGCGAGCCGTCCACGCTCAGGCTGCCGCCGCCGTTGACCAGGCGATCCAGCCGCAGCGAGCCCAGGCCCTGGGCGGCCAGGCCGAGGTCGGCGCTGAAACCCCAGGCGCCATCGCCGCGGCCGCTGGCATAACCGACGCCGGCATAGGGCAGGGCCGCGGGCAGGTCGTGGGCCGGCATGCCGCTCTGCGGCGGTCGCAGCTGGATCAGCAGGCCGCCGGTCAGCCGCAAGCCGCCGGTGTCGCCCAGGCGCAACGTCCTGAACTGGTAGTCACCGAGCAGTCGCAGGTTCTGCATCACGCCGCCGGTTGCCAGCGGCGCGCCCAGACCCCGCTCGGCCAGCAGCGAGGCACTGTCGCGCTCGAACCGGGCCTGCCAGAACGGGCCGCCCAGTGCATCGTGCGCGGGCGTCAGCCCCTGCGCCTGCACCCCCGCCGAAACGGCGAAGGCCGCCGCAACACCCAGCAGCAGACGAATCTTGCACGGCATGCGCGTTCCCCGGTTGGTGCACCGACCTGGGCATCCAGGCCGCTTGCAAACCATCCTACGCCGCAGCGTGGGCGCCGTGAACCTTCATTTGTGCACCGCATCGCCGCTTGTTCTGGCGTTCGGTGCCGGCGCTCAGGCGCCTGGCCAGCGGCCGCCGGTGCAGCGCGGCCGCTGCGCGATGTCGCGTCGGGTGTTGATCTGCTCGAAGCCAGCGTCGCGCAGCAGCGTGGCCACCGCGTCAGCCTGATCCCAGCCATGCTCCAGCAGCAGCCAGCCGCCCGGCGCCAGGTGCGGCGGTGCGCCGGCGACGATCACGCGCAGCGCGCCAAGACCGTCGCCGCCGGGCGTGAGCGCCAGCAGCGGCTCGTGGCGCAGCGCCGGCAGGTGGGCGTCGTCGCCGGCGATGTAGGGCGGATTGGACAGCACCAGGTGATACCGCGCATCGGCCGGCAC
The DNA here is from genome assembly GCA_001770815.1 of Burkholderiales bacterium RIFCSPHIGHO2_12_FULL_69_20. Classification (GTDB taxonomy): domain Bacteria; phylum Pseudomonadota; class Gammaproteobacteria; order Burkholderiales; family Burkholderiaceae_C; genus Pseudaquabacterium. The sequence goes on from MESD01000198.1 coordinate 21,474, forward strand.
GGCCGCCCACCAGGCACCTTCGGCAAAGGCGACGGGCAGGCCCAGGCGCTGCGCGTTGGTGCGGGCCACGGCCAGCGCGTCGGGGCTGAGGTCGGTGGCGATCACCGAGGCGGTGGGGTGGCGATGGGCCACCGCCAGCGCGATGGCGCCACTGCCGGTACCCAGGTCGATCACCCGAGGCCGCGCCGTGGCGAGCGTGGGCAGCAGTTCCAGCGCCCAGTCGACCAGGGTCTCGGTGTCGGGGCGCGGCACCAGCACCGCCGGCGAGACCTGCAGCGTGAGGCCGTGGAATTCACGCTCCCCCAGCACATAGGCCAGCGGCTCGCCCGCCACGCGGCGCTGGCAGCCTTCGGCAAAGGCCAGTGCCATGGCTGCGGGCAGCGGTTGGTCGTCGTGTGCAATCAACCAGCCGCGCCCCTGCTGCAACAGGTGGCCGAGCAGCAGCTGGGCGTCCAGCCGGTCCAGGCTCTGGGCCTGCGCCCACGCCAGCGCCTGGGCCACGGTCAGCGCTGCGGCCGGGGGTTCGGGCGCGCCGGTCACGCCGCGCCTTCCAGCGCGGCCAGTTGGTCCTGCGCCTGCGCGGCCTGCAGTGCGGCCACCACGTCGCCCAGATCACCGTCCATGATCGCGCCCAGCTTGTACAGCGTGAGGTTGATGCGGTGGTCGGTGAGGCGGCCCTGCGGGAAGTTGTAGGTGCGGATGCGGTCGCTGCGGTCGCCGGTGCCCACCAGGCTCTTGCGGTGGGCGGCTTCCTTGGCCTCGCGCTCGGCGCGCTCGCGGTCGCGCAGCCGGGCCTGCAGCACCGCCAGCGCCTTGGCCTTGTTGCGGTGCTGGCTGCGGTCGTCCTGGCATTCGGCCACCAGGCCGGTGGGCAGGTGGGTGATGCGGATGGCCGAGTCGGTCTTGTTGACGTGCTGGCCGCCGGCGCCGCTGGCGCGGAAGGTGTCGATGCGCAGGTCGGCCGGGTTCAGCGTGATTTCGGTGGTCTCGTCGGGCTCGGGCATCACCGCCACGGTGCAGGCGCTGGTGTGGATGCGGCCCTGCGATTCGGTGGCCGGCACCCGCTGCACCCGGTGGCCGCCCGATTCGAACTTGAGCTGGCCGTAGACGTTGGCGCCTTCCACCCGCAGCACCAACTCCTTGTAGCCACCCAGGTCGCTGGCGTTCTCGCTCAGCACCTCGGTGCGCCAGCCCTGGCGCTCGCAGAAGCGCAGGTACAAACGCGCCAGGTCACCGGCGAACAGCGCCGACTCGTCGCCGCCGGTGCCGGCGCGGATTTCGACGAAGGCGTTGCGCTGATCGTCGGGGTCGCGCGGCAGCAGCGCGGCCTGCAGTTCGGCCAGCAGCCGGTTGAGGTCGGCCTCGGCGGCGGCGATCTCCTCGCGCGCCATCTCGGCCATGTCGGCGTCCTGCCCGGGCTGGGCCAGCATCTCGCGTGCGCTGGCGAGGTCGGCCTCGCGCTGCTCGTAGGCGATGAAGCGCTGCACCAGTGCGGCGGCCTCGGCCTGCTCGCGCGCCACGCTGCGGTAGCGGTTGATGTCCTGGCTCAACTTCGGGTCGGCCAGGTGCGCGTCCAGCTCCGCCAGACGCATGGTCAGGCGTTGCAGTTGCAGGCGGAGGGAGTCTTTCATCGGCGCACAGGCGATGCCGGCACGCCCGCCCGGTCAGGCCAGCGTGCAGGCAGCGGGCTGAAAAGCTAGGGGTTGTCGTCCGCCGCGGGGTTGCGGGCGGTGTTGCGCAGGAACAGGCGCGAGACGGTTTGCGCCATCTGCAGCCGGGCCTCGCCATCGCTGGCGTGCAGCTCGGCCAGCGGGCCGTGCAGCATCTTCTGCGTCAGGCCCTTGGACAGCGCCTCGAGCACGCTGTCGATCGACGCGCCCTTGGCCAGCTGCTTGCGGGCGCGGGCAATCTCGGCGCTGCGCCAGTCGTCGGCCTGGGCATGCAGTGCCTGGATCAGCGGCACGGTGGCGCGCTGGTCCAGCCAGTGGGTGAAGCTCTGCACGCCGGCGTCGATGATGGCCTCGGCCTGGGCCACGGCGGCTTGCCGCTTCTCGCCGGCGGATTGCACCACCGCCGACAGGTCGTCGACGGTGTAGAGGTACACATCGGACAGGCTGCCGATCTCGGGCTCGATGTCGCGCGGCACGGCCAGGTCGACCATGAACATCGGCCGGTGGCGACGCGCCTTCAGCGCACTGCGCACGGCGCCCAGGCCGATGATGGGCAGGGTGCTGGCGGTGCAGGAGACGATGGCGTCGAACTCGTGCAGCCGGGTCGGCAGGTCGGCCAGCCGCAGCGCCTGGCCGCCGAAGCGGCCGGCCAGCTTCTCGCCGCGCTCGAGCGTGCGGTTGGCGATCGCCATGCCCTTGGGCGAGCGGGCGGCAAAGTGCGTGGCCACCAGCTCGATCATCTCGCCGGCGCCGACGAACAGGATGTTGATGTCGCGCAGGTCCTCGAACAACTGCGCGGCCAGCCGCACCGAGGCCGCCGCCATGCTGATCGAATGCGCGCCGATCTCGGTGGAGGTGCGCACGTCTTTCGCCACCGAGAACGAGCGCTGGAACAGCTGGTGCAGCGTGGTGCCCAGCGTGCCGGCGGCATCGGCCTCGCGCACGGCCTGCTTCATCTGGCCGAGGATCTGTGGTTCGCCCAGCACCATCGAATCAAGGCCCGACGCGACGCGGAAGGCATGGCGCGCGGCGTCGCGGTGTTCGAGCACGTAGGTGTGCTGGCGCAATTGATCACCGGTGACGCCGCCCTGCGCGGCCAGCCAGTCAATGGTGGGCGCCACCAGCGCCTGCACCTGGGCGGGCTCGGCGGCCACGTACAGCTCGGTGCGGTTGCAGGTGGACAGCAGCGCCGCCTCGGGCAGCGCACGCATCAGCCGCTCACGAAAACCCCGCAGCGCCGGCGAGAGTTGTTCGGGCGAGAACGCAAACCGGCCACGCAGATCGACGGGCGCGGTCATGTGGTTCAGGCCGAGGGTGAACACACTCATGGGTGGATTATAGAATTCGAGGACGCTGGGTCAGGTGGGGATTAACGCACCCCGGCCCGCACCCCTATGTTGACGCATATCAAGCCGCGCGCCCGGGCGTGCGTTCACCCCAACCCACCCCAACGGCTTGACCATGGGCCCCCTCGACATCCTCTGGCACCTGTTGAACCTGCTGGCGCCGGCCGTGGCGCTGGGCATGATCGCCTCGGCGCTGGCCAAGCTGCTGTGGCGGCGTGAACTGGGCGCGGTGCGCTGGTGGCAGCTGGCCGCCTGGGGCAGCGGCGCGGCGGCGGTCGCACTGCTGGCGGGGCTGGTGATCAGTGGGCGCGACGGCCGCATGGCCACCTACATCGCCATGGTGCTGGGCTGCGCCGCGGCGATGGGGTGGGTGGGCTTCGGGCCGCGGCGCGGCGGCCGTTAGCCGCAGGCAGCGTGATGGACGGTCAGAAGGTGTAGCTCATGCCGGCATGCAACGAGCGCCCCATGCCAGGCACCGCTGTGCCCCAGGGCGTGCCGTTCATGCTCATCGTGGTGCCCTGGCCGACGTAGGCGCCACCCAGCGGTGGGTAGTACAGGCGGTCGAGCAGGTTGTCGATGCCGGCATCCACGCGCAGTTGCTTCCAGGTGTGGCCAACGCGCAGGTTGAGCAGGCCGTGGCCCGGCGTGGGCAGCTCGTTGCGCACGGCAGAGCGCTGTTCCTTGGCCCGCACCAGCACCCACTCGAGGCCGTTGTTCCAGCCGCCGTGCTGGTGTGTCAACGTCAGCCGGGCGTTGAGCGGCATGATGTTGTAGAGCGCATCGCCGGTGCTGCGGTTCTCGCCATCGGTGTAGTTGACCAGGCCGTCCAGCCCCCAACGCCCCCAGGCCGTGGTGGCGAGTGCCACGCGGCCCGACAGGTCGACGCCGTAGAGCCGCGCCGACTGGTTGGCGTATTGCAGTTGCACGAACTGGTTGGTGCTGTTGTTGGCCACCGGGCATGCCGAACCGGGGATCAGCGCGGCGGTGCATCGCACGGCGTCGATGTAGTCGCTCACCCGGGTGAGGTAGGGCGTGGCCTTGATCCACCAGTGCCGGTCGCTGGCATGCCAGTCGAGCGTGGCGCTCAGCGTGTGCGCCGTCTCTGGCCGCAGGTCGGGATTGCCGACATAGCCATTGCCGTCACCGACGACGTTGTTCATCACCATCGCCATGGTCCAGGTCGACCAGCTGTAGCGCTCGTACAGGTTGGGCGATCGCACCTTGCGGGCCACGCCCAGCTCCAGGTCGAGGCTGGCGTCTGCCGTGTAGCGGGCCAGCGCGGTCAAGTCCCAGTTGTGGTCGCGGCGCGCGCGGTCAAGGGCATTGAAGCGCGCCGCGTCGGCCACCTGGCTGCCCGAGGCGCCCGTCGCCGTGCTGTAACCGCGCACCTCGCCCGCGTTGGAGCGCACTTGTTCGTAGCGTGCGCCCAGCAGCGTCGACCACCTGGCGCTGGCGCGTCCCTCCCGCCCCTCCCGCCCCTCTCGTCCCTCCCACTCGGCGAACAGCGCCGTGCGGTCGCGCTGGCCGCCGTTGATGTTCCAGAAGGTGCCCGGCCACATGCCGCCGCCCGAAGGCGACCACCAGTCGTCGAGCCGGTAGCGCTGGGCCTCGGCGCCCAGGCGCAGGATGTCGTGCTCGCCCACGTCCAGGCTGGCCTTGAGGGTGGCGCCGTCGTTGCGGCTGTCGGTGTTCATCGGCATGCCGGCGGCGCAGGGCATGCCGATGGGCGAACAGGGGCTGCCATTGGCGGCGCCGGGTCCGCCCGAGGCTGTGCCGTACCAGAAACGGCGGTCGGGGCCGAAGTCCATCAGATGCGCCACCTCCTCGTGATAGACCCGCGCCTCCAGCGTGCCCCCGTCGAAGCGGCCGAGGTAGCGCAGGTTCAACCGCTGCTGGGTGTTGTCCAGCATGTCCATGCGCTGGTTGGGATAGAGCTGGAACGGCACCGCCTGGTAGCCCAGCTTGGCCTCGACCAGGTGGTTGGCGTTGCGCAATGCGATGCCCAGCACGTGGTTCTGTGTCTTGTAGGCGGACGAGCCCACCTCGTTGAGTGCCAGCACATGCCCGGCCCGGCCGGTGGCGTTGGTGGCCTTGAAGTCGCCCCCGGCGCGGTAGTTGTCGGCCTGGCTCAGCGCGCCGCTGTACGACAGGTTGAATGTCTCGGTGGCGTAGGTGGTCGCCAGGCTGGCGCCCAGCGCCTGGTTGTTGCTGCGGGCATAGGCGCCCAGTCGACCCTTGAGCAGCGCGGGCCCGCCGGGCAAGGCGAACTCGGGTGCCGGCGTTTCGACGACGATGCTGCCGCCGATGCTGTCGCCGCCCACGCTGACCGGCGCGATGCCGGCATAGACCTTGATCGTGTCGACCATGGCCGGGTCGAGGTAGGACAGCGGCGGGTTCATGTGGTTGGGGCAGGCGGCGATCAGGTCCATGCCGTCGACCTTGATGCGCAGGCGGTCGTCGGCCAGGCCATGGATCGCCGGCAGGCTGGACGCACCGCCGGCGCCGTAGAGGCTGACGCCGGGCGTGCTGCGCAGCAGGGTGGCGGTATCGCCGGAGGCGGTGCGCGGCGCCTGCGCGCCCGTGACGTCGACGCTGTGCGCGTTCAATGGCACCGAGGGTTTCGGCGCGGTCACCAGCACCTGGGCGGGCCGGTTGGCCTGGGCGGCGGCGGTCATTGGCAGGGCTGCGAGCAGCAGCGGCAGGGTCTTGAGCGTGAGGCAAGCCAGGGGCTTCATGATGGAATCCTGAGAGAGGGCTGCGGCGCGTCACCCGGGGCATGCCCGGCGGTGCTGCAGGGGCCGTGCGCAGCGCTGCAGGCCGGGGCAGGCCCGGGCGGCAATGGCAACGATGTGCACACTGGAGGTCGACGGGGGGAACTCGGCGCCGCGCGCGCCAGGTGGCGGCCGGTCCGACCGGGTGGACATGCGGCCGCGCTGACGCAGCCGCTGCCACACGCCCCCGGGTCAAGCAGGCGTCAGGCGCTTGTGGGCGGCCCGGTGGCCGGCGGTCTGACGACCGATGGCCCCGATGGCCGCAGCTGCTGGCCCGTGCGCAGGCTGCTGCAGGCGGTGGTGTCGGGCGCAGGAGGGGTCGACCGGGTCGCCGCCGGGACCACCGGCATGACGCACAGCGCGCAATGGTCGCCATGCCCCGGCAGGGCGTCGACGGCATGCGCCTGGCCATCGGCATCGACCACGATGGTCAGCATGCCCGCTGGCGTGCAGATCACCTGGGCCAGCCCGCCGTTGCCGGCCATGGCCGCGTAGCCGAGCACCGGCATGCCGGCGTTCAGCAGGGCAACGGCCAGCGCGACGAACAGGAATCTCAGGCGAAGCAGCACGGTCACGGACCGGATTCTGCCAGTGGCGGTCTGGCGACCGCCGTGGACCTCAAACCGATGCCAGCGCCTGCACCACCACGTCGCCACGCAGCGAATGCGGCAGCGCCTGGCTGATGCGCACGTCGATCAGCTGCCCCACCAGCCGCGCCGACTGCGGACCGCCATCGAAGTTGACGATGCGGTTGCATTCGGTGCGACCCATCAGTTCGGCTGCGCCGGTGGGGCCGAGACGTCGACTGGGGCCCTCGACCAGGATGCGCTGCACCGTGCCCACGCGGCTGGCGCTGATGCGCTGCACGTTCTGCTCGATCAGCGCCTGCAACTGCTGCAGACGCTTGAGCTTCAGGTCCTGCGGCGTGTCGTCGGCCAGGTTGGCCGCCGGCGTGCCCGGGCGGGCGCTGAAGACGAAGCTGAACGAGGCGTCGTAGCCGATGTCCTCGATCAGCCGCAGCGACTTCTGGTGGTCGTCCTCGGTCTCGCCGGGAAAGCCGACGATGAAGTCGGTGGACAGGCTGATGTCGGGGCGCACCGCGCGCAGCTTGCGGATCGTGCTTTTGTACTCGAGCGTGGTGTAGCCACGCTTCATCGCCATCAGGATGCGGTCGGCGCCATGCTGCACCGGCAGGTGCAGGTGGTTCACCAGCTTGGGCAAGCGCCCGTAGGCATCGACCAGGCGCTGCGTGAACTCGTTCGGGTGGCTGGTGGTGTAGCGGATGCGCTCGATGCCGGGGATGTCGTGCACGTAATCCAGCAACAGCGCGAAGTCGGCGATCTCGGCCGTATCGCCCATCCTGCCGCGGTAGGCATTGACGTTCTGGCCCAGCAGCGTCACTTCCTTCACGCCCTGATCGGCCAGCCCGGCCACCTCGACCAGCACGTCGTCGAAGGGGCGGTGCACCTCTTCGCCGCGGGTGTAGGGCACCACGCAGTACGAGCAGTATTTGGAGCAACCCTCCATGATCGACACGAAGGCCGACGAGCCTTCGGTCCTGGCCGGCGGCAGGTGGTCGAACTTCTCGATCTCGGGAAAGCTGATGTCGACCTGCGCGCGGCCCTGGGCCTGGCGCTGGGCCAGCAACTGCGGCAGGCGGTGCAGCGTTTGCGGGCCGAACACCACGTCGACATAGGGCGCGCGATCGATGATGGCTGCACCCTCCTGGCTGGCCACGCAGCCGCCCACGCCGATCAGCACGCCGCGGGCCTTCAGGTGCTTGACCCGGCCGAGGTCGGAGAACACCTTCTCCTGGGCCTTCTCGCGGATCGAGCAGGTGTTGAACAGGATCAGGTCGGCCTGTTCGGGGTCGTGGGTGGGCTCGTAGCCTTCGGCCACGCGCATCACGTCGGCCATTTTGTCGGCGTCGTACTCGTTCATCTGGCAGCCGAAGCTGCGGATGTAGACCTTCTTCGTCATGGCGGTCCTTGCGATGGGCGGCGCGGTCAGCGCTTGGTCCAGGTCTGGGCAGCGGGGTTGAACAACCAGCGCTGCACGTCCTCGGGTGTGGTGGGCCAGGGCTTGCGCGCGGCCTCTTCGGGCGTGAGGATCCAGACGTCGTGCACCAGGCCCGAGGGCTCGCGGGTGTAGTGCACCAGCAGCCGCTGGCCCGCCAGCGTGGCCGACAGGTACAGCATGTTGTCGGCACCGCGGATGCGCGAGCCCGGCGACAGGCGCGCGGCCCGGCCGTTGAGCAGCACCTCGGGTGGCTGCGTGACCTGCAACTCACCGCGCAAGGCGGTGGCCGGGAACGGGCGCGTGGTCTGCGCCACCACCGCGGTGACCAGCAGCGTCGGCAGCGCCAGGCCGAGCAAATGCTTCAGAACACAGCGGGGCATGGTGTGGATCCAGGGGCTGTGACAAACACGCCGACAATCGAAGCCAATGGCTGCGGTGTCGACAAACAAAACGGCCCGAGACAAGTGCCTCGGGCCGGGGATCTGGTGGCGCTTCAGGGATTCGAACCCCGGACCTGCGGATTATGATTCCGTCGCTCTAACCGACTGAGCTAAAGCGCCATGAGCCCGCGATTATAGCGGCTGATTTTGCGGGCCTGCATCGCCGCTTCCAATTGATCGAGAAATGTTCAGCTTCTTCAAGAAAAAGGCCGCGCCGCCGCCGGCCGCCACCCCTGCCGTCGAGCCTGTTGCCGCACCGCCCGCGGCTTCCATCGAAGCCCCCACCCCGGCGCCCGAGGCGGCCGGCGGTGGATCGTGGTGGAAGACGGCCGTCAGCAAGCTGACCGGTGCGCCCACCGCCGTGGAGCCGCCCGCAGTGGCACCCGTGCCGGCGCTGCCGCCAGCGGAACCGCCCGCAGCAGCACCCGTGCCGGCGCTGCCGCCCGCGGAACCGCCCGCAGCAGCACCCGTGCCGGCGCCGGCCGAGCCGCCGCCGCCCGTGGCCGCCGCCGCGCCGCCAACGCCCGCGTTGCCGTTGCCGCCCGAGCCGGTTGTGGATCGCCCGGTGCCGCCCGTGGCGCCGGCGCCGCTGGCGCCCGTCGAGTCGCCCGCCCCGCCCGCCCGGCAAAGTTGGCTCGACAAGCTGCGCAACGGCTTGCGCAAGACCGGCAGCAACATCGCGCAGGTGTTCACCGGCACGTTGATCGACGAAACGCTCTACGAGGAACTGGAGTCGGCACTGTTGATGGCCGATGCCGGCGTGAAGGCCACCGAGTTCCTGCTGCAGGACCTGAAGCGCCGCGTCAAGGAGGCCAAGGCCACCGACCCGGCCAAGGTCAAGGGCCTGCTGGGTGAGGCGCTGACCGACCTGCTGGCGCCGCTGGAAAAGCCGCTGGTGGTGGGCCAGTTCACACCCACGGTGATGATGGTGGTGGGCGTCAACGGGGCGGGCAAGACCACCAGCATCGGCAAGCTCACCCGCCATCTGGCCGATGCCGAGCAGACGGTGCTGCTGGCCGCGGCCGATACCTTCCGCGCGGCGGCGCGCGAGCAACTGGCGGTGTGGGCCGACCGCAACCGGGTCGAGATCGTCAGCCAGGAGAACGCCGACCCGGCGGCGGTGGCCTTCGACGCGGTCAGCGCGGGCAAGGCGCGCGGCCGCGACGTGGTGATCGCCGACACCGCTGGCCGCCTGCCCACGCAGCTGCACCTGATGGAAGAGCTGAAGAAGATCAAACGCGTGATCGCCAAGGCCGATGCCAGCGCGCCGCACGAGGTGCTGCTGGTGGTCGACGGCAACACCGGCCAGAACGCGCTGACCCAGGTGAAGGCCTTCGACGACGCGCTGGGCCTCACCGGCCTGATCGTCACCAAGCTCGACGGCACGGCCAAGGGCGGCGTGCTGGCGGCCATCGCGCGCGAGCGGCCGGTGCCGGTCTACTTCATCGGCGTGGGCGAGAAGCTGGAAGACCTGCAGACCTTCAGCGCGCGTGAGTTTGCGCAGGCGCTGCTGAGCTGATCACGGCCCGTGTGGATCGCCCGGCCCGCCTTGGGCTGGGTGGTGCGCTCAGCGTGCCGGCACCCGCGCTGCCGAGCAGGCCAGCAGCGTGACATAACCGCCGACGCTGGCGACGCCGACCTGTTGCACCCGGGCATCGAGCAGGTTCTCGCCGTGCCCGGGTGACGCCTGCCAGCCGGCCACCAGGCGGTCGGCCTGGCGGTAGCGCGCGGCGAGGTTTTCCACGCACACCCGGCGTTGGGCGCGCTCGAAGCGCGTCTGAAAGCCGGCGTGGCTGAGGGCGCCCAGGCGGGCCATCGCCTGGCTGTGGCCCGCGGCGATCTCGCTGAGCGTGGGATCGGCCTGCCACGGTGCCAACCGCTGCTGCAGCCGGTGGTGGTTGACGGCCTCCAGCACCTGCTGCGCAAAGTCGCGGTCGGTGGGGGCGTCAGCCGGCAGCGGTTGCGCGTTGGCATGGATGGCCCAGGCCAGGGCGCAGGCCAACCACGGCGCTGACCGCTGGCGGCGGCGGGGACGGTGGCCCGATGGGTGCTGGCAGGGTGTGTGCATCACGGCCGCCATCTTCCACCGCCGCGCGGCCGCCGGTGGTGCGGTCGGCGTGCGCTTTTGCCTGCAGTGCGGCGCGCTCTGGCCGATAACCGGATTGAACGGGTGGATGGGCCGTGCGCTGGCCTGGCCCCGCCGCGTGCAACCCCCATCGTCCAGACCGCCGCCCAACACCGTGAACGAACCCGCATCCCCCTGGCGCCACTGCCCCGATTGTGGTGGTGACGTGCAAGCCGTGCGGCGCCTGCGGGCCGGCCACGGTCCGTCCAGCGCATCGGCCCGCCTGCGCTACCGCTGTGCGAATGTCGTTTGCGGCTGGCGCGAGCCCCGCACCCGGGCGCAGCGTTTGCCAAGCGACGGGTTGCCTGCCGCGGCCGCGACCAGGCTGCAGGCCTGGGCGGCGGCGATCCGCCCGCCGGCGCGCAAGGCTGCTGTGGCGCTGGTCGTGGCCTTCAGCGTGATGGCCCCGCTGGCGGTGGTCTCGCTGATCGGCGTGGGCGCGATGGCGGGCCGCCAGGTGGCGCTGGGCGTGGCGCCCGGCGAAAGCCACGACGGCGTACCGGCAATCGCCGGGCCGCTCGGCGGCACCCTGATGCCGGCGGTGGTGCCGCTGCCCGGCGCGCCGGCGCCGTCCGATCAGGCATCGCACGGCCTGAGCCTGCGCCGCGGCTGCCAATGGGGCCAGCCCGGACGCAATCCGTACCGCGGCACGATGGCGCAGGCGCTGCAGGCTGCGCGCCTGCCGGCCGAGGCGGTGCGGGCCATCGTCGCCCAGCAGCAGGCTGGCCTGAAGGCGGGACGGTTGTCGATCACCCGGGATGCGATCCGCCACACCACCGACGGCCGCGAATTCGACCCCGGCGCGGTGGCCCTGACCTTCGGCCGCACGCTGTGTTTGGGGTCCCGGGTGAACTTTGCGCCCGGCCACGAGGAACTGGCCGACTTCTACGAAGCGCGCGACGACCAGGGCCGCCTGCATGCGGTGATGGTGCCCGACGTGTGCGGCAACGTGTCGGTGCTGGGGGCCCGCGGCGAGCGCGGCGTGGTCGCCGGCACGGCGGCCCTGCTGGCGCAGCGCAGCGAGGCGCTGGCCCAGCTGGCCGATATCTTGGCCGACCCGGTGGGCAGCGCGGTGGGCGGTGGTGCTTCGGTGGGCGGTGTGGGCGCCGAGGGGCAGGCCGGCCTATCGGGCGCCGAAGAAGGCGAGGCGGGCGGTGACGCTGGCAGCGCCGCCGCAACGGCGCGCGCCAGGCCGTCGAGCGTCGAGGCCACACCGCCGGCGGCGGCTCAGCGGCTGGCCAGTGCTGTGCCGATCGCCACGCCCAGGATCGGCGTCGCGCGGGCGGGCGATCGGGCACCGACCACGCAGCCCGGCAGCCCGGTTCTGACGGCGTTGGGGCGTATCACCGAGCAGGTGGTGCCGCGCCCGGCCGCGGCGGCGGCGGCGGCAGCGGCCGCCGAAGTCTTGTCCCGACGCAGCGCCGAGGTGGCGCGTCTGGCCCAGGTGCTGGGCGACAGGGGCCAGCCCGTCGCGGGCGCCGCCCAAGGCCCGGCAAAGGAAGTGCCCGAACCGGGCACGCTGGCAGTGGTGCTGCTGGCGCTGGTCGCGCTGGTGGCCCAGCGCTGGCGGCGCCGGGCGGGCGGCTGAGGCTCACCCCATCATCCCCTTCATGCCACCCATGCGCTTCATCATCTTCATCAGGCCGCCGCCCTTCATCTTCTTCATCATGCCCTGCATCTGCTCGAACTGATTGAGCAGGCGGTTCACCTCCTGCACATGCACGCCGGCGCCGGCGGCGATGCGGCGCTTGCGGCTGGCCTTCAGCAGATCGGGCTTGCGGCGCTCCAGCGGCGTCATCGACAGGATGATGCCCTCCATGCGCTTGACGTCGCGCTCGGCCTTGTCCATGTCGACGTTGCCGGCCTTGGCGGTCATCGCGCTGGGCAGCTTGTCCATCAGCCCCGACAGCCCGCCCATCTTCTTCATTTGCGACAGCTGCGACAGGAAGTCGTTCAGGTCGAAGGCGTCGCCCGACTTGACCTTGTCGGCCAGCTTCTGCGCCGCGCCCAGGTCGACATTGCTTTGCACCTGCTCGACCAGCGCCAGGATGTCGCCCATGCCCAGCACGCGTCCGGCATGGCGCTCGGCGTCGAAGACTTCCAGCCCGTCGATCTTCTCGGAGACGCCGGCAAACTTGATCGGCGCGCCGGTGATCTGGCGCACCGACAGCGCCGCGCCGCCGCGTGAATCACCGTCGAGCTTGGTCAGCACGATGCCGGTCAGCGGCAGCGCCTCCTTGAAGGCCTTGGCGGTGTTGATCGCGTCCTGGCCCTGCATCGCGTCGACGACGAACAGCGTCTCGATCGGGTTCAGGCAGGCGTGCAGGTCGCGGATCTCGGCCATCAGCGCTTCGTCGATCGCCAGCCGGCCGGCGGTGTCGACCAGCAGCACGTCGAAGTAGTGGCGCCTGGCGTGATCGAGCGCGGCCAGGGCGATGTCGCGGGGCTTTTGCTCGCCGGTGGACGGAAACCACTCGGCGCCGGCCTGCTTGGTCACCAACTTCAGCTGCTCGATGGCGGCCGGGCGGTAGACGTCGGCCGAGACGGTGAGCACCTTCTTCTTGCGGCGCTCGATCAGGTGCTTGGCCAGCTTGGCGGTGGTGGTGGTCTTGCCCGCGCCCTGCAGGCCGGCCATCAGGATCACGGCCGGCGGCTGGGTGATCAGGTTGATGTCGGACACGCCCTCGCCCATGGTGCGGCTAAGTTCCTTGTGCACCACGCCCACCAGCGCCTGGCCGGGGTTGAGCGAGCCGATGACCTCGGTGCCCAGCGCCTTTTCCTTGACGCGGGCGATGAAGTCGCGCACCACGGGCAGCGCCACGTCGGCCTCGAGCAAGGCCATGCGCACCTCGCGCAGCATGTCCTGCACGTTGGTGTCGGTGATGCGGGCCTGGCCACGCATCGTCTTGACGAGGCGTGACAGGCGGTCGGAAAGGGTGGAGGCCATCGGCATGGCGGGCACGCCGTGAGGGGGTGGCCGCGAAAGTACACTGTCCTGGATGATTCTATCGTTCGCCCCCGTTGCAACCCTGGGTGCGGCGCCGCTGGTGCTGGCGCTGGTGGCCATGGTCGCCTACGGCATGGCCGCGCTGCCGGCCAACGCCGACGCGCGGCTGCCGGCGCCGGCCCTGGTGGCGGGCTGGTTGTTGCACGCCTTGCTGCTGGCGCTGGACATCGGCGGCTGGGGCCGCGGCGAGCCCGGCGCGCGCCTGGGTTTCGGCCCGGTGCTGTCGCTCACCGTGTGGCTGGTGCTGGCGGTGCACACGGTGGAAAGCCGCTTCGTGCCGCTGCCCGGCGTGCGGCGTGTGCTGGCCCTCAACGGCGCCCTGGTGGTGCTGCTGGCCTGGGCCTTTCCGGGCGAGGTGCGGCCGGCACTCAACCCCTGGGCGCCGGTGCACTGGATGCTGGGCGTGGCTTCGTATGCGCTGTTCGGCGCGGCGGTGCTGCACGCCACCATGCTGGACGCCGCCGAGCGCCGCCTGCGTCTGCCCGGCGGCCGCGCGCAGACGCCGATGCGCGGGACCATGGGCCTGCCGCTGCTGCGGCTGGAGCGGCTGACCTTCCGCTTCGTCGAGGTCGGCTTCGTGGTGTTGACGCTGGCGGTGCTGCTGGGCGTTGCCACCTCGACGCAATGGCAATGGGACCACAAGACGGTGTTCTCGTTGCTGGGCTGGGCGGTGTTTGCCGCCTTGCTGGCCGGGCGGCATTGGCGCGGCTGGCGCGGCGTGCGCGCCACGCGGTGGCTGTATGGCGGTGCCTTGCTGCTGCTGCTGGGTTATGTGGGGTCGCGCTTCGTCTTCGAGGTGCTGTTGGGCCGGGCCAATGTCTGAGCGCGCACCGGCCCGCGTGACATGGGATCACTTGTGAAATACCTGCTGGTCTTGCTGGTGGTGGCCTTCGGCCTGTGGACCCTGGTCTCGCGTCTGCGTGGGCCTGACCGCGGTGCGTCGGGTGCCGCGCCGCGCAAGCCGGGCGCGGCCAATCCGGTGGAGATGGTGCAGTGCGCCCATTGTGGGCTGCACCTGGCCGCCACCGATGCGGTGGCCGAGGGCTCGCGCCTGTACTGCAGCGACGCCCATCGGCGGCTGGGCCCCGTGGCCAACCCGCCGGCATGAAGCTGCACCCGGCCGCACCGAGGCTGAACCACATGCCGCCATGCCGATGGCTGGCGGTGCCGGGCTGCCTTTGGTGACCGGCAAGCCGAACCGCCGCCAGGCCGATCGCCGCAGCAACGACCGCCGTCAGGGCGACCGCCGGCGCCCGCCGCAAAGCACCCACGACGACAGCTGGCTCAGCGCCTGGGGCGATGCGGCCAACAGCCGCCAGGGCAGCGGCCAGACCGGCCGCCACGGCGACGCTTCGTCGCTGTTCGACACCGATCCCGACGGCGTCGGCGACAGCCGCTTCATCGCCCGCCAGGCGGCGCGCCTGGTGTCGACCGACGGTGCGGCGCTGCCGCGCATCCTGCGCACCTACGTCACCGCCCGCGCGCTGTTGTCGCTGGCGCTGGCGCTGGCGCCGTGGCTGGCCTCGCTGACCGGCGGCAAGGTGCCGGTGGTGCTGATGATCGTGTGCCTGGCCTATGCCAGCCAGGCGGTGTCGCTGTGGCTGCTGCATGGCGCCAGCGACGACCGCGCGATGCCCGATCACCTGCTGCCGCGGCAATGGTTGTGGACCATCGGCGTGGACCTGTTGGCCTTCTTGTCGCTGCGCTTCATCGACCCGGCCGCGCAACTCAACTACACCGCGCTGCTGGTGCTGCCGGTGCTGATGTCGGGTGTGCTCACCCGGCGCCTGGTGGCGCTGGGCACTGCCGCGGGCTTGTCGCTGCTGCTGATGGCGGGGGCCTGGCCGATGGCCGTCGAAGGTGGCGATCTGCTGCTGCAGTTGTCGCAGGCCGGGTTGACGGGTGCCGGCCTGTTCCTGATCGCGCTGCTGGCCAGCGAGTTGTCGCAGCGCCTGGCCCGCGAGGAGCGCGCTGCGCGCAGCAGCCTGGAGCTGGCGCGCCAGCAGACGCTGCTCAACCGCCTGGTGATCGAGGAGATGGCCGAGGGCGTGCTGGTGGTCGACCGGCGTGGCCGCGTGCGCGCCATCAACCCGGCGGCCCGGGCGCTGTTCGGATCGGTGGGCCAGGGCATGGTGCTGCCCAGTCCGCTGCTCGACGAGCCGATGCTTGCCGGCGTGCATCAGGCCGTGCAGCGGGCTTATGTGGAGGGCAGCTGGCCAGCCTCGGCGCGCGAGCTGACGATCACGCTGGACGATGGCGAGCAGCGCTTGCTGCAGGTGCGTGCGCGCTTCACGCGGCGCAGCGGCATCGGCGCCGACGACACGCCGCCCGAAGACATCTGCGTGCTGTTTCTCGAGGACATGCGGGCGGTGCAGGCCCGCGCACGCCAGGACAAGCTGGCCGCCATGGGCCGGGTGTCGGCGGGCATCGCGCACGAGATCCGCAACCCGCTGGCCGCCATCTCGCAGGCCAATGCACTGCTGCTCGAGGACGCGCTGATGCCGCAGCAGCGTCGCCTCTCGCGCATGGTGGCCGACAACGTCGAGCGGCTCAAGCGCATCGTCGACGACGTGCTGGCGGTGGCGCCGGGGGCGGTCACGCCGACCGGCACGATGGACGCCCGGGCCGAGGTGGCCCAGGTGTGCGACGACTGGCGGGCCAGCGTGGCGCCCGAGTTGCGCGCCGCCGAGCGGCTGGTGTGCG